>JBPCMK010000145.1:0-13707 GCA_051002375.1 Pyrinomonadaceae bacterium | reverse complement strand
CACACACGGCGACCGGATTCGCCTTGGAAATGCTTGTTTTATGTTTCTAGCCGACAAAAATTCTGACGCGCCTTTTGCCGAAGCCCGATTTGACGACGGGACGCTCGTTACCAATTCGGCGATTCGGATTTTTCCGAACGAAGCGGCGCGTCAGGATTTCCCGGACGATTTAAGCGTCCTCATCAAACTCGGCAAAGCCATCAATCAAATAAAAGAATCGGAAGATTTGCAGAGAAAAGTTTTGGAAATAATTCTCGGATTCATACCGGCGCAGCGCGGCGCGATTCTCATAACGGACGACGATTTAAGCGAGTCGCAAGCGGTTTGCGTTATGGCGAAAGGCTTTTCTGATGTCGCGCCGATGCAAATCAGCCGCACGGTTTCGCGCCAGGTTTTGCAGGAACAAGTCGCGCTTTTGAGCAACGATTTATCCGATGCGAATTTGGAAAAAGCCGAGAGTTTAATCGCTTCGCGCGTTACTTCGCTGCTTTGCGTGCCTTTGAAAATCGGCGATTGGAAAGGTTTGATTTATCTCGACACGCAGGACGCAGACGTATCTTTTACCGAAACGCATCTCGAACAAATGACCGCCGTTTCGTTTCTGGTTTCCGCCGCGCTCGACGGCGCAGCGTCGCTCGCCCGCTTGCGGCAGGAAAACGAATATTTGAAGGACAGCCTGCAAATTGAAACGAATATGATTGGAAAAAGTCCGCCTCTGAAGGAAGTTTTCCAAATGATTAGCTGCGTCGCGCCGACCGATTCGACCGTTCTTATCGCGGGCGAATCGGGAACGGGAAAGGAACTCGCCGCGCAAGCGATTCACCGCAATTCAAGGCGCGGCGCGAAACCTTTCGTGGCGATAAACTGCGGAGTTTTGAATGAAAATCTGCTCGAATCAGACCTTTTCGGACACGAGCGCGGCGCGTTCACCGGCGCAGTCGCGCAGAAAAAAGGCAAGCTCGAAATAGCCGACAGCGGCACGGTTTTTCTCGACGAAATCGGCGAACTCGCGCCCGCCCTGCAAGTCAAACTTCTGCGCTTTCTGCAAGAGCGCGAATTCGAGCGCGTCGGCGGCACGAAAACGATTCGCGTCAATGTGCGCGTGATTGCCGCCACCAATAAAAATTTGGAAGACGAAATAGCAAACGGGCGTTTCCGGCGCGATTTATATTTTCGTTTGAACGTCTTGCAAATAACGATGCCGCCGCTCCGCCAGCGCAAATCCGATATTCCGATTCTCGCGCAGCATTTCGTTCGTAAATACAGCGAACGCTGCCACCGGAAAGTTGCCGGATTGTCGAACGAAGCCCGAAAAATTTTGCTCGCCGGAGAATGGCAAGGCAATGTCCGCGAGCTTGAAAACGTGATTGAACGCGCCGTCGTTTTAGGAACTTCGTCTCGAATTCAACCGGAAGATTTGCCAAAGGAAATGGTCGAAGATGCCGCGCCGAAAATGGATTCCTCCGGTGATTTTAACCAACAGTTAAAACAAGCCAAGCGAAAAATCGTGCTGACGGCGATTCAAAACGCGCAGGGAAATTACACGGAAGCAGCGCGGCTTTTAGGAATTCATCCGAACAATCTACACCGCATCGTGCGCGGGTTGGGATTGAAAAATCAATGAGACCTTTTTCAGAAATTCTCGATTAAAACCAAATCATTACGAAGCCCGCCGCGGGCATAAACGATTTGCTTGCCGTTTTTCGACCAATCGAACGAGAAAATTCTATCAGCCGTAAAATTCGTCAACTGTTTCGGCTCGCCGCCCGCCAAAGGCTGCGCCCAGACGTTTGAAACGCCGTTCGCGTTAGCGACGTAAATCGCCGTTTGATTGTCGGATAGCCAGCCGATAGATGCCGGAAAACCGGGCGAACTGAGAAAGCCCGCCGGTTTGAATGTTTTTAGAAAATCTCCCGCGTCGGCGGAGGCGACGGCAATTTCGGTTTGTGAATCGAATGATTCGCCGTGCGTCAAACAGGCGATAAATTTTCCGTCCGGCGAGATTGCCGACCCGTTCGATAATTTGCGCGTCAACTGCACCGGCTCGCCGCCTTCGATGGAAATTTTCCAAAGCGTCGTCCGGCTTTCAGTGCCGGAAGAATAAATTACGAACGCGCCGTCGGGCGTAACGGCGGGAAAACTTTCGCCGCTTTTATCGGTTAATTGTCTGACATCGCCGCCCGACGAATTCATCCGCCAAATGTGCGAAACGCCGCTTCTCGACGAAATGAACACGATATATTTTCCGTCGCCGGAAACGGCGGGCGAATCGTCCGCCGCTTTGTCGAAGGTCAACTGCCGCCGATTTGTGCCGTCCGCGTCCATCGCCCAAATATCGCGGTTGCCGCTTTCCGCCGAAACGTATATGATGCGCCCGTCCGCCGTTTGGCAAACGCCGCCGATGCCGTCGTATTTGCCGCCTTCGATTTGTTTAATCGCGTCGGGCGCGTCGCTCGAAGCGATATAAATCGCCGATGTCCGGTCGCTGGCAACGCCCAATAAAAACGTCGAATCTTCGTTCAAGCTGAAATTGTAATAATCGTTCAACTCGCCGGTTACGTTTTGCGTGCTGCCGTCGGAGCGAAATAATTTGACGATTTGAAACGATTCCGAGCCGACTTCAGCCGCCGTTATCAATAATTCGTCGGCGTTTTTCGTCCACGCGACGCGCCCGACGCGATGCCATCTAGTCTGCGTGAGCGGTCTCTCCGCGCCGCTTTCGATGTTGATTTCCGCGACGCTCATCAACACGCCGTCCGTTCCGTTTTTCCCGATTGGACAAGCGATAAATTTTCCGTCCGGCGACCACGCGAGGCTCTCGCGCGAACTGTTGATATAAAATTCGGGGCGCGTTTTTTCCTTCAATATGCGCTCGCCGCTGCCGTCCGTATTTAAGATAATTATCCGGTCAATTCCCTTTTCGGGATCGCTGCGAACGAACGCGAATTTTTTTCCGTCCGGCGAAAACGAAACTACCGTATCAACGTCTTTGGCGATTTCCTGCCGCGAGCCGTCCGTAATCAAAACGCGCTTGAGTCTTCCGCTTCCGTTTTTATCGAAGATCGTGCAGTAAATTGATTGTCCGTCGGGCGCGAAAGTCAATCCCGCGTAGCCTTCCGAATTTGCCGGAATCAATTCGCGTCCGGCGGTTTCTTCAGTCGGTCTGAGCCATAAACTTTGCTGACCGTTGTGGTCGTTTTGAACGTAAGCGACAAAGCGTCCGTCCGGCGCGACGGCGGCGTTAGTGATGTTGCCGGTCGTTGATAATGAGCGGAATTTTTTTTGCTTGGCGGACGATTGGCGGACAATCGGCTGATAAACGTAAAACCAGCCGACTACGCTCGCCGCCAGCGCGAACGCCAAACCGAACGCGGCGACGACGCGCCAGCGAATTTTTTTTCCGGCGATAAACAAACCGGAAAGATTTTTGCCTTCGTCGGAGATGATTCGGTCGGTGTTTGTGGAAATTGTTTTTCGTGAGGAAAACGAATCGGGCGACGCGCCGTTTTGAAAAGCCGCGTGGAAGTTTCCGCTTTGCGTTTCGGCTTTGGCGTTTTTCAAAGCCGCGACAAATTCACGCGCGTTTTGAAATCGGTCGTCCGCATTTTTCTGCAGAGCCTTGCCGATAATTGATTCGATCTCGACGGGAAAATTCGCCGCCGATTCGGAAACTCGCGGCGCAGCGCGTTCCAAAACGGCGGCGATAACGTCGCTCGCCGATTCGCCCGTGAACGGTCGGCGGCGGGCGAACATTTCAAACAAAACGACTCCCAGACTCCAAATGTCCGTGCGCTCGTCAACCGGTTTGCCGCGCAGTTGTTCGGGCGACATATAATTTACCGTGCCGAGAATCATTCCCGCTTTCGTTTGAATCAAGGAAGCGGTTTGCGCTTCGGAATCGAGCGTTAAATTTTTCTCCGCGCCGACGAATTTTGCCAATCCGAAATCTAAAACTTTGACGTAGCCATCTGGCAAAATCATTATATTTTCCGGCTTTATATCACGATGGACGATACCGACCGCGTGCGCCGCCGCCAGCGCGTTGCCGATTTGAACGCCCGTCTCCAAAATCTCCGCAAACGTCAATCCGTCTTCCGAAAGATGCTCGCGCAGATTTTTTCCGCCCACTAATTCGGAAACGATGTAAGGATGATTTTCGTATTCGCCGACTTCGTAAATCGTTAAAATATTCGGATGATTTAACGCGGAAATCGCTTTTGCTTCCTGCCGAAACCGTCGGAGTTTTTCAGCATCGTCAGTCTGCTTGAGAAATTTGAGCGCGACTTCGCGTTCGAGCAAAACATCGAACGCCCGATAAACTTCGCCCATTCCGCCCGAACCGAGCAGAGACCGAATTTCATAGCGTCCGATTTTCGTGCCGGAATCTAATTTCATTACAAATGTCGGAAATGAATTTGTTGGTTTTGGAACTGCTTTGTCGGAAGCATTTTATAACAAATCGGTTTTTTATACTATCAATTTTGATATGTCCGTAAAATATCTTTTTACGAAAATCAGCGTTTGTCATAACAAAGCGGCTGGCACGAATTTTGCGAACTTACCGAACTGAAAACCTTGCAAAAAACGTCAGCTTTTTCTTTACGAATCGAGCGAAGTTTTCATCGAGCTTTAATCAAAAAACAAAAATTAAGGAAGGATAAAATTATGCCAGACGGACCGGAGAATGATTATTTCGCCACACAATTTGCCAATTCGATAGTTAAGGAATCGGGCGCGGCGAATCAATGGTGGTTCGGGAGAATGATCCGTTTTCTCGACCGCAACCAATGGGTTTTCAAAAACTTTTTTGGAACGGATTACACGGAAAGCGAATTTCGCAAAAAATACGAAGCGGGCGACATAACGGTTGATACGTTCGACATATCGAACGTCAATTATACGATAGACCCGAACGACCCGACTTTAGCGACCGTAACGATGAATGTCCATATAGTCGGGACGGTAGACGGCGTTGGAAAAAACGATAATTTCACGCTGACGCACAAAGTCAAACAAGGCTGGGCGGCGTATGAATCCACGCTTTCGTAGATTTAAATTGTTCTAAAACTTTTTCTCGCCCACGAAAGACACGAAAGGCACGAAAAAATAAAACCGAATCAAAAATTTTTTTTATTTTCGTATTTTTCGTGTCTTTCGTGGGCAAAATCCTGAGTTTGAAATTTTCGGTCGGGTTAAACCGCCCGCTTACGCGAGACGGTTCTGACATAGCGACTCGATTTGTTTTGGAGGAACGCCCTCGAACAATGAAAATAAAAATACTGCTTATCGCCGGTTTCATTTTGCTTTTCGTAAAATTCGCCTTTTTTTTCAAAAAATTCACGCCGCAGAATAATTCTCTTTGCCCGCCAGCCACGCGACCGTTTCCGAGTTATGACGAAAATTTCGCGCCGACCGAGCGTTGGTGTCTGGAAAATCCGCAGGGCAAAGTTTTTCAACTGAGTCAAAATTACGCCGAAGCGCGAAGCAGCGCGGGCGAGGAATTGCCCTGGAAGCGAATCGTAAAAACGCCCGGCGAATTTAAAGCAAAATGGCGAGATTATCTGCTGGCGGTTTTACGTTACGCTTATGCCGGAAACCTCGAAACGGACTGGCAAGTTCAGGAAAACCGGCAGCGAAAATGGTTTCACGCGCCATGGATGCACACGGGCGCGACAGGCAGAGAATTTCTGCGCGGCTTAACCGCCGAGCGTCCGTCGTGTGCGAAAGAACTGCGCGAAGGCAAAATCTGCGACGACGATAAACTGCCGATTGAAAATTGGGCGGTCAGCGTTTATAACGAACCGGGCGCGTATTACATCAATCGGATTTGGACGGAAATGCTCAAGCAAAATCCGAATCCGGCGAACTTTCCCGCCGAAGGATTTCCCGAAGGAACAGTCGCCGTCAAACTTCTTTTCACGCAGTCGGAACAAAAATTTTTGCGAAACAGCGTCGCCTGGCAAGCGGATATTTATCGCGGAAAAATGCCGCCGCAGACGGTTCGGCTTTTACAAATTGACGTTGCCGTGCGCGATTCGGTTTCGCCGACCGGATGGGTTTTCGGCACATTCGTTTATCACGACGACGCGCCGCCGATTGCTTATAATGCAGAGCTTCCGTCTGACCGGCAAGGCTGGCTGCGCGTCGTGCCGCTCGGCTTGATGTTCGGCAATGAATTGAACGAATCTTTTTTAAATTCCGACGTTCCCGTGCCGCAGCATTTCGGCTGCAAGATGCGTCTGAACGGTCCGGTTGATAACCCGAAATCTTCGTGTATGGCTTGCCACGCGCAATCGGAAATGCCGCAGGATTTGGATTTTAATAAATTGAATTTGTCTTACCCACCGATGTCCTGCGACGCGGCGACCGATAAATTCTGGTTTAAGAACGTCAATCCGCGAAGCGACCGAACGGAAGATCGAACTCTCTCCGCGCCGGACGCACAAGCGGTCTCGCTCGATTTTTCGCTTCAGTTGCGCGAAGGCATCGAACGGTGTTGTCGGGCAAAAGTCTGCCGGTGTAAATAAAAAATTTGACCGCCGCCTTTGTTGATGTAATCATACAAAGTATAAAAGCGATTTCGCATCAAACGTGAACAAATCATTTTGCGAAAACGTATTTTGCAACAAGAGAGAGGAAAAACAAATGGCGGATTATAAAGAACGATTTGAAAAATGGCAGCGCGAAGCCAAAGAACGCTTTGACGATTTCGATAAACAAATCGGACTAAAAGAAAAAATCGAAGAAGGCGCGAAGGTCGCCGCAGACGCGGCAAAAAAGGGTGCGAAAAAAATCAAGTCCGAAGCCGAAAAATCCCAAGTCGGCAAGCAAGCCGTAAAGGTCGCCGAAGGCACATTCAAAACGGCGGAAGACGCGGCGAAAAAGGCTTGGGACGCGAGCGAACCGCTTCGTGATATCGCCGAAGACGCGGGCGGAAAAGCCGTCGATGTAGTCGCCGTCGCCGCCGTCGAAGCCGAGAAAGTTATCAAAGAAGTCGGCAAACACGCGGGCGCGGTTTTCAACGTCGCTTCGGAAAAAGCGGGCGCGGTTTTTGATGAAGCCAGAGAATCTTTCGGCACGACCGCCAGCCGCGTTTCCCGCGCGTTTAATCTCGGCGCGAGTTGGACGCGGACGATTGATTCGGCGATAAAAACCGTGCAGAAAACGACCGATTGGATTGCGGAAAAACCTCTGCAAGCCGCGACGACCGGCGTTTCGATAATCGTTGGCGCAAGCTTGGGCGTTGTTTTCACGGGCATCAGTTCGCATTGGCTTTTCAATTCGGCTTTGCCCGCGTGGTCGGTTAAAAAAGCGAACGAGCAGTTTCAAGCGTTTCTAAAAAATCAAGATGAACTCATCAAAAACGGCGAACTCACGCAAGCCGATGCGGAGAAAATTCAGTTCGAGCGCGACATCGCAAAATACGTCGGCGCACCGCTTTTGGGCGCGTTTAGTTTTGCGTCGGGCGCGGTGATGATGACAAATATTTTGAATCCGAAAACAATCACGGGCGCACCGATTGATTGGATTCTGGGCGGCAATCCGCTGCTCGAAGGCGTTTGGTTTTTCGGCAACGGTTTAGTCTGTTTCAAAACGAGCTATGACTTTTTTATGTTCGCGCTCGAAGACCACGAAGATGTCCAAAAAATCGTAAAAGAAATAAAAGGTTTGTTGCCCGCTTAGAAAATATGCTATAAATTTTTCTCAAGAATCTTTAATTTTTGAAAGGCTGTCGGATTAAAAATTTCGATTGCCTTTTTTCTTTTGGAAGATTCGTTTTTCGCCAAGCAGGTTTTCGTATTTACAAATTAAAAAGAGAGGACACAAAACAAAATGTTAAATGATTTCAAGGCTTTTATTGCACGCGGCAATATTCTGGATTTGGCGATTGCCGTCATCATGGGCGCGGCGTTTGGCGCGATTGTCAAAACATTTACCGACGGAATTATTATGCCGGTCATCGGATTTTTAACCGGCGGAATTGATTTCAAAGATAAAGTTTGGAACTTGGGCGATATGCCCGTCGCCACGCCCGCGCAAATCGCGGCGGCGCAGGCGGCGAAACAGCCGCTGATAATGTATGGTCAATTTATCAACGACGTGATCACGTTTTTGATTGTGGCGATTGTGATGTTTTTTCTGGCGCGTTACGCCGTCAGACTATTTAACAAAATGCAAGCCGCGCCGACTCCGCCGACCGGCGAAGAAGTTCTGCTGGCGGAAATCCGCGACCTTTTAAAGACGAGATAAAGTTACATGCAAAGGCGCGAAACTTGCCAAAAAGAACTGCGCCTTTGCTTCAAATCATTTTCAAAACTTCCAAATTTTGTGCGGCGTAACGTAATAATCCAACTGCACGTCAAATTTTTTCGCGTCTGAAATTTCTTTAATCGGCGCGAAATATGACAAACCGATTTTCAAACAATCGGCACGGCATTCGTTCAAAAATTTATCGTAAAATCCTTTGCCGTAACCGACGCGAAAACCTTTCCGGTCGAAACACAAAAGCGGAACTAAAACCAAATCTATTTTTTCGATTTCCACTAACTCGCCTTCCGTCGGCTCGAAAATATGCCAACGATTTTGCGCGAGTTTCGTGTCGGCGGCGAATTTCAAATTCCCAAGCGTCATCGTTTGAAAATCAACACGCGAAACGATTGTCCGAATGCGCGGAAAATCCAGCCACAGACGTTTATAAATAATCGAAGTTTCTATTTCCCGATTTTTTTCGATTGGCAGGAAAAGATGCAGAAAGCGAATGTTTTCCAGATTGAAATTCTCGAAAAATGCGTCGGCGATTTGCCGGCTTTTTTCGTTTCTCTCAACACCGGAAAGCGATGTTTGTCGGGCGAGATAGATTTTGCGAAGCTCGGATTTAATCATTTCAGATTTCCAGTTTTCCGTATTTCTTAATCGCTTTTTGTCTTTTTCTTTGTCTGTTCCATTGAAAAATTTTCTTCGGAACAGAGAGGCGAAAAAGAGTTTTCGCAATTTGCGCGGCGGAGTTTGCGCCTTTAAAATTTTCGCGCAGCAAGCGTAAGGCTTCGCGTTTTTCGCCTTGCCTGATAACGCCGGGAATCGCGTCGAATTTCATCTGCGTTTGAATTTTATCGAGTTCGCCGCGCGAGATTTTCAAATCGCCCGCCACGCGATTTTGCGCCGCCGTCCATTCGTCGAGCATCGCCGAAAAATCGCCGCTCACATTCCAGCCGTGCTGCCGCCACGCGCATAAAATTTTTGAATCGAGCGCGAATTCGCCTTCGCGCGAAAGTTTCAGATACAATTCGTAATCTTCCAAAATCGAATTTTCATTCCAAGTGTATTTTTCCAAAATCGCTCGCCGATAAAGAACGCTCGGACTCGAAAAAATCACGCCGCGCAATAAAAGCGGCAGCATATCGCCGTCGGCAAACGCCGTCCAATTATCGGTGCGGTCAATTATAAAATCGTTTTCGTCAATTAAATATGCGTGTCCGAAAGCCAGCACCGCACGGGGACGCTTTTGCAAAAGCTTGATTCGCTCTTCCAAGAATGTCGAAAGCCAAACGTCGTCCGAGCCTAGATAAGCGAAAAATTCGCCGCTCGTTTTTGCGAAACCTTCGTTGAGCGTCGCCGACAGCCCGCGATTTTCGCGTTTGATAAATTCAAAATCGAACGGACAATCTTGCAAAACTCTCTCGATAATTTCGGCTGATTCGTCTTTTGAACCGTCGTCAATTACAATCAATTTTTTCGGCGCGTGAGTTTGTTTGAAAATCGAACGCAGAGTGCGCTCGACGAACGGCGCGTGATTGTAAGACGGAACTAAAACCGATATGGACATAAATTGATTAGGGAATTTTAACGCAAAGACACAAGTTTTTAACAACCTGAAAATTGTTTTTCACTTTGCGTCTTTGCGACTCTGCGCCTTTGCGTTAAAAACCATAAAACCGCGATGTTAAAAATTCTTCATATTCTCGATTCGCTGGGGCGCGGCGGCGCGGAAATGCAGGCGTTGGACGTTTGCCGCAATGCGAAAGATTTCGGACTCGATTTAACTTTTGTCGCCACCGGCGGCGGCGCACTCGAACCGGATTTTCGCTCGTCGGGCGCGGAATTCGTTCGTTTGAATCGTCGTCTTCCCGTAGATTTTAATGTCGTCCTTCAGCTTAGAAAAATCATCAAGCGAAAAAAAATCGAAGTCGTTCAAGGTTATCAATGCGTCGAAGGTTTGCATCTGTATCTCGCCGCCGTCGGCTTACCCGTCAAACGCATTTTGAGTTTTCAAGGTTTTATTGCCGACGAGAAAAATCGGCTCGCCGCCCGATTTTTAATTCCGCAGATGCACGCCAACGTCGTCGTCAGTCGCGGCTTGCAGAATTGGCTGGAAGAAAAAGATAATCTCGACGCGCGGCGCAATTTTCACGTCATATACAACGGCGCAGACCGAAAAAGAATCGTCTCGCACCGAAAAGTTCTGCGCGAAGAATTAAACTTGAACGACGGCGACTTGCTGTTCGGAATGATTGCCAATTTTTACCGCGACCCGCGCAAAGACCAGATGACCATCTGCCGCGCTTTGCCGAAAGTGTTCGCTCGAATCAAAAACGCGCACTGCGTTTTCGTCGGCGGAACGGAAACGGGCGCGGAAGAAAAACGCGATGCCTGCATTCGCTTTTGCGCGGAAAATAATCTCGCCGACCGAGTGCATTTTCTCGGCGCACGCAGCGACGTTCCAGACGTTTTGGCTTCGCTCGATTTGTTTGTTTTCTCTTCTTTGCAGGAAGGTTTGCCCGTCGCCGTTTCCGAAGCGATGCTGGCACGAGTTCCGATGATTTTATCCGACATCGAACCGCTTCTCGAAGCGTCGGACGACGGAAAATACGCGGAAATTTTCCCCGTAAAAAATGATGCGAAACTTGCCGATAAAATTTTGAAATTACTACAAGACGCGAATCTGCGCGAAGATTTATCGAATCGCGCATTCGATTACGCGCGGGAAAATTTCAGCATCGAAGCGCATTTGAAAAATCTGAAAAATCTTTACGAATCGCTTTTGAAATAATGCCGATTTCAGAAACTCATAAACCCATCGAACGCCCAGCCCGCTTGTCCGTTGTAGATTACCTGACACCAATGTCCCGGCATTTTTCCGACGTTTGAAGGCTTCGGACAGTCGAGAACCGTGAGCGTCGCGCCGTGCGGAATTTTGGCGATGCGATAGCCGGTTTCCGAACTCGGCTCGCTTCGCAGCGCGAGAAATCCGTCGGTCGGCGAGTTGGCTCGCGCCGTCGTTTCCTTTTGATTCGGCGGCGGCGGAATATACGGCGAATTCGGCTTTTGATTTTTTTGGTCTTCCATCTGTTTTTTGAGATTCGCCATTTCTTCTTTCAGCCGTTCGGTTTCATCGTTTGGCGCGGCGGTCGGCGAAGTTTTCGGTGAAGCGGTCGCGGTCGGCGAAGCGGCGGCAACCGGATTTTTATCGCCGCTCTGCCTGAAATAAATAAATCCGGCAACTCCGGCGATTGCCAAAAGTAGAAAAAATCCGATAACGACGGCGATAATTAAACCGAGCATTTTTCTCGGCGATTGGTTTTGAGAAACCGGCGGCGCGAAAACAGTCGGCACGGAATCGAGCGGCATATCTATTCGCGTCGGCTGATTATCGAACGACATTCGCACGGTTTCCGCCGCGTCCGGCACACGACTTAAAGTCGCGCCGTCAGACAAACAAAATTGCAGCGAATCGTCGGTGTAAGTGGTTTTGCAATTCGGACATTGTTTCATAAATTCGGTTGCGCTTTTTCCAAAACTTTATCTGCAAATTTTCGCGTTGGCAAGTTTTACACGCTTTTTTTCGCTTCGATCACGCGGCTTTTCACCGGCGATGAAAGCACAATCGAAGTCGTCGTAATACCGTAAGGCGTAAGTTTATCAATCAAATTTTGCAGATGTTCGACATCGGCGACGGCGACTTTGAGAATAAACGAATCGTTGCCGGTGCCGCGATGACATTCCAGAACTTCCGCCGAATTTTTCGCCACTTCGATAATATGCGAATAATCAACGCCCGAAATGCTCATCCGAATAAACGCCGTAATCGGCAGACCGATTTTCGCCGTGTCAATTTCAGCGCGATAACCTTTGATAATTTCCGCGTCTTCGAGCTTGCGAATTCTTTCGATAACGGCAGGCGTTGTTAAATTTATGCGCCGTCCCAATTCGGCAAAACTCGTCCGCGCGTTTTTCTGAAGCTCGACAATAATTTTCCAATCAATTTCATCAATCATTTTAGATTTTAAAGCTAACGGCTATAATTAACTTAAATTATAAGGAAATTTTAATAAATAACAAAATTTACCTATTCCAACAAATCGAAAATTCGATTAAAATATATTGATACGCCGATAACTTTTATTTTCAGTTAAACATCAAAACTGTCAGAGGTGAAAAAATTATGCCGACCGAAACAAGCGCGACAACAAAAACTGCCGTAAATTTGACGAATTATGAAATCAAGGACGAAGATTTGCCGGAATTTGGCGAGATAGAATTTGAAAATATCAATCAACTGGAACTCGATCATCCGGGCGCGAATGACGAAGATTATCGAAAAAGACGCGATAACATCGCCGGATTAGCCGCCAAATTCCGCGAAACACATTCGATCACCGATGTCGAATATACCGACGAAGAACAACGAGTCTGGCAAATCGTCGCCGCGAAATTAGAAGAAATTCAGGCGCGGCGGGCGAGCGAATTTTATCTCGACGCAAAGCGAAAACTCGGCATCACGACGGAAAGAATCCCGCAATTGTCAGAAATGAACAAGCGTTTGAAAGAACTGTCGAATTGGCGGCTCGCGCCGATTGAAGGCTTGGTCGAAACCCGCGCTTTTCTCAGTTGGCTGTCATACCGCACGATGCTTTGCACGCAGTATATTCGCCACACATCGCGCCCCGAATACACGCCCGAACCCGACATCGTTCACGAAGCCATCGGTCATATTCCGAATTTCACGAACCGCGATTTCGCCGATTTTTCCCAGTTCATCGGACACGGCGCGCGCATTGCGACCGACGACCAACTCGAAGAACTCGGACGGCTTTAATGGTTCACGGTCGAATACGGTTTAATCGAAGAAAACGGCGAAAACAAAGCGTTCGGCGCGGGACTTTTATCGAGCTTCGGCGAACTCGAACACGCTTTTACCGACAACGTCGAACGTCGCCCGTTCGATTTGGCGCAGGTCGTCAAAACCGATTATTCATATTCCGATATGCAGCCGGTTTTATACGTCATTCCGTCTTATGAATTTTTGAAGGAAACGACGCGCGAATATATCGAAAGTTTCGGGAAATAGTTGTATGCACGTTATAACGCGCAAACGTCTGAATGAATTTGCTGAAAAATTTCCTGAAACGAACAATGCTCTGGCTGATTGGTATCGGCTAATGAAACAGAATGATTTCGATTCAATTGCCGAAGTCAGAAAAGTTCTTCCGAGCGCGGATAAGGTCGGTAAGTTGACGGTTTTCAACATCGGCGGAAATAAAGTTCGGCTTGTTACGGCGATACATTATAATCGAAAGAAAATTTACATTCGCGCGGTTTTAACGCATAAGGAGTATGACAAAGAAAATTGGAGAGAATAAATATGCAGACAGTTGACGTGGACGCATGGAAAAATTTATCCGATACGGTTTTCGTGCCGCACACGGAAGC
>JBPCMK010000144.1:0-7866 GCA_051002375.1 Pyrinomonadaceae bacterium | reverse complement strand
GATTATGTTGATAAAGCACAACTGCACTACTCGGTCAGACAGATTCTCGGAGCAGTTGGAAGTATTTTGAAAATCAATTTTTCGGACTTCAGTTATTCTATAAGATAATTATGTCCGACTACTTACTCCGCCAGATTGTTTATTACTAGCAACTACGTCGCCTTTCACATTTTTAATATCAAAACTCATTTTATTTATAACGATATGATTAAATAACTTTTTCTTAAATTTATACGTGCCTTCAAGATATTTATTTCGGAATTAGGATTCACATAATAATACAAAATTTAATATGTAATTTCAAAAAAAGTTCAACGATTTGCTGCTCAACATTTTAAATCAATCAATACCTAATATTAGTCAAAACGGTTGAAGTGACCAATCAGATAGAAGTCTCGAAAATTTCCTTTCGAGGACAAGATAAGACCTGTTAAATGCTATGTTGCTCTATCGGCAAACCTTTTAACTTGACCTTTCATCTGATTGACACTTATTATTACAGTTTGCTTTAGAGAGCGAGAAATTCTAAGTTAAAATCATAAATATAGGAGACCATTGAAACAATGAAACCTGAAATACATCCAAATTATCAAGACATAAACGTCGTTTGCGCGTGCGGCAATAATTTTAAGACACGCTCGACGATGAAGGACGATTTGCATATCGAAATCTGTTCGGAATGCCATCCGTTTTTTACCGGCAAGCAGAAATTGGTTGATACTGCCGGTCGCGTTGACCGCTTTAACAAACGCTACGCCCGCGGCGGCGCGAATGCCGCGAAATAAATCTTTGAGATTTTTTAACCGCCAACATTAGCCGAAAAATTATTTAACGCCGACGCATTTTGCGCCGTTCGCTTTTGGTGTAAAAATTTTATGCCGCGCTAACGACAAAACCTTCGGCGTTATTTTTATTTTCGATTTTAGATTTGCGATTTGCGATTGATTAGTCATTTTAATTGCGAGTGCGAAAGCAGATAAATTTTATGAAAAACAAAAACCGAAAAATCAAATTTTTGAACCTTTTTCTGGGTCTGCAAAAGGATTTAATCGTCGGCGGTCAAGCCGTGATGGAAGGCGTGATGATGCGAACGCCTTCGGCTTACGCGATTGCGTGCCGCAAACAAGACGGCTCGATTGTCCACACGGCAGAAGCGTTGCCCAAATGGAGCGATAAATATAAATGGCTCGATTTGCCTGTTCTGCGCGGCGGCGCGACGTTGATTCAATCAATGGCTCTGGGAATCAAGGCTTTGAATTTTTCCGCTCAAGTCGCGCACGACGATATGGAAGCAGAGGAGGCGACGGCAAAGGAAAAATCTTTGCAGACGCAGACGGTTTTCGCTGAAGGGACGGCAGACGAAAATTTCACGAAAGCACCCGTGAAAGTTACGATGCCCGAAAAAATCGAACAGACTGAAACGAAAAAACCTTCACAGGCGGCGGGCGCGGTAGGTTCGATAGTTTTCGCGCTTCTTTTTAATGTGCTTTTATTTGTCGTCGCGCCGCTGGTTTTGACGAATATTTTGTTTATTGCGCTCGGTTGGGCGGCACAGCCTTCGATTGCCGAAGGCGCGTCGTGGCTGCAATTCGTCAAATCATACATTTGGGAAATCAAACCCGATTCGTGGATCGCATTTAATTTGATTGACGGACTCATCCGAATGGCGTTTTTCGTTTTGATGATTTTTACGATGTCCAGACAAAAGGACATTCACCGCATTTTTCAATATCACGGCGCGGAACACAAAACCGTTTTCGCGTGGGAACTCGGCGCGGATTTGGCGGTTGAAAACGCGCGTCCGATGCGTCGTCAGCATCCGCGCTGCGGCACATCGTTTCTGATGTTTGTAATGCTCGTCGCCATCGTTTTATTTTCCGTGATAAAGTTTGACGCGCTCTGGCTTAACCTGCTCGTGCGAATCGCTCTGATGCCGCTCGTCGCCGGACTTTCGTATGAAATCATTCGCTTTTCGGCGAAAAAGGAAAGCGGAATCATCTTCAAATTAATCACGATGCCCGGACTTTGGCTGCAAAATATCACGACGCAAGAACCCGACAACGACCAGTTGGAAGTCGCCATCGTGTCTTTGAAAGAATCCCTGAAACTCGAACCGATTGACGCGGAAGAAGTTCCCGCGTTCGAGAGAGAATTGGAAGTTGTGGTCTAAAATTTATGCTGGAAAAACTTGCCCAAATCGAAAAGAATTACGAAGACCTGACCGCGCAGATTTCGTCGCCGGAAATTATATCGGATATGTCGGTTTACGCCAAGACGATGAAACAGCATCGCTCTCTGGAAGAAATCGTCAACAAATATCGTGAAGTCAAAAAGATGAACGAAGATTTGACGGGCGCGAAGGAACTGTTGGAAATGTCGGACGACGAGGAAATGCGCGAGATGGCGCAGACGGAAATCAGCGAACTCGAAGCGAATCTGGCAAAAGCCGACGAAGCGTTAAAAGTGCTGCTGATTCCGAAAGACCCGAACGACGAAAAGAATGTGATTTTAGAAATCCGCGCCGGAACGGGCGGCGACGAAGCGACGCTTTTCGCGGCGGAAATTCTGCGAATGTATGCGCGATATGCCGAACGTCAGGGCTGGAAGATGGAAATTATGGATTCGGCGGACACCGGCGTTGGCGGTTTGAAAGAAGCGTTTGCGATGATTGAAGGCGATAATGTTTTCTCGAAAATGCGTTACGAATCGGGTGTTCACCGCGTTCAGCGCGTGCCGCAAACCGAAACCGCCGGACGCATTCACACATCTGCGATTACAGTTGCCGTTCTGCCCGAAGCCGAAGAAGTTGACGTGAAAATTGACCAGAAAGATTTGCGGATTGATTATTTTTGTTCGTCAGGTCCGGGCGGACAATCGGTTAACACGACTTATTCCGCCGTGCGATTGACTCATTTGCCGACCAACGTCGTGGTTTCGATGCAGGACGAAAAATCACAGATTAAAAACAAGGAAAAAGCGATGCGAATTCTGCGGGCGCGACTTCAGGAAATCGAGGAACAAAAGCAACACGACGCTCAGGCGAGCGAACGCAAATCAATGGTCGGTAGCGGCGACCGGAGCGAGAAAATCCGCACTTATAAGTTTAAGGAAAACCGCGTTTCAGACCACCGCATCGGCTTGACCGTTCACCAATTAGATTTGGTAATGGAAGGCGCGTTGGAGGAATTTATCGAAGCCTTGACGACACATTATCAAACCGAGAAATTAAAAGCCGAAACCGTTGCGGCTTAAAGAAGTTTGGAGAGTTTGGAGAGTCCAGAGAGTCGCGAGTCTGATTTTGACTCTCCAAACTTTCTGGACTCTCCAGACTCTCCAGACTCAAACAAAATGCCTGTTACGCGACTCTTTTTAGTTCGACACGGACAATCCGACGGAAATGCCGAAGGGCGTTTCGGCGGACACTCGCCCACGCCGCTTTCCGCGCTCGGCAAACAGCAAGCCGAACTGACGGCGCAGGCTTTATCAAAGGAAAAAATCAATCATATTTATTCGAGCGATTTGTTTCGCGCGATGCAAACCGCCGAGCCGCTCGCCAGAATTTTAGATTTGCCGGTGATCGCTGCGCCAGCTTTCCGCGAAAGAAAAGTCGGCGTTTTGGAAGGCAAAACCTTTGACGAATCAAAAGCTGAGCATCCGAAAGACTATTACGCGCTCGTCAATCGAAACATTTATCACGTCATCACCGAAGGCGAAAGTTATCGTCAACTACTCAAACGCGCCACGCGCGAACTGCACGAAATTCTCCGCGCTCACGCGGGCGAAGGCATCGTGATTTTCTCGCACACGGGCGCGATTTGTTTTCTCACGCTGTATCTTCTCGGCGCAATAAACCGCCATACGAAGACAACGCCGTGGCTGGTTACTTCAAACTGCGGCATCAATCGTTTTGAAATTCGCGGTCGAAACAACATTCGCGTTCACGCGCTCAATGACACGCGCCATCTTCAGCAGATTACGGGAAATGATTCTTTCGCCGCCCGCTAAAAACAATTACGAATTACGAATTACGAATTGGAAAACAAATTTCTTCAATTCGTAATTCGTAATTCGTAATTGTTTTAACTGCAGTCGCGCCCATTCCGACCGCGCTGCTAATGGTCGGCGCGAGCGGATTGGCGACATCGCCAATGGCGAAAACATTTTTTATATTTGTCTCGCAATTCATATTGATTTTAACGTAACCATTTTCGTCAAGTTCGATTTTTCCGCGCAAAAATTCCGTATTCGGCTCGACACCGATGCGAATTAAAATCGCGTCCGTGTCAATTCTAAATTTTCCTTTCGTTTGTAAATTTTCAAAATCAATCGCTTCGACTTGTTTGCTGCCGAAGATTTTTCGCACGCTCGTTTCGGCGAGGATTTTTATTTTCGGATGCGACTTTACTTGCCCGACAAATTCCGCGCGGGCGCGAAAACTTTTTCCGCGATGAACGAGCGTAACGCTCGAAGCCGTTTCCGCTAAAATCAGAGCGTTTTCAAAAGCCGCGTCGCCGCCGCCGATGATGCAAACTCGTTTGTTTTTTACTGATTTTGCGTTGCGTTTGCCGGATTCGATAACGCCTCTGCCTTTAAAATCGTCTTCGCCTTCGACGTTTAATTTTCTGCGTCTAACGCCCGTCGCGGCGATTAAAAATTGCGCGGAGAATCGTTCGCCGGTTTCGAGTTTGATTTCCTTTTTCTCTAAATCAACGCTGCCGATTTCGGATTCGAGGCGAATGATAAATTTGTGGTTTCCGATTTGCTTTAGGAAGCGGTCGCGCAAATCGCGTCCGTTTCGCGCGTCGCGTCCGAGATAATTTTTTATCGGGTTATAAACACGCAAAAGTTGCCCGCCGAGTTCCGCGCCCGATTCCAGCAGCAGAGCGTTTAATTTCAAGTCATCGCACCACAACGCCGCCGCCAAGCCAGCCGCGCCGCCGCCGATAATAATCACGTCGAAATCAGTTTTATTCTCTCGCAAACTCATCGCTAAATGCTTCTTTTACTTCGCCGTAAATACCACTTTTTGTCAACGACATATTACGATTTTTGTCACCTTTAGAGAATAATTTCCCGCCGAGTTTTTTTCGAAACCGTTAATCTTTTCAACTTTCTGCCCGAAAATAAACGGCTTAATTCGATTCTGAAATCATTCTTCGACGTGGCATTTCGCTTGCTATTAAATTGATTTCGGATTGAGGCGGCGTGTATTTCCGCTTCTCGAAATTTTCTCAAAATCCGCAGTTGGATAAAATTTATAAAACTCCTATTAAAATATGAAATTGGAATTTGAATCGAACACCACGACAATTCCTTTTGTCGGTAATAATTACGCTAAAGATGTTAGCTCGCCGCACGCTGTCAAAGACGTTTCTCAACTGCTGCAAGCCGGCATCAAAGCCGCGCAAGCCGGAAACCGCGCCGAAGCCCGCATATTGCTTTTGCAGGTTACCGAAGCCGAACCGGAAAACGAAAACGCCTGGTTGTGGATGGCTTCCATCAGCGAATATCCCGAAGAATTGCTCGTCTTTTTGAACAACGTGCTGGCGGTTAACCCGAATAACGCACGCGCTCTCGAATGGGCGCACCAGACGAAATCTATGCTCGCTAAAAATTTCGTCCAGCGCGGCGTTGACGCTTCCAACGAAGCGAATATGGATTTAGCAAAGCAGTGTTTTTTGCAGGCGATTGTTCACGATTCGCAGAATGAAATGGCGTGGTTGTGGCTGGCTTCGATTGCCGATTCGACCGAAGAAAAAATCTCGCACCTGCAAAAAGTTTTAAGCATCAATCCGAAAAACGAAACCGCGCAGGCATCACTTCAGGCGGCGAAAAATCAAATTTCCGCAGTTCTTCTGCGAAAGGCGAATACGACGGCGATTTCCGGCGACCGCGAGGCGGCGAGCGAGATGCTTCAAGAAGTTTTAAGAAATGCTCCCGAACTCGAAGAAGCGTGGATTTTAAAATCTTATCTGGCTGATTCGTTCAGCGAAAAAATCACTTGCTACGAAAAAGTTTTGGCAATCAACCCCGACAACGACGCGGCAAATGCGGGAATGGCTTCGCTCAAGACGATGATGCTGGCGAAAACCGAAAATAAAAAAGCGGCGCAATTTGTCATCGCTGCCGCCGACGCGCCGGAAGTCGAAGCCGCTCCGATTTCAGAAAACCAAAATGCGACGCAGGAATTAGAATCTGCGCCGCCGCCAGCCGAAATAAAAGATAACTCATCGGAAAATTTCCAAGACGGCGAAGCGAGCGGAGAATCTCACGACGAAGCAAATATGAAAACCGAAGAATTCAAATTATCCGATTACGCGGTAAGTCAAGTAATGGAATGCGAACCGAAAACTTCCGATGAAACGCAGGAAAATTTCGACGATGAAAGACCTTCAAAGTCGTTTTCCGTAATGCTCGCGTGTCCGTTCTGCGATGCCGAAAACGAATCGAACGCTTTTGTCTGCCATTCGTGCCGCACGATTTTGACGCTTTCCGATTTGGAAATGATGCTCGCCAACACGGAAGCCGACGAAGCGATTTTGCGCCGCGCCGTCAAGCGAATGGAAGCCGAAAGAACCGAGCGCGAATTTGAACCGCAGGAACTCAAGACGCTTGCCGTCGGATACATCAATTTGAAAAGTCTGCGGCAGGGAATTTTGCTGCTGCAAGCCGCGTGGCGTATGAATACGAACGATGTGATGCTCGGCTCGCAGATAAACTCTCTGAAAATTCGTCTGGCGGAAATCGAACAGCAGGAAAGCATTCACAGTTCGATTATCAGAGGCAAAACAATTATGGTGATTGACGACAGCGCGACGGTTCGCAAGCTGATTTCGAGCAAGCTAGAAAAAGTCGGACACGAAGTTATTTGCGCGGTTGACGGCGTGGACGCGCTGGAGAAAATCAAAGGCATCGTGCCGGATTTGATTTTGCTCGATATAAATATGCCCCGAATGGACGGTTATCAAGTCTGCAAAATTATCCGCACTGAAGAAGCCACGAAGGACGTTCCGATTGTGATGATTTCCGGTAACGACGGATTTTTCGATAAGGTTCGCGGTCGAATGTCCGGCACGAGCGGCTATATCACAAAGCCCTTTGGACCAGAAGCGTTAATGAAAACTGTCGAAAACTACATAGTTTAGAAATGCGGAATGCGGAGTGCGGAATAAAAACCAATCCACTTTCATTCCGCTTTCATTCCGCATTCCGCATTCATTATGACCGACTTAACCGCCCAACTTCCGCCTGAGATAGATTTTTCCGCTTTTGATTTCACCAATATCACCAATTCCTTTTTGAATGGCGAAGAAAGCGCGTCGTCGGTCAGCGAAAAATATCTCATCTTTTTTCTCGACGGCGAGTCTTACGCCGTCGCCTCGAAACAAGTCGCGGAAGCCGCGCCGATGCTTCCGATTGCCAAACTGCCGAACGCTCCCGAATGGCTCGCCGGGATTGCCAATTTGCGAAACGAAATTATCACGGTCGTTAATTTATCGGCGGTTTTGAAAAAGCAGCGTGCCGCCGCGCCAAAATCGAAACTCATCGTTTTGCATTCGCCAAATTCCGTTCCGAGTTTTGCGTTTTTAGCTGATCGTCTAAGCGAAATTGTCAGCCTGCAAGATAAGGAAATCAAGCGTACGAACGACGAAAACGCGCCGTATATTTTCGGCACAGTCGTTCATTTATCGGGCAAGCTGAATTTGATTGATACGGAAAAAATTCTTTCGTCGCTAACTATTTAAATTTATTTCGCTTTCGGAAAAAACATTATGGCTCGACCATCCGCCAATTCCCTGCTCAATTCGCTGAAAGGCAAAATCTGGCTTGCCACGAGCGCGTTGGCTTTTTTTATTTGCTCGTTCG
>JBPCMK010000143.1:0-34412 GCA_051002375.1 Pyrinomonadaceae bacterium | reverse complement strand
CCGAGCAAATCTTCCGGGTTCTTGTAATCCCGAATCAATTCATCAAGTATTTCTTTTCGTATCGTCATAAGTGTAAATCTCCTTATTCTATAAATTTCGATTTACACAAAATTTCTTACAGCCCCCCACGATTTCATTCTCACCTATTGGGCGGCGTGGTTTCCCGCCTGCCCGCGTATCAAACGCGTCTGTTATCGCCTTAACTTGTTAGAGCAAACCTTCCAAAGCATCGGGGCGGAATTATTCGCTCATTGCCGCGCTCTCACAAACTCCTGAACTCGACCACCTGATTGACTCGTTTCCGGTGATGCTGGCGGCAAACGGACACGCTTATTCGGCAAAAGTCGCCCGCGAGATTGCCGACGTTGGTTATTGTGCGGCAAAGAAAACCTATTTTCACGGTCTCCGCCTGCACGTCATTGCCGAAAAACGCTTTGAAAGACTGCCCAATCCGGCGCAAATCTGGTTGTGCGAAGCCTCGCATCACGACCTGACTGCGGCTCGTGAACAACATCTAGAATTGCCGAACACTACTTTGATTGCCGACCTCGCTTATCCCGAACCGATTTTTCAGCAAACTCTCAACCGGCAAAACACTAATCTTTATACGGGGCGGAAAAAGCCGAAAGGTGCAGACTTAACCAAGTTTGAAAAATATCACAACCGCCTGATCAGTAAATTCCGACAACCGATTGAAAGCCTCTTTAATTGGATCAACGAGAAAACCAACATTCAAAAAGCCAGTAAAGTTCGTTCCGCCGATGGCTTGATGCTACACTGTTGGGGAAAACTGGCAGTCGCTTTCTACTTGCTCGTTTTCAACTACTGATTCGCATATATAATTAAAGTGCAAACTTCTTTATGGAAATGGATGGTCGTTGACGGGTAACTCGTGCGTTGACTCTATCGGACCTTGCCACATATTATTTCCGCCACTCGTCGCTTCGTAAATTCGCTGATGAGTTGCTCGGTCAATCGGTTCAGTCAAGTTTCGGGGATTCACAATTTGATCTGGATATTGATTTTTCGGATAATTCCAGTGATGTATTTCTCCATCTATTGTATGACCTGCCTTTTCAGCATTATTTTTGAATCTCTGTCTAACATATCCAAAGGTATCTTCTAAAAATTTATTGTCCATTGGAACACCATTTTCTAAATTGCTTAAATACCGTTTATACATATTAGCACGTCTTGAATTTGCAAGTTCTTGCAATGTTTCATTCCAGATTCTCAAAAGTTCCGGGTTTTCACTCAGCATTTTGATACCAAAATCTGCCGGTCTTATTATCCGTCTGCCAATCCTAACCACACCGCGCAGCCCGAACTTAATCTTCTCCAATACTTCCGCCGACTTGATGGCAATCTGCGCCAGCCGTTCCGCCCCAATCGCTAATTCGGCG
Organism: Pyrinomonadaceae bacterium; assembly: GCA_051002375.1. Classification (GTDB taxonomy): domain Bacteria; phylum Acidobacteriota; class Blastocatellia; order Pyrinomonadales; family Pyrinomonadaceae. The sequence continues at coordinate 33,009 of JBPCMK010000143.1, read as the reverse complement.
GCGGTTTTTGCGCCTTTGACTACCAGCCCCGCGCCTTTTGTGCCGACGACCGCTTCGACGACGGCATACTCGACTTGCCCGACATCTCTGCCGATTGACTTTAGGTTGCCGTGTTTCGCTTGCTGACAAACAAAAAAGCAAGCCGTTTCTGACTTGCTTTTTTTCTTTCGTAAGTTTTTTTTATTTTAACTCTACATTTCTATTTAAAAAACCAAAATATTTTTCATTCTCACCTGCAAAAATCTCGCTGCCTTCCAACATATAAGCTTTCAATAAATGATCCAAAGATTTTTCTTTCACCTCCAATTCAAATAAATCCTCCCCTAAACGCAAATGAACAAACCCATTTACTTGACCGTCGGGACAGTTTAAAGCGTTATAAAAATTCTCGGCGGAATTTTCAAAATCGTCTTTCAAAAAATACATATCGCCAATGCTCGCATATAGCCATAAAGAAGCCTCTTGTTCATTTTTGGGATCAGGCACAATCGCTAATGCCTGCTCGAATTTCTTTATCGCCCCACCAAAATCACTTTTCTCTGCAAGCGAATTACCTTCCTCTGCAAGTTCTTCAACCAAAACCTCATTTGTTTTATCGTCTGCAAGTTTGGTATTCATAAAATAATTATTTTAATCCGCTCATACCTTTCCATTCATTTCTCTGAAAAAATTCACAAATATTATTTCTCAGTATATTTTTCAGGATGTGTGTAGAAATCCAAATACTTAGGGTCTTCGTCTTCAAAATATCTGAAACCTTGTCCTTCCTTGACCGATTCTTTAAAGTTTTCTTGTGCTTTATTATACTCCCCCTTTTCAAAAGCGATTTTTCCTTTAACAAAACACACAGTTCCTCTTGAGATATGTAAATTATGGTCAATTTCCTCTAGCTGTATTGACCATTTTTCAGCATTTGGCAAATCATTTAACTTTAAGTAGTCTCCGACAATATAAGTTACTAGATTGAAACTATCATTCCAATTTTTTTTCGGTGCTGGATATAAGTCCCAAGCCTCAAACAATAACTTAAATGAACTTTCGTAGTTCTTCGCTTGAAATTCCTCATCCGAGCTATCTACCAACTTATCTATTTTATCTTGTATATTTTTGTCTAGTTCCATAAGAATTTTTGTCTGACGTTATAATTAATTTTATCATAATTTCACTTTAAGGGCGGCTTATAGGTTTCATTAAGTCTTGCCCCTCGACTTCTGTTAGTTCGGAAATATTCATATTCGTAATTGTCCGGGTCTAGCATCCATTCCCTAACCTCTTTGCTTTTTGCTCCGTATTTTCTTCCTGTTTCATTCCACCAAGTAACAGCATCTTTGGTATGACCCATATCGGCTTCTTTTATATTTCTCCAAACTTTGTTGTCAGGGTCCCAAAATTCTTTTATCCCCTTTCTAGTCCTTGCCGTTCCCTCATTTACCATTCGATCAAAAACTTCTCTACCCGTTTTCGATGCTTTTCCCGGCGTTCGTCCCAAATACTCAAGACGCTTACTAACTTTAGCTACTTCATCAATCGCCTCGTCCGCTTTCGTGCCAATTCTAACAATACCGCGCAACCCGAACTTGATCTTCTCCAGCACTTCCGCCGATTTGAGAGCAATCTGTGCCAAGCGTTCCGCTCCGATTGCCAACTCCGCCGCCGTCTTCGCTCCCTTCAAAGCTAAACCCGCGCCTTTCGTGCCGACGACCGCTTCGACGACGGCATACTCGACTTGCCCGACATCTCTGCCGATTGATTTCAAATTGCCGTGTTTGACATCTTCGACCACCCGCGTTCCCGTTCTTTCTAATCCTTCCGCCAAAGCATCTCTGGTTTGTGTGAAGTCCGTTCCGTATCTCGCATCCAGACTTCGCAGCATCATATCGGATTGCAGCGTTCCCAACGGATTCTGGGAATTGGACAAATAAACCCCGCCGATGACCGCCATTTTGCCGAATCCTTTCCACGTTTCCGCCTGCCACAAATCGTGTGTGAGAAAATTCCACGTTCCCTGTGCGCCTTGTTTCAATCCCTGTCCGACTCCTTCCCGATAATCGGAGCTAAACATTCCTAAAAGTCCGCCGCCGAGCATTCCCAATATATTGCTGGAAATCGGCTCTGCGACAAAATCGCTCAGATTATTGTCATCCAGCGCGACTTCGGCGGCGTATTTGTCGAAAAATATTTTGATTAAACCTTGCCCGTATTCACACACGCATTCCGACTCGTCCAATAAAGGTCGGAAGCCGTGCAGCGTAACATTTTCTTTGACCTTGATCCATTTCAGAGGCGCGGGCGGCGCACACGCTCCCTTTGTTTTGCAGGTTACGAACGAAGGAATATTCAACTCCGGTTTATTGTCGTTTTCGTCAGCATAACGCACGCCATACAGATTGATCGGCTGCGGGTCGCAAATCAACTGCGTCAGAATGTTACCGTTGCTGCACAGCAAAATCACTCCTTCGGGAACATACTTTGTGTTTTCGTCGCTCATCAATCCGCCTTCAATTTGAATGTTTGCCGCTCGTCTCTAAAATACGAGCCTTTGATTTCAAAACGATGCTGCCGTGTGCCATTTGTATAGTCGAGCGTTCTTGCGTCGAGCGTGTAATTTTCCGTGCCGTGAAAAACGATGTCATCGTTCTTCAGATGCCCGCCGAACATCTGGCGGGCGGTGTTCAAAAATCCGGCGTAATCAAATTTATCTTTGTCGAGTTCGCCTTTTACTTCAATCAGTAATTCATCGTCCGCACCGCGGCGAATTTTAACCATTTCCGCCATCGGCAAATCTTTTGACAAAATTCCTTCTCTGATTACTTTCGTGCGAAACACCTCGTTCGGAATTCTGCCGTAACTCGTAAACTTCACCTGCGGAAACAACAATCCGTAAATTCCTTTATTCTCGATATTAAGCCGCAGCTTTTCCTCATTTTTTAAATTGTCGCCGAAACTGTCGCTAATCGAACCGAAATCGGGAATATCTTTGTATTTTTCTATCAAACGCGCTTTTGCAGCTTGCCAACTTTCCCAAACTTCGTCCATATTGAGAATTTTCTCCAGCGTTTCTCGTTCGCCGATTTGAAACTTCAAAATGTCAATCACGCGCGACAAATCCGCTCCTAAAACGTCAATCAGCGCGTCGGATGTTTGCGTAAAATCCTTGACTTTAACAATCGCCTTTCCGTCCTCCGTTATTGAATTTTCGACCAAATGCGAAGTTTCGTTTTCGGTAAAAAGCGTCTGAAAACGAGTCTGCGTTGTGCCGGTAAATTCGTATTCTGCCGCGAGCGGAGCATTCAAATCAGTTTCCTGTAAATTCATAATTAAATGGATTCGATAAAAAATCGGCGAGAAAATTACGGATTAACATCAACCGGATTGCCGACAATCAGATTCTGTCCGCCCGCGCTCGATTCGATCAGAGGCGAATTGATGGTAATCTTGCCGGGCGTAATTTCGATCCAACTGTTTTCACCAACCTGCAAAGTGATTTTCGTCGGCGATTTGACGACTATTTCGTTGGCGGTTGATTCGATAAGAATGTCTTCTTTAACGACGTTATGCTGAAAGCCGGTTTCTACGTTCGTTACCCGATTGCCTTTTTCGACAATCGTCGTTTTATGACCTTTGACGGTTTCGTGCTGGTTGCCGTCAACCCGGTTCGTGCGGTCAACGACAACGTATTGCGTATCATTGTTCAGCACGGTCGTATCCATATCCTTTTGCGCGTGAACGCGAATGAGTTCACCTGCTTTGCCGTCAACGATGACGATTTCGTTGTAGCCATTGCCGCCCTTTGTCGTGTTCGATTTGAAACCCATCGTGTGCGAGTTTGCCGGCAGCTCATACGGCGGCATTTGCGCCGGATTATACACCGAGCCGACCACGAGCGGGCGATCAGGATCGCCTTCGAGAAATTCGACAACGACTTCTTGACCGATGCGCGGAACGGCAATCGAACCCCAATCGTGTCCTGCCCACGGCTGCGCCACTCGCATCCAACATGAACTTCCGACATCGTATTTGCCTTCTCGGTCCCAGTGAAACTGCGCCTTTATTCGTCCGTATTTGTCGGTGAAAATCTCCTCGCCCGCCGGTCCGACCACCACCGCCGTTTGGCTGCCCATTATTTTCGATTTCGGAGTTTTCCGAATGGGACGAAACGGTGTGCTGCCGGTTTTTAGAGAAATGCAGCTAAAACTATTTGTATAAGCGTCTTGAATCGTTTTCGGTTCTGTTTCCAGAGTCGGACTTTGAACGGCGTGATGCGAAATGTGCGTCAGCATATATTGACCGTCCGTGCCTTTCGCCGGATGGTTGAAGATTTCAAATTTATAACCGACCGTCAGCGGACAGCTATTCGACGTGCCGTAGGCGACTTTATATTTCGCGTCAATCGCCTGCATCTGCAGTTCGGCTTGATGGCGGTTGTCTTCAAAAACGTGCTGCAATTCGCTCGATTGGTCGCCGCCCGAACGGTCAATGCCCGTGTAGCGTTTGCCGTATTCGCCCGGATATTGAAAAATCTCCAGAGCCGCATTATTGGCGACCGGATACAGACTCGGCTGGTCGGCTTCGAGTTTTTTGTTCGGCAATTCAAAATTATGATCCCAAACCGTAACTTTTCCGGTCTGCAATTGAAATGCCGTCTCCCAAGTGATAATCGAACTGAGCGCACCGTCCTTGCGCGTCAAATCCGCTTCAAAAGGAAACTTGCTCTGACTTGGACAATCGCGGTGCGAAAGCGGCGTGTTCGCCAAAATCATTTTATGGTCGCCGGCGGTGTGTTCAAAATAATAATAGATGCCTTCTTCTTCCATCAGCCGCGCGGCAAAATCGAAATCCGTTTCCTGATATTGAACGCAATATTCGCGGCGGTTGAACGTGCCGACGAATTCTTGTTTGACGTTGAAGCCTGAAAAAACCTTTTTCAAAATTTGCGGAACGGTCAAGCGTTGAAAAATGCGCGATTGACGCTTTTGCGTCAGAATCCAAACTTTCGGAACGACAATCGCTTGATAATATGTAAAACGAGGGTCGCGGTTGCGCTGCCGCCAATGCGAAACCACGCCGTTAAAATATCTCGAAGTTTTGTCCGGCAAATTTATTTTTATCCCGACCAGCTGACCTAAAAGTTGTTTCGGGTCAACGACGGTCGGCGTTAAACCTTCGCCGTTTTCTTCGTGAACGAGCTTTAATTGAAAAGCGAATAATTCAGAGATCGTTTCCGAAGCCGTGAATTCTTCGAGCAACAAGAAATCTTCTCCGAGCGGTGTGTTAATCAGCAGATTTCTGCCTTTCTGTTTTAGTGCCATTGGTGAACCTTCCAAAGTGAATAATAATTATACTAACAACTTGTCCCAAAAAATTGAAATCTTTTTTATTAAAGTGATGATAAGACGAAAAATTTTGAAAATAGGTCGAGGCAAATGTCTTTAATAGATACGAATTTCTCCGCTGAAAATAATAAAAGCCTTCTTTTTCAAAAGAAGGCTCTCGTGAGTACTGAATTTTATAAACCGAATTTTTGTTTATAGTCCGAGAATAAAGGCTGAAACGACGAATGCAGTGCCGAAGGCAAACGGTAAAAAATGCCGACGGTCAATGACATCGCCCTTTTTGAGCAAGCGATGAAATATCGCAAAGACGGGCAGAGCGACGCTGCCAACCGCCGCGCCGAAAATCGCGCCGAAAATCGCGCCGAAAATAAAGATAATCACGCCGCCCGCGCCGCCCGCTAAACCGCCCCAGAGCATTCCGACAAACGGAAGGAGCAAAAGCATCTTCGACCACGAAAGTCGTTCGAGTTCGCCGACGATTTTGCCGACGATTTTGCCGGAGAAATAACCGACCGTTGCCGAGATTAAACTGACTACGGCGATGATGCCCAGAACCCAAATGTCTTGAGGGCGAAAATCTCTCGCGTCCGTCAGAAAGCGCGTAAATATCGCCGCCGGCGGAATCACGCCGAGCAATAACCCGAAATAGGCGAAGGCTTGTTTATCCGAGATTGGATTTTTTATCAGCGCGGCTTCGTGCTTCGCTTGTTCCGTCTGAAACAAAGATTTCTCGCGGGCGGTTTCGGCGTTGGCGGCGAGCAGCGTGTCTAATCTTTGCCGCGCGAGTTCGCCGTCGCGGTCATCGTTTGTAAGCGAGTTGAAATTGATTGGACGGGCGATGGTTTGTGTATTTCCGGTTTCCATAAATCTTTCTCCATCTGTTCGACGCTTTGTAAGTCGCCGGTTTGCAAACGCGCGGCGAACATTTCTTGAAGGTTGTTTCGAGCCGCGCAATCGTTTAAGATTTTAGCGAGTTTGATTGAGAAGCGTTCGAGTTTTTTTTGTTCCGACCCCGAATCAAGCAATCGTTCGATTAGCTGCGTAAAATCCCGACGTGCGGCGATTTGATGAAACGCGAGTCGCTTTTGGTTGCGTCTTTTAAGACAAATTGCGGCGAGTTTTGTTTTCTCTCTGCCCGAAATGCGAAATAGCTCTTGTTCTTGTTCCGCGCTTTCCGCCGTCTCAGTCTGAACGGCGAGCGTTAAACCGATGTAACGCTCAATCGTCTCGCGCAGTTCAAAAAGCGAAACTGCCGAACTTTCTTCGGGCAAACTTTTTTCGATTTCCTTTTGAACGAGAAAAATATCTCGTTTGATTTCGCTTTCCGAGGCTGACAATTTAGCGAGATTGGAATGGATATTTTTGATAAATATCTTGCTCCGGCAAATAACGATAACGGCGAAAGGAAGCCAGAAAATAAAAACGAGCAGAGCTTTCGACGCAAGACGAATTGAACTGTTTGCGGCGCGTTGGTGCGTAAAATAATAAACGCCGAACGGTGCGCCGCAAGCTAAGTAGACAATTAAAAAGTCGTTCAAACTCATCGCTCTTAAATTTGTGCAAGGGTTGTGCCGCCTTTCGGCGCGGGTTTTCCGGTTCGCCGGTGTTTGCTTTGAATACCGTAAAATCAGGCGCGTCGGAAAAAATAATTGGAACAAACATAAACATCAAAGCGTTAAATAAAATAGCAAAGCGCGAAAAAAATTCTTTCGCATTGCAGAATGCAAAATTAAAACTTACGAAAAAGAAAACTTGCAAAATCCATTTTCCCGAACGTCTGAAAAATTTGGCATTCTGATTGCGTAGGAATAAAGTCGAGTTCATTAAGACTTATCTTCTTAGTATCGTATTCATACAACAAGGAAATTATAAAGATGACAGCAAAGGCAAAAATTAAAGTGATTAAAAAAGGTGAAGCGAGAGTTGCGGAATCTCCCGTCGCGGTCGAGCCGAAACCGAAACAAGCGGCGCGTGAAATGGTTTCGACCGTTTCAAATTGGGTCAGCGAATTTCAGCAGCGTCGCCGCGAGGAAACGAAACAGGCGATTGAAAAGTTCTTTACATCTCGACCGCAAACAAACGGCGTGTAATTTTTCATACGATTTTTTTTCCAAAAGCAATTATCTCTAATTCCATTTAAGGACGGTTAATGTGTTAACCGTCTTTTTTTGTGAATAATTTCGAGATTTTACCGACATTCTTCGCTCTTTCGCCTAGACTCGCCGATGAGTTTTTATGCTAAACTGCTTGAAAGATTAAGAAGGCTTCGGACAATATGCAGGAAAAAGTTTGTATCATTACGGGCGCGAGCAGCGGAATCGGACGCGCCGCCGCCAAGCTGTTTGCCGAAAACGGTGCGCGGGTCGTCGCGCTCGGCAGAAACGAAAAAGAATTAAATTCTTTGCGCGAAGAAGCGAAGACGGCAAGCGGCAAAATAAAAATCCAACTCGCCGACATTCTCGAAACGACGCAAATCGAAAGAGTCATCAGCGACACAGTTGAAAACTTCGGTCAAATTGACGTTTTGGTGAACGCGGCGGGCATCATTTTGAACGGTTCGATTGAAACGACGACGCTCGACGATTGGGACAAAATGATGAACATCAATCTGCGCTCGGTTTTTTTGATGATGCAAAAGTGCGTTCCGCATCTCGAAAAAACAAAAGGGAACGTCGTCAATGTTTCGAGCGTCGCCGGTCTTCGCGCTTTTCCGAGCGTGCTTGCTTACTGCGTTTCAAAAGCGGCAATTGACCAATTAACCAGATGTTCCGCACTCGAACTCGCGCCGAAAAAAGTTCGTGTCAACGCGGTCAATCCGGGCGTGGTCGTTACGAGTCTGCACAAACGTAGCGGAATGAACGAGGAAGATTATCGTAATTTTCTGGAGAATTCTAAAAAGACGCACCCGATTGGACGAGTCGGCGAGCCGTCGGAAGTCGCCGAATTGATTTATTATCTGGCATCGGAAAAGGCTTCCTGGATAACCGGCGCGACTTACGAAATTGACGGCGGACGCGCGCAAACCTGCGCGAGATAAATTTTCAAAAAATGAAAGTCCAGCTTCTTCCAAGCACATTTGACGAAAACGGAACGGCTTCCGCGAAACAGCATCTTTCGTGTTTCGTCGTTGACGACTGCGCGGCGATTGACGCGGGAAGTTTGGCGACGGCGACTTCCGCGATTCAGAAAAAACAGATTAGAGACGTTGTTTTAACGCACGCGCATCTCGACCACATCGCGGGCTTGCCGCTTTTCATAGACGATTTGTTTGCGACTTTGGACGCGCCCGTCTGCGTTCACGCGGCGCGGGAAATCATCGAAACGCTTGAGCGCGACGTTTTTAATTGGAGGATTTATCCGCGCTTTTCCGAACTCGAAAACGCCAACGGCGCGGTGTTGAAATATCAGCCGTTTGAAGTCGGAAGGGAATTTCAAATCAAACATCTGCGCTTTAAACCAATCGCGGTCAATCATCGCGTTCCGACCGCCGGTTTTATCGTCCGAGATGATAAAACCGCTTTCGCGCTGACCGGCGACACGGCGGAAACAGACGGATTTTGGCAAACCGCAAACGCCGAAAAAACACTTTCCGCGCTTCTCGTCGAATGTTCCTTTCCGAACGAACTCGCCGAATTAGCCCGCGCTTCGCATCATCTCACGCCGCTCGCTCTCCAAAAAGAATTGTCTAAATTTAATCGAAAAGATTGTCCGATTTATGTCGTCAACATCAAACCGGTGTATCGTGATGAAGTTGTGCGGCAGATTGAAGATTTGCAAATCGAAAATACGCGAATTCTCGAAATCGGACGAGTTTATGAATGGTGATTTTCAAATTGTTTCAAATTACGGATTTTCTCGCTTGAAGTTCACCGCTTCAAATTCGCTTTCGCGGTGTTCGCCTTCAAAACCGTAAAGCATAACGCGCCCGTTTCGCAAAACTTTCTGGACGCGAAAGGTTCTCTGCTCGCGGCTTTTGCCCGGCATAATTTCGGCGCGAAAAATTATCGGCATTTCCGGTCGCGCCCAAACGCTCGGCGGCGCGGTTTGGCGGGTGAATTTTTTGATAAAGCTCATTTTAATTTTCTGTTTCCTCTTTTTTCTTGTGCTTGACTTTTCGATTTGCCGGACGCGCCTTTTCTTCCGGTTTTTCTTTGCCGAATTTTTGACCCGGCGGCGCGGTCGGCTTGCGGATCGAATCGAAAACCGGACGCGCCACTTTTTTCTTTTTCCCGCCGCTCATAATCTTAAAGAAAAGTTACACCAGAAATTTTCGTCTGTCATCTGCCGAAACGCTTTACTGTTGACAATGACGGCGGAAAAATTCACTATAATACGTCTTAACCTTCGGTTTCACTCGAACCGCGGATAACTAAAAATAAAAATTTGGGGGCGTAATTTGAACGGAAGATTAAACCGCAATTATCAAATTCAAAGAATTTCCCAAAGAAAAGGCGAGCGCGTCGCAGGAAATTATCGTCGCCCGTTTTGGCTGCCAGCGTCGAATTATTACGTGCTGGCGGCGGCTTTGGCGATTGTTTTCTTTTTTCTCGTTTGGGGAATTCTCCACGAAGGCGAAGAAGAAGCGTCGTGGATGATTGCGGGCATCGGGGCGAGTTTGGTATTGGGCGGCGCGGTCGTCTTGCGCGAAATCGTTCTCAAGGAACGCCGCAAAAATTTTCTGCTGGCGGAGAAAAGACTCAATTACAACGTCAATAATCTTTTGGCGCAGGCGCATTCCGACGGCGCGAATAAACTTACATTGGAGAAAAACGCCGCGCTTATCAGGGAAATTCAAAAAAAAAGCGAAGCCGCGCGGACTTTGGGGAAAATATCAAACGGACATCTGGAAGTTTTTGAAGTCTGCAGCGAATATCTCTCGCTCGCGGAAAGGCAGATGGAAACCGCCGGTGTCGGTTCGCCGCGTCTCGCCGGACTCAGGCGCGGGCGCGAAATCGTCGGCGAACTGCACCGCTTTCATTTATTGAGTTGGGCGGAAATCGAATCGCGCTCGCTGACGCAAAAAGCGAAAAAATATGTTACAATTTCCGAAAAATTGAATGCGGCGCAAGAAGCTCTCTTCGTATTGGATTCGGCTTTGCAATTTTATCCGAATGAGCCGCGCTTGACCGAATCGGAGTCGGTCTTAAAGGAATTTATCGCTTCGATAAAAGTCTCGCATTGGATCGAGCAAGCCGACCGCGCGGCTTTTAAGGGCAATCATAAACGCGCAGTCAGCCTTTACCGCGACGCGCTGTTTTTTCTCGCCCGCGAAGATGTCAAGACGCAAGACCGCGAAACGATTGCCGGTAAAATAAATTCTAAAATCGAATCGCTGCGCGAGCTTTCGTCGAATAAAAATATCAGTTAAAGAATTCTTTTTTTTAATAAATAATGGCAACTCAAAACTGTCCAAGATGCAGCAGCAACCGCGTTCGACGCGGCTATCGTCCGACCCCGATACTGTCGAAAATTTTTTTTCGCTACAATTTATTGTGCGACAACTGCAACTGGGAATTCAAAGGCTTTGCCATTCCCGGAACGGTTTCGACGAAACCGGCAAAACGCCGCAAAAAATCCGAACAAGACAAAACCGGAGTATCAAAATTACTTTAAAAATGCGTTCAAAGCGTTTGGTGTGAGTAAATGAAAAGTAAAAAGTTGTATCATTGCTCATATTTTTTTTTGCTCGCCGCATTTTGGAATCTATCGGCTTTCGCCCAAACGCCAACGCCGACACCAGAAAATGTTTCTGTTTCCGCTCCGAAATCGGAAATTGATTTGATTCATTTGGGCGATTTGGTTGACGTTGACGTTATCGGAAGTCTCGAATACGATTGGCGCGGAACGGTCAATCCCGAAGGCTTTCTCGACGGCGTGCATTACGCCGAAAATCCGATTTACGCTTTGTGCCGAAGCGAAGAATCGGTTGCTGAAGAAATCGCTAAATCATACAGTAAAATTTTGCGCGACCCGAAGGTCGTGGTTAAAATTTTAGACCGCTCGAACCGCCCGCTCGCTGTTCTTTACGGCGCGGTCAAAACTCCGCAGCGTTTTCAAATAAAACGACAGATTTACCTCAACGAATTGATAATCGTCTCCGGCGGTTTGACGGACAAGGCAAGCGGAGAAATTCAAGTTTATCGTCCGAAAAACTTGAGCTGCGCGGCATCGGAAAAACAAAGCGGCGATAATAAAACGGCGGACGGCGAAGAGAAAAGCGCGAGTTCCGAAACAACCGAACAAAACGGCGACGCAAATTATATCAACGTCAAAATAAGTGATTTGCTCGCCGGAAAAAAAGAAGCGAATCCGCAGATTTTAAGCGGCGACATCGTAACGGTTCAAGAAGCCGAATCAATCTACGTCATCGGCGGTGTGGCAAATCCGAAACCGATTTCCTCGCGCTCGCAAATCACGCTTTCCCGCGCCATTGCCAGCGCGGGCGGAACGACCAAAGACGCGGACGAAAAGAAAATTACAATTTACCGGCGCGAGGCGGGCGAGACGAAAATTATCGAAGCCGATTTGGAAAAAATCAAAGACAAAAAAGCCGACGACATAGTTTTGAAAGCCTTCGACATCGTGGAAGTTCCGCAATCTGGACGCGGCAAGCGAAAACTCTCGCCAATGTTCAACATTGACGATTCAAACGGAAAAAACACCGCCAATCTTCCTCTACGAATTATCGAATAAAAAGTCCAATGAACATTTCGAGCGCAGGCATTCAGCCCGCGTCTCCGATTAAATCAAATTTAATCATCAACTTTTTGGTTGTTTTGCGGCGGAAAATTTGGTATCAATAAAGATTGACTTTCAACGATTAGAAAAACCTTTTTAATAATTTATGATGGAAAAACAAAGCAGATTCAGCCGCCGCACCGTCGCGCTTTTTTGGCTGGCGTTAATCGGCATTATTCTCGGAACGCTTATTTATTTGGAGCAAATCGCGCTGCTTTATGTTTTGGCGACGCTTTCGCTCGTCGTTTTGCTTTTGATTGTCGGCTTCGCCGATTTGGAAAGAGTCGGCAGGGAAAACGCCGAAGTTTTTGCCGGCAGAAAAGAAAATTTATAAATTTGATGTTGAGATTCTATAAAATTTTCCCGGTTTGGCTGCTGCTCGCCGCATTGTTCGGACAAACGGCGGCATACACGACGCAGTTCGCCGACGCGGGCGAAATGATGCGTCTGCATTGGCAAACTAAGACGATTCCGATTGCGCTTTCAACATCTCTGACCAAACCGAATCCATACATCAAGTCCGACAGCGATATAAACGGCGCGATTACGAGAAGTTTAAACGCCTGGGAACGCGCCGCCGACATAAAATTCCAAGTTTCCTGGACGGACAAACAAACCGTGAGTCCGGCGGGCAATTCCGGCGACGGCGTAAGTTTGATAACCATCGCGCCGACACCCGAAAATCTTCTTCTTTTCAGCAGCGATGCGGGCGAAGTTTCAGCCCGCACGAGAATTTTTTTTAACCGCAGAGGTTTTATCACCGAAGCCGACATCGTTTTGAATCCTTACGAGCAGTTTTCGACTGACGGTTCGATTGGGACGTTCGATTTTGAAGCGACGCTGACGCACGAAATCGGTCATCTGCTCGGACTCGAACATTCGACCGTTACTGGCGCGACGATGCACGAAAATCAAGGCAGAAACGGAATTTATAATTTGCCCGCGTATAGTCCGCGCACTTTAGCCGAAGACGATTTAGCCGGAATCCGCGCCTTATACGGCGCGAAAAACGCGGACGAAAATTGCTGCGGAAGCATTGTCGGCAAACTGACTTTCGCTAATGGCAAACCGGCAAAAGACGCGCAGATTTGGGTGGAAGACGCGGAAAGCGGACAAGTCGCGGCGGGAGTTTTAACCAACGCCGACGGAAATTTCCGGCTCGAAGGACTGCTCGACGGGCAATATCAAATTTACGTTCAAGGTTTCGGAAGCAACGCGCAAAAATCTTTTTCGGCGGAATCGCTCGGCGCGGTCGAAATCTCAAGAGGCAGAACTCAAAACATCTCGAAAAAATTAAAAAACGGCGCGAAAAATTTCGATGTCCAATACGTCGGTTTTAACGGACAAATATCCGAATTAGCTGTGCCGGTCAACGGCGGAAAATCATATCTGATTTACGTCGGCGGCAAAAATCTCGACGCACACAATTTAACTATCAACTTTAATTCGCCTTTTTTGAGCGTTACGCCGAAAAGTTTAACTAATCAAAATTACGGCGCGGACATCTCCGTTGTCAGTTTCGAGATTAAAGTCGAAGACGGAATTCCGCCGGGCGAATATAGTTTTTTTGTCAAGAACAAAGACGGAGAAACGCAATTTGCGGTCGGAGGTCTAACGGTCGAGGAATTTATAAATCCTTGGAATAGCTATTTATTATTGCCGAACGAATAATCATAAAAAACTTTTAATTGATAGTTGCAATTTTAAATTTGATGTGCATAATCTATAAATGTTCACCTCCCCGGTGAACATAACTGGTCACGAGGGGTGAGGACTTGTGACCTAGGGGCGACGGTGTGGGAGACGTTGCCCTTTTAATTTTTAAATAATCTTAAAATTTAACATCAGAAATTTCACATTCAAAATCATTTCGGCTTGACCTGTAAAATAATCGGCGTAAAATTTTCCTTATTGTTTTAGGAGTAAAAATAGAACGGCTGACCTCGTATATTTGTGCAGTTAGCAGCAAAAAAAATTCAGCTTTGATTTGACCGCAGATGCCCGAAAAAGCGTCTAGCGGTTTTTTACTTGACAAATTTTATGACGAAAAAAAGAAACAGTTTTAGCAACTGGTTATTAAAAGGCGTGAAAGAAATCGAAGGTCCGCACGAAAAAGAAGGAGCGCATCAGCAGCATCCTTGGTGGAAGGTGATGTGTCTGACGGGCGTTGATTATTTCTCGACGCTTGGTTATCAACCGGGCATCGCTTTTGTCGCCGCAAACGTTTTATCGCCGGTCGCCACCTTGATTGTTGTTCTTCTGACGCTGTTCGGCGCGTTGCCGATTTACAGCCGCGTTGCAACGGAAAGTCCGAAGGGCGAAGGTTCGATTGCGATGCTCGAAGCTCTGTTCTCGCGCTGGAAGAGCAAACTTTTCGTTCTCGTTCTGCTCGGATTCGTGGCGACCGATTTCGTCATTACCATCACGCTTTCGGCGGCTGACGCGACCGCGCACGTTTTGGAAAATCCTTATGTCATCGCGCATCTGAGTTTTTTGAATCATCCGGTTTTCGTTACGTTGGGATTGGTTGCACTGCTCGGCGCGGTTTTTATCAAAGGTTTTCGAGAAGCAATCGGCATCGCGGTTTTTTTAGTAACGATTTATCTGGCTTTGAATCTGGTTATCATCGTTTTCGGGTTTTATGAAATCTTCATACACCCGGAACTTTTGGCGAATTGGAAAGACGCGCTTTTTACGCACAAAACGGCGAGCGGCGCACTCGAAGGCAGAAGTTTGCTGATGATTGTCGCACTGTCTCTGCTGGTTTTCCCAAAACTCGCGCTCGGTCTTTCGGGTTTTGAAACGGGCGTGGCGGTGATGCCGCTCGTCAAAGGTCCGGGACGCATCACCAATACTAAAAAACTTTTGATGTCGGCGGCGTTGATTATGAGTTTTATGCTTATTTCGAGCAGCTTTATAACGAGTCTCTTGATTTCCGAGAAGGCGTTTTGTCCGCGCGTCGAGTGCGGCAGCGCGGACAGCGTTCAAAACGCGCCGGGATTTTGCGCCTGCACTCAAGATGAAATTGCGAACGGCGTAATCAAAGAAAAAGGAAAGGCGAACGGACGCGCTCTGGCTTTTATCGCGCACGATAAACTCGGTGAAATTTTCGGAACTTTCTACGACATCAGCACGATTTTGATTTTGTGGTTTGCCGGCGCGTCGGCGATGGCTGGACTGCTTAATATCGTGCCGCGCTATCTGCCGCGTTACGGAATGGCTCCCGAATGGGCGCGGGCGACTCGTCCGCTCGTTTTGGTTTTTATGGCGATTTGCTTTGCCATCACGATATTTTTTGAAGCCGACGTTGACGCGCAAGGCGGCGCATACGCGACCGGCGTTTTGTTTTTGATGTCATCCGCCGCAATCGCCGTTGCGCTTTCGGCGCGAAGGCGCAAAAGCCGTTGGACAATCGGGTTTTCGATAATTTCCGTAATCTTCGTCTACACGACCGTCGCCAACATTATAGAGCGTCCCGACGGAATTAAAATCGCCTCGTTTTTTATCTTCGTAATTATCGCCGCATCGTTTATTTCACGCGCCTTGCGAACGACCGAAGTTCGGATTGACAGCATTGAATTCGACGATAAAGCGAAGGAGTTTATCAACGAATTAGCCGAAGGCGAAATTCGCATCGTTACTAACCGGCGCGAAGTCGGCGACGTTGAAGAATATCGTTTCAAAGAACACGAAAAGCGCGTGGATAATCACATTCCGTCGAGCGATCCGGTGCTTTTTTACGAAATAACTCTGGGCGACGCTTCCGAGTTTAAGGGCAAATTGAAAATTCAAGGCGTTGACGTGGAAGGTTATAAAATTCTGCGAACGTCCGCGCCCGCCGTGCCGAATGCGATTGCCGCTTTGCTGCTTCATCTGCGCGATAAATCCGGCAAAATTCCGCACGTTTATTTCGGCTGGAGCGAAGGCAATCCGATTGCTTATCTGATTCGTTATATTTTGTTCGGCGAAGGCGATACCGCGCCGTTTACGCGCGAAATTTTGCGGCAAGCCGAACACGACCCGGAACGCCGTCCGAATGTTCACGTGGGCGGTTAAAAAGTAAAAAGGCAAAAGTAAAAAGTGTGAAAAAGACTCCGCGTTAAATCAAGGCTTGAGCGATAAAAATTCTCTTTAACTTTTTACTTTTTACTTTTGCCTTGCGAAGCGTTTTCACCTTTCACCGCTTTCCGGCAGTGGATTCATTTTCAGAAAACACGCGCGGCAATAGACGGGGCGACCTTGCGAAGGATAAAACGGAACGGTCGTGTAGCCGCTGCACGACGCGCAGTGGACGGCGACTTCGATTTTTTGTTTGATGCCCGATCTTTGAGCGTAAAAGACGGCGTTGAGTCGTTCGGTTTTGGCTTGCTTGCAGTTGCGGCAGCGTTTCGGCGGATTTTGCAACCCTTTGTCGCGAAAAAATATCTGTTCGCCAACCGACCAAGTGAAATCGTCTCCGCAATCAATACAAGAAATCGTTAAATCTTCTAAATCGGGCGCGTCGGCAAAGGTTCTTTGATTAAATTCTTTCAGATTGTCAGCCACAATCTCTTTCAATTGATTTGATTCCTTTATTTCTGTTTCAAAAGCGTTTGTATTTAGCGATGAAACGATTAACTATAATTCTAATTCAAAACGTCTTAATAGGGGAATTTGTTTAAGAAATAATTGTTTTGACTTAATTTGAAATTATAACTATCGGCTGACGGTGTCAAGTTTATCTTTAAAATTTGGCAGTATCTCAAATTTTATGACGGATTTTTTTAAGAAATTTTTAACCACGAAAAGACACGAAAAAACACGCGCATTTGTTGATCTTTTTTCGTGCAGCTTCGTGGTTTTCGCGGTTAGATTTTCCCGGCATAAAATTTGAGACACTACCAAAAATTTCAGCTAATGAAGGTTTGCGCGGCGGCATTTGAAAAACTTATGAAAATTTTAGTCATCGGTGCGGGCGGACGCGAACACGCCGTCTGTCGGGCATTTAAACAAGGCGAAAAAGCCGTCGAAATTTTTTGCGCCGAAGGCAACGCGGGAATCGCCGAATTAGCGACGTGCGTTTCAATCAAGCCGGAGGAAACGGAAAAACTCGCCAGATTCGCCGTCGAAAATTCGATTGATTTTACTTTTGTCGGCGGCGAAACCGCGCTCGCTTTAGGAATCGTTGACGAGTTTGAACGGCGCGGTTTGAAAATTATCGGCGCGAGCGAAAAAGCCGCGCGACTCGAAGCGAGCAAGTCATTCGCTAAAGATTTTATGCGGCGACATTCGATTCCGACCGCGCGGTATGCGACGGCAAATTCTCCGACCGAAGCGATTGAAATTTTGCGCGGCGGACGCTTTGGCGACGCACATTCGCCGGTCGTCGTAAAAGCCGACGGACTCGCGGCGGGCAAAGGCGTGATTGTTGCCCAAAATCGAAATGAAGCCGAAAACTCCATTGTCGAATTGGAAAATTTAGTCGGGAAAAACGCCGCGCAGAAAATCGTTTTGGAAGAATGTTTAGTCGGCAGGGAAGTTTCGCTTTTGATGTTTGCCGACGGCAAAAATTTTCAACTGATGCCGGCGGTGCGCGACCACAAACGCATCGGCGAAAACGATACGGGTGCAAACACCGGCGGAATGGGAACGATTACCGATGACAGTCTTTTGACTAAAGACGCGACAAAAAAAATCATCGCGGAAATCATCGAACCGACTTTGCGAGGCTGCCGAGCCGAAAATTTTCCGTTTCGCGGAATTTTGTTTCTCGGTTTGATGATGACGAACGCGGGCGCGAAAGTTTTGGAATATAACGTGCGTTTCGGCGACCCGGAAACGCAGGCGATTTTAGTCCGGCTCGAAACAGATTTAACGGAAATCTGCGCGGCGATTCTCGAACGAAAATTGAATGAAATAAAAATCGAATGGCAAAAGGGAAGTTCGGCATGCGTCGTTTTAGCTTCAAAAGGTTATCCGGCAAAAGCGGAAACGGGCGATTTGATTTATGGCTTGGAAAAGGATTTCGGAGACGTGGAAATTTTTCACGCGGGAACGGCGAAAGATGCAAACGGAAATTACATTACGGCGGGCGGCAGAGTTTTAGGCGTAACCGCGACTGGAAAAACTCTGAACGAAGCCTTGACGAAAACTTATCTCGCAGTCGGCGAAATTTCTTGGAATGGAATGCAGTATCGCCGCGACATCGGACGGTGAAATATCGGTAACGTCTCGATTTTACGATAGAAAAATTACCTTCGGAATAGATGATAGCTGATAGATGATAACTGATAGATTCAATCTCTCATCTATTATCTTTCATCTGTCATCTATTCCGAATGAAAAAATCCGCATCGTAAATTACGAGATACTGCCGAAATACAAACGAACTCAATAGCTTCGCAAATCTTTTTGATAGTTCTCGAAATTTGCATTCATTTCCAACAGAGAATCGCCGCCGAATTTTTCGCGCATCGCGTTTGCTAAAACGATTGCCAGCATCGCTTCGCCGATCACGCCCGCCGCCGGAACTGCCGTTACGTCCGAGCGTTCAAACGCCGCTAAATCTTCGCGCTTCGTATCAATATCAACTGACCGGAGCGGCTTTTTCAAAGTTGAAATCGGCTTTAAGTAACCGCGCACTCTTAGTTCTTCGCCATTTGTAATTCCGCCTTCGAGTCCGCCCGCGCGATTTGAAGTGCGTTTGAAATTATCATTTTCAAACGTGATTTCATCGTGAACTTTCGAGCCGACAAGTGAAGCATTCTCAACCGCGCTTCCGATCTCGACCGCTTTTGTCGCTTGGATTGACATAAAAGCCTGCGCGATTCGCCCGTCGAGTTTTTCATTCCAAGAAACGTGCGAACCTAAACCGACGACGACGTTTTTGGCGACGACCTCGTAGATTCCGCCGAGCGTATCGCCGTCTTTTTTCGCCGCGTCAATCAAATCAATCATTCGTTTTTCGATTTCTACATCGGCGCACCGCAACGCGGAATTTTCGCTAATCGCACAGATTTCCGCGAAGGTTTTTTCGAGCGGTTTGTCGGGAACGCTGCCGAGTTTTATCGTGTGGCTTTTGATTTTCACGCCGAAATTTTCCAGCAGTTGGCGGGCGAACGCGCCGCAGGCGACACGCGCTGCCGTCTCACGCGCCGAAGCTCTTTCCAAAACGTCGCGCAAATCTCTCGCGCCGAATTTCTGTCCGCCCGCAAGATCGGCGTGTCCGGGACGCGGGCGTTTTATAGTGCGCGGATTTTTTATTTCGGATTCTAATTTTTCCGACGACATTACTTCCTGCCAATGTATAAAATCGCGGTTTTCAATCATCAAAGCGACGGGCGAACCGAGCGTTGCGCCGTGCCGCACGCCGGACAAAATTTGAATTTCATCGCGCTCGATTTTCTGTCTACCGCCGCGTCCATAGCCTTGCTGTCTGCGCCACATCTCGAAATTTATTTTCTCGATTGAAATTTCCAAACCGGCGGGCAAGCCTTCGACGACGGCGACGAGGGCGCGTCCGTGTGATTCTCCGGCAGTTGTAAATTTGAAGAACATAAAATATTTTGCCACCGAGAACACAGAGAAACAGAGAGGGAAATAATTTAAACGACTTCTCGACTTTGCAAATCAATCTCCGAGTTATCTGTGTTCTCATTGGCTGATTTTCTTTTTCTGAAAACAATTAAACCGATGCTCGCCAAAATCAAAACGCCGCCGAGAAAAGTTTGCAGCGGCAGCCGCTCACCCAAAAAAATTCCGCCGACGAGAACGGCGATGAGCGGCGTAACGAGCGAAATCATCATCGCTTTGGTTGATTCGATTTTACTTAAAAGCCAATAATAAAGCCAGAATGCCACGATTGTTCCGAACATCGTCAAGTAAAAAACCGAAACGATTGCCCGCCACGTCCAATTCAAATTTAACGGATTGCCTTCGACCGAAAAACTGTAAATAAATATCGGCAAAATTCCGCAAAGCATCTGACCGAAAACGAGCGTCGCCGGATGAAGTTTGCCGCCGTAGGCTTTGACCAAAATCGAACCTTGCGCCGCCGCGAACGCGCCGACGACAATCGCCGCGCAGCCGACGAAACCCATCAAACTATTTACTTGCAGTTGCTCGATAAAAATCACCGCTACGCCGCAGATGCCAAGCACGACCGCGAAAACTTTCAGCCAAGTGATGCGCTCGTTCGGCAGATAAAAATAAGCGAGAACGAGTCCGAAAACCGTAATCATCGCTTGCAAAACCGCCGCGAGTCCCGAAGAAATATATTGCTCACTCCAGAAAACCAAACTGTAATTAATCGAAAATTGCAAAACGCCGGTTACGGCAAGCAGTTTCCAATCGCGCCGCGTTTTCGGCAGAGGGATTTTTTGAAAATAAATTATAAAAGCCAATATGAAAAGAGCGAGAGCAAAGCGGGCGGCGGCAAAGGTTATCGGCGGCAACTCTTCGAGTCCGATTTTGATGAAATACCAGGTTGTTCCCCAAATTAAACAAAGTATGAGCCAGATAATTATTTTCATTTTCGATATTGAAAACGAAAATTGTATCTAACTTTTTTCATAAAAGCTAAGTCGCGTTTCGCCCTGTTTGAGAATGCGCCAGCGTCGAAGGTCGCCAATCGCGTCGGGTAGAATATTTTTGGCGTGATGTTCGGCGATTAAAACGCCGCCGTCGTTTAATAGATTGGAAACATTCGCGGCAAATTCGTATAAAAACTGCCGGTAATTTTCCTGATACGGTGGATCGTAAAATACGATGTCCCAAGCCGCCGCGTGTTCGCGCGTAACAAATTTTTCGGCGGGCGAGCGAAAAACTTCCGTCTGATTTTCCGGTATTTCGAGAAGGTCGAGATTTTCTTCAATCAAGGCGCAGGCGCGATTCGATTTGTCAACGAAGGTCGCAAAACCCGCGCCGCGCGAAACGGCTTCGATGCCGATTGCGCCCGTTCCGGCGCACAAATCAAGAAACCTCGTCGCTTCGGAGACTTTCGGAGTTAAGATATTGAACAGAGTTTCCCGAAGTCGGTCAGATGTCGGGCGCGTTCGCAAATCGGTCGGACTTTTCAGAATTCGCCCGCGATACTCGCCGGAGATGATACGCATTTTTGTTCAATTACGAATTACGAATTACGAATTGTGAACTTATGTTTTAGTTTTACAATTCGTAATTCGTAATTCGTAATTCGTAATTTAAGTCTGCTGTCGCTCGTAAAAACTAAGCTGTGTTTCGCCCTGCGCGACGACGCGCCAACGCCGCATCACGCCGAATTTTTCCGGGAAAAACATTTCTGCCGGATGTTCGATGACGAGCGTTCCGCCCGGTCTGATAATCGCGCCGCGACTGAAGTATGCGAGAACTTCGTCGTAATTCGAATCATACGGCGGGTCGAAATAAACTACGTCCCAAAAACGTCTGCGCTTTGACATTCGTTTTAAAAACGGCACGACTTCGATTTCAAAAATCTCGCCGTGTCCTTCCTTGATGCCGCACGCCGCTAAGTTTTTCTTGATGTAGCCGCACATCTGCGCCGAACGCTCGACGAATGTGCCAATCAACGCGCCGCGCGAAATCGCTTCGATGCCGACCGTTCCCGTGCCGGCGCACAAATCCAAAAATCTTCCGGCGCGAACGCGGCGAAACAAAATTCTGAACATCACTTCGCGGATGCGGCGAGCCGTCGGGCGAACCTTCGCCGACGCGGTGCTTTGCAAATATTTTCCGCGATGTTTTCCGTCGGTTACTTGCATATCGGATACGATGCGCGGGCGGCGATCTTGCTCCCAAGGCTTAAAGGTTTTGCCTTTCGGCGCAAATCGTCCGCGCGGTTGGAATTTATTATCTCGCGGCTGAAATTTTCCGTTGCTGTCGCCGCCATTGCGCGGCTGGTTTCGGTTATCTCTGCTTTGAAATCGGTTGTCGCTGCGCTGCCGGTCGTCGCCGCTTCGATGTCGGTCGTCGCGGGGTTCGTAGCGGTCGTTTCGAGATTGAAAGCGATTGTCGCGCGGTTGGAAATTTCTCGTTCCGGTCGGTCGGTCGCCTTCTTTTCTAAAATCGTTATTTCTCGTAAAAGGTCGCGGAGCATTGGTTGTCGGTCGTCGGTTTTCCATATTTTTTCTTCCTCATAATTTATGATTAGTAGCGTAAATTTTCACGCCGACACGGGCAAATATGTCGAACGCGGTCGGATTTATCGGCTTTCCGGCAATCTCCGCGGAGCAACAAACAATATGGGAAAATTTAATCTTTTGCGAGAAAAAATTTGTTCGTTTCGGAAATTAGCTTTAGTTTCACTTAAAAAGCCGAAGCGAGATTAGAAACTATAAAAAGAAATATAACCGAATTTTTCGGAAAAGTTCAATGTTTAAATTGTAAATTTTTGAAAAAACGACAATTATTTATCCGATGCCCGCCAGCCGAAACCGCGCGTCGGCTTTCGTAATCTCGATAAGATGCGATGTTTCTTTAGTTAATCGTTTTTGTAAAAGATAATGTTCGGCTTCGGCTCGCGCCTTTTCCAAAATTTCCAAGTCGCGGATTATGTTGCCGATTTTAAAGGTTTGCACGCCGGATTGTCGTGTGCCGAGAATTTCGCCCTGCCCGCGAATCTCCAAGTCTTTTTCGGCGATGCGAAAACCGTCGGTCGTCTCTTCCATAATTCCGAGCCGCTCGCGGGCGACAGCGGTTTTTTTGTCGCCGGTCAAAAGGACACAAAACGACTGTTCCGCGCCGCGCCCGACGCGCCCGCGAAGTTGATGAAGCTGCGAGAGTCCGAACCTTTCGGCGTGTTCGATTATCATCAAAGAAGCGTTCGGCACGTCAACGCCGACTTCGATGACGGTCGTCGAAATTAAAAGATTCGTTTCGCCCGACACGAATCTTCCCATAATTTCTTCTTTTTCCGCGCCCTTCATTTTGCCGTGCAAAAGTCCGACTTTGAATTGCGGAAAGATGTTATCGCGCAACTCTTCGAACATTTTCGTCGCGGCTTTCAAATCCATTTTCTCCGATTCTTCGATTAAAGGATAAACGACATAAACTTGCCGACCGATTTTTATTTCCCGCTCGATGCCTTTATAAACGCCGCCGCGCTGGTCTTCGCCGACGACGACGGTTTTGACCGGCGTTCGTCCGGGCGGCAGTTCGTCAATAACCGAAACGTCCAAATCGCCATAGACGGTCATCGCCAAACTGCGCGGAATCGGCGTGGCGGTCATTACTAAAATGTCCGGGTTGAAACCGCGTGCGCGAAGTTCGGCACGCTGCAAAACGCCGAAGCGGTGCTGCTCGTCAACGACCGCCAAACCGAGTTTTTCAAATTCGACCGCATCTTGAATAACGGCGTGCGTTCCGACGACGGCGTGAACCTCGCCGCTGGCAATATCTTTTTGAACGCGGCGTTTTTCGGCGGCGCGTAGACTGCCGGTTAAAAGCTCGACGCGATACGGCGAATTTTCAAAAATCCGTTTCGCGTTGCGGGCGTGCTGTTCGGCGAGAATTTCGGTTGGCGACATCAGAGCGGTTTGATAACCATTTTCCATCGCGGCGAACATCGCCAGAAAAGCGACGATTGTTTTGCCGCTTCCGACATCGCCCTGCACGAGCCGGTTCATTGGCGCGTCCGACTGCATATCGTCGAAAATTCTTTTTATCACGCGCTCCTGCGCTCCGGTCAAAGCGAACGGCAGCAGCGCGTTTATTCTTTGATAAATCGTGTCGCTGATTTCGATTAAAGTTCCTTTCGGCTCTTTCGCGCGCTCGCCGCGCTTTAGTTGCAAGGCGAACGAAACCCAGAAAAATTCTTCAAAAATCAATCTTTTATGCGCGTTGCTTCGCGCGATTTCATATTCGGAAATATTGGAATCTTCCGGCGGGAAATGTATTTCTTCAATCGCTTCGGCGCGTGAAATTAAATTTTGACGGCGGCACAAATCTTCCGGCAAAGTTTCCTTGATTGACGTTTTATCGAGATTCTGCAAAACGCTGAAAACGATTTCGCGCAGCCGTTTGGTTTGAAATTGACCGAGTTTTCGATAAACCGGAACGCGCCGCCCGACGTGAATCATCGCCAGCGCGGGATTCATTTCGTCTTCAAAAATCTCGTCTTCAAAATTTTCCACATTTGATTTTGCGGCTTTGGTTTTTGAGTTTGAGCCGCCCACTGACGCAGGCGGTTCTGACGTTTCTTGTTCTTTTGCCGAAAGATTTTTCAATAATCCGAATTCGTTATAGTCGGTTTCGCTCGACAGAATTTCGAGTTCGTCCGGTTTGTTCAGACGAAGCGCGTAGGTGTTTTTTCGCCCGTCCCATTCCCATTTGCCGTAAGCGACAAACCGCGTTCCGCGCTCGAATCGGCGCGTCCAATAATTGACGATGTTATACGCGCCTCTGCCGGAGATAAACCACCAAACGACGACCGGCTTTCGCGTGCGCTCGGCATCGCCGCCGGTGATTTCAAAAATAAAAAGCGGCGGAGCTTTTAGACCGCGATTTTTCCCGACTTGAAAACCGCCCGCGACACGCGCATACAATTCGACCGACGCTTCCATTCCGTCGCTCAATTCATCAATCTGAATCAAGTTCGAGCGGTCTTCGTAACGCATTGGAAAATAATTCAGAAGGTCTTCGACGGCAGCTTCGGTCAAATCGTTTTTGTAAGCGTGAACGGCGACTGCCATCGCAAGTTTGCGCGACATCGCTTGCGATAAACCGGCGATTTCATATTTGTAAAGTTCGAGCAGAGGCGTTTGCAGATCGAGTTTCATTGCGAAGATTTTAGCATAAAAATTTGTTAGCACATCAAATTTTATGATGAGAAAATGTAACCACGAAAAGACACGAAAAAACACGAAGTTCGTTAATCTTTTTTCGTGTCTTTTCGTGTCTTTCCGTGGTTAAAAAATCTCAAAAAACCATCACAAATTTCAGGGCGAATCAGGCAAAAGTTTATAAGTCAAAACCTGCAAACTTTCCTCTAAGAAAAGCGCGAATTCGCCGCGTGAAATCAGACGGTCGCCGTCGGCGATGGGCGCAAAATTCACCGGCACGGCTTCCTCGCCGAAAATTTTCGTCCACAAATCCAACAGTTCGTTTTGCGTTAAAGGTATCGCGCCTTGAAATTCGGCGTTGTCGTTCACCGGAGCGATGTCGTATTTCAGCAGCAAAGTTTTTACCGAATCGTTAAACGCCTCGTTCTTTTTCAAATCTTTGATTTGCGCGACGGAAGTTAATTTTTGCGGATTGAGCGGATAAAACAAATTTATTTCGCGCGGCATTTTGCCGGCGGCTTTCGCGCGTTCGGAAAGAAAATCAAGCGTCAAGCGCAAAGATTGAGCGAAGTCGCCGCGCGTCAGAGGCGCGTCGGCGTAAAATTTTTTATCGTTATAGCCGAAGGCGAGCCGGTAATTTTCCGTCAGATTTTGAATCGCTTCAAAAAACGGCGAATCATTTTTAACGTCTGAAAAACCTTTGATTTTCTCCGGCGCGTAATAGCTCGACACGGCGATAAGCGGAATAAAATTATATGTCAAAACGGCTGAAACCTGCGTCGCCGCGCCGTCGCAGACGGTCGGGCTGAATTTCGTTTTCCGCGCCGCGTTCGTCGCCGCGTCTTGAAAAAGTTTTCGCCCGTCGTATTTTTCAACGTCGGAAACGTCGCCGTTTTCGTCAATTTTCACCCAAACGCGAACCGTATCGCCGATTCGCGCCGTTCGCGCTTCCGACGGATATTCCGGTTTCGGAAAAACAGACGGGCTGCCCGGTTTGAAATCTTTGCAATCCTTCAAAAGCGTCTCCGCCGAAAGTTTATCGGAAGTTTCGATTTGAAATTTTTTTTGCGCCGCCGCCGTCAAAGCCAAACAGCCGAACAGCAGAAAAAAGCTAAAAATATATGAGATTTTTTTCATTTTCAAAATCACGTCCCTTAGAAGGTTTTCGTCGTGAAAAATCGTTTGCACTTATGTATATCAAATAAAATTCGGAAAATGAAATTTTGCCGAAACAAATTCGCTTTTTCCGACATCAAAATCGCTTCGCCGCGAAACTCCGGCGAGCGAAATTTCGATTAACAAATCGTTTGACTTGCAGGCGAAAAAACTGAGAATAAAATATTGGTGCGGCGGGAAATCGAATAAAATAAATGAGAATAATGCTTTCAAATTTGCTGCGCTTTAAGGTCTCGGACAAAACGGGCAAAAGCGCGGAATTAGATGATCTTGCCGTCGCGCTGCTCGAAGGCGATTATCCGGCGGTGAAGAGTTTAATCTTCAAAATTGATAAAAAACTTTTACGCTTGCCGTGGAGCGCGGTCGAATCCGTAGATAAACGCGAAAAGCAAATTCGAGTTTCCGACTTCGCGCAGGCAAAGGAAAATTCACGCGAAAATGACAAAGACGAAGTTTTGCTCAAATGCGATGTAATGGACGCGCTTTTGCTCGATTTGCAAAATCGCAGTTCGATTCGCGCCAACGATTTGGAACTTGAAGAACGCGATAAGCAGTTGTTTTTGAAAGCCGCCGATGCGAGTCTCGAAGCGATTTTGCGGCGCATCAGTTTCGGGTTTTACAGACACATCAGCACAAACGGACTTTACGATTGGAAATACGTCGAGTTTTTGCGCGGAAACCCTTCGGCGGTTCGCAACGGCGAAGGTTATCACTTGCGAATTACGCGAATGCCGCCCGGCGACATCGCTCAATTAGCGAGTTTGATTCCGTATCTGCACGCCGCCGAATTGCTCACTTTGCTGCCCGATCCGCAAGCCGCGAAAACTCTGGAAGTGATGCGCGTTGAGCGGCAATTACAGGTTTTTGAAGAACTCGACGAAGACCAAGCCGTTCGCCTGCTCGCCCTGATGTCGCCGGATGCGGCGGCGGACTTGGTCGGGCGACTGCAAACCCGAATGATGCGTCTTTATCTCGAAAAACTTCCGCGCGGGAAAAGCGAAAAAATCGTCGAGCTTTTGCGTTACCCGGAAGATACGGTCGGCGGAATTATGACCAACGACGTAGCTTATCTGCCGGCGGATTTGACGGTCGCCGAAGCGCAAGACAAACTGCGCGAACACATCAAGGAAACAGATTTCGTATATCTTATTTACATCGTGAGCGACGAAGAATCGCGTAATTTGCGCGGCGTGATTTCGCTTCGCAAATTATTTACCGCCGATGACGGCGACAGTAAATTGGAAGAAATTATAGACCCGTATCTCGCCACGCTCAACTCGATGGATTCGGCGACCGAAGCCGCATACCGCGTCGTCGGCAGTCAACTGGCGGCGATGCCGGTCATCGGTCTAAATAAAAAACTGATTGGCGCGGTAACGATTGACGCGGCGATTTCGACAATCACGGCGGCAAACACTTCGGAAAACCTGAGAATTTTTTCATGAGCAAATTACCAAATAATCCCGACGGGCTTGAGCCGGTCGAAACGGTGATGTCGGAATTGCCGACGGTCAATCGCCGTCTGCCTGCCTCGATGCGAATTAACATTCGCGGGCGCAGTATAAAATTGCGCGGTTTGAAACGTCAGCCGAAAGGTTTGTGGAAATGGCTTTTGATTTTAGGTCCCGGTTTGATTGCCACGTCCGCCGGAAACGACGCGGGCGGCATCGCCACATACAGTTCGGCGGGCGCGGAATTCGGCTACGATTTGATTTGGGTGATGATTGTTCTTATGCTCTCGTTCGCGGTCGTGCAGGAAATGTGCGCCCGTCTCGGCGCGGCGACCGGGCGCGGACTGCTCGATTTGATCCGCGAGCGATTCGGCATCGGCTGGACGCTGTTCGTCGTCGGCATCGTCATCGTCGCCAACGGCGGAGTTACCTTGAGCGAATTTGTCGGCATCGGCGCGGCTTCGGAACGGTTCGGAGTCAGCCGTTATATGTCCGTCCCTATCGGCGCTGCTCTGCGCTGGTATCTGGTAATTTACGGCTCTTACAATAAGGTCGAGAAAATTTTCCTTTTGATGACGCTCGTTTTTTTCGCTTACCCGATAGCGGCGATTTTGGCGCATCCCGATTGGTCGGCGGTCGCCCGCGGAGCTTTTGTCCCGAAAATCCAGATGGATTCCAAATACATTTTTTTGCTCGTCGGAGTTTTGGGAACAACCATCACGCCGTATATCCAAATTTTTCAACAAAGTTCAATTGTCGAACGCGGCGCGGCACGACGACATTACGGGTTGGAGAAAATTGACGCTTACGTCGGTTCGATTTTCTCGAATCTAATGTCAATTTCGATGATCATCGCAACGGCGGCGACGCTCTATGTGGTCGGGCAGCACAACATCGAATCAGCCGCTGATGCCGCCAAAGCACTTGAGCCGGTCGTCGGCAGTTCGGCGAAGATGTTGTTTGCCGTCGGACTTTTGGGCGCGTCTCTGCTGGCGGGCGCAGTTTTGCCGCTCGCCACGGCATACGCGGTCAGCGAAGCGTTTGGCATTCCGAAAGGAGTCAATTTGGATTTTCGGCGCGGTCGGGCTTTTTTCACTATTTTCACCGCTTTAATCGTTCTCGGCGCGGGCATCGCTTTGATTCCGAACGTGCCGATTTTTCCTTTGCTGGTGGCGATTCAGGTTCTCAACGGCGTGCTTTTGCCGATTATTTTGGTGTTTATTTTGCTGCTGGCGAACGACCGGAATTTGATGGGCGATTTGATTAATTCGCGCTCGTTTAACATTCTCGGCTGGGGAACTTTCGCACTGATTACAATCGCCGTCGTCGTAATGCTCGGCGGACAACTACTCGATTTATTCGGAATAGATTTGTTCGGCGGTTGATTTGAAACTTCAATCGAATTACCGGATTTGAAAATTTTCGCCTACAATAAATCAAACGACGGCGGAGACGATTGATGACCGAAAGGAAAAATCTGTTAGACGAAAATTTCACGGAAACGGCGGCGGCGGTTTTCGCTGAATTCAGTCGCTCGTTTCAATTTGACCACCGACTTTTCAACGCCGAAATCCGCGTCAGTATCGTGTATTGCGACGCGCTTTTTCGCGCCGGAGTTTTAACCCGCGCCGAATGCGAGCGCATCAAAAACGGCTTGCAGACAATTCTCAAACGCGCCGAATTCAATCGGGATTTTTTCGATGACGCGGCGCGGGACGTTTATTCGTTTATAGAAACGCGGCTCGTCGGATTGGTCGGCGCGGCGGGCGAAAAATTAAGCGTCGGCAGAAGCCGCGACGAGCAGACGGCGACCGCTTTGCGTCTTTGGCTGCGCGAGGAAATCGAGCGTATTTCCAAAGGGGCGAAAGATTTGCAATCCGCTTTAATGGTTGCGGGCGAGCGGCAGAAGGAAGCGGTTTTTCCGGCTTTCGCCAATCATCGAAAAACGCATCCGGTTTTGTGGGCGCACTGGTGTTTGGCATATTTCGAGATGCTGGCGCGAGACCGCGAACGGCTCGACGAAACGTGGCGGCGCGTCAATATTTTGCCGCTCGGCGCAGAAAGCAATTTTGAAATTGACCGCGAGGAGATCGCCCGCGAACTCGGTTTTGAAGGCGTTTCGGCAAACGGTTTGGACGCGGTTGCGGACGCGGATTACGCCGCCGAATTTCTCGCCGCGTGTTCTTTGCTGATGATTCATTTATCGCGTCTGGCGGAAGATTTGATTTTATACGCTTCCGACAAATTCAATTTCGTCGAGTTCGCCAAACCGCTTTCGGCGCAAAATGTTTCGGAGGTTTTGGAACTCGTTCGCGGACGCGCGAGCCGCGTTTTCGGACACCAATCCGCGCTGCTTTCGATGACGAACAATTTGCCGACCGTCATTCACAGAGATTTGCCGGAAGCGATTTTCGATTCGGTCGAGACGGTAAAAACTTGTCTGAAAATTTCCCGCTTTGTTATGGAAAATCTCCGCGTCAACGAACAAAAAACGCGCGAAGCCGTCGAAGAAATTTTGAACACAAACGAACTTGCCGATTATTTGATTCAGAGAGAAACGCCGCCCGCAAACGCCAAAGAGACGGCGGAAAAAATAATTTCCTACGCCGCTTCGACGAATAAAAAATTAAGCGAAGCGAACTTAAAGGAGTTGCGGCAGTTTTCGGAAAAAATCGAAGCCGACGTTTTCGACGCTTTGAAATTGGAGCAAATTTTGGCAAGCAAAAATCAAATCGGCGGAACTGCGCCGGAGAGAGTTTTCGAGGCGTTGGAAGCGGCGCGGGCGAGTTTGGAAAGAGAATAAAATTCTGTCGAAAGTTGTTTTAGAACTCGAAAAAGCCGGACAAACAAATGAGAATTATTCGTTATTCATTGTCAATTGTTTATTGACGAACGCAGGAAAGACAATCTGTTTCTCGACAAATAATGAACAATGAATAATTGATAGTGAACAATTCTCATCTCGTTATTTATCCTTTCGAGTTTCCAACACTTCTTGGTTTATGCACGAATTCACGCGCAATCTGCTGACCGAATGGCGTAAATTAAATTTGCCTTTCGCGGACGAAACTTTCGTTGTCGCGGTTTCGGGCGGTGCGGATTCGATTAGTTTAATGCTCGCGCTCGACGAATTGAGAAGACGTAAAAAATTAAATTCGCGCTTTGTCGTCGCGCATTTTAATCACAATCTGCGCGGCGCGGAAAGCGATGCGGACGAAAATTTCGTTAAGGAAATCGCCGCCAAATTCAATTTTGAACTAGCTTGTGGAATCCAAAATCCCGAATCGAAAATTGAAAATCAAAAGGGAAATCTCGAACAAAACGCGCGCAAAGCGAGATATAATTTTCTCGTCGAAACGGCGCATAACGTCGAAGCGTTCGGAATTTTAACCGCGCACACGCTCAACGACCAAGCCGAAACTTTTCTGATAAATCTAATTCGCGGCAGCGGTCTCGACGGTTTGGGCGGAATGAAACCGATCAGAATGCAGGAGGCGGAAGAAAGGACTAAAGACCAAACATTAAAAATCGAAGATGAAAATTCCGCAATCCGCAATCCGCAATCCGCAATTCGTCTGGTTCGTCCATTGCTGCGTTGGACGCGGCGCGAGGACACGGAAAATTTTTGTTTGCTCAATAAAATCGAGTTTCGATACGACGCGATGAACGAAGATTTAAAATTCAGCCGCGTGCGAATCAGAAAAATTCTGCTTCCGATGTTGAAAGATTTTAATCCGAAAATCATCGAGACTTTGGCGCGAACGTCTGATCTATTGAGAGAAGGCGCGGAGCAGTTGGCAGACGGCGTTCGGCACTCTGCCGAAGTCGAAGAAGACGCGGAGACGCGGAGACGCGGAGACGCGGAGTGTGAAAAGAAGATCGAACAACGAGTAACTTTATCTTTGAAAGATTTAAAAGACGTTTTTCCTTCCGTCAGAAAAACCGTCTTGCGCCAATGGCTCAAAGAAAATCGCGGAAATCTGCGCCGTTTGGAACTGAAACATATTGAAGCCGTCGAACGTCTCGCCTTGAGCCGCAAAAGCGGGCGCGTCGTCGAATTGCCGAACGGCGAAACGGTTCGCCGCGAAAACGGGAAATTGCATTTCCAAAAAACAAAGGTTGAAAAATGACGGGCGGCAAACTACAATCAAAGTTTAAAGCCGAAGCGGGCGCGAGCCGGACGTATTCGGAGAACAACGTAGAAAAGGAAACTTTCATCAAAGGAAGTATTAAAATTTGACGGAAAAACTTTCTATCAAAAAGATGAAAGTTAATTTACGGAGGCAATAATAAATTGAGTTCTAAAGCAAAACAAGTTCTGTTGTGGCTGATGATAATTTCTAGTTCCTTGCTGTTTGTTTATTTTTTGCAGAGCAAACAAGGCAAGAGTCCGTCGGAATTATCTTACGACCAAGCCTTGACCAGAATTAGAAATAAGGAAATATCGGAACTGACCTTAAAACAGGATTCGCTGGAGTTGACGGACAAAAACCAGAATAAGCTGACGACGAAAATGGATTCCAGCGACCCGACGCGCGAAGCGATTTTGA
Organism: Pyrinomonadaceae bacterium; assembly: GCA_051002375.1. Taxonomy (GTDB): domain Bacteria; phylum Acidobacteriota; class Blastocatellia; order Pyrinomonadales; family Pyrinomonadaceae. The sequence continues at coordinate 1,006 of JBPCMK010000143.1, read as the reverse complement.
AAGCGGCGGACGAAACCGGAACAAAGGTTAATCTCGAACCGGTCGGCAGCAGTATGTGGTGGCTTCTGGTAATCAACGCTCTGCCGTTTTTTCTGCTGATCGGATTTCTCGCCTTCACTCTGCGGCAAATGCAGGCGGGCGGCAACAAGGCTCTCAGCTTCGGTAAATCAAAGGCAAAACTTCTCAACAACCAGCAAAAGCGCGTTACATTCAAAGATGTCGCGGGCGTGGAAGAAGCCAAAGAAGAATTACAGGAAATAATCGAATTCTTAAAAGACCCGCAAAAATTCCAAAAACTCGGCGGCAAAATTCCGAAAGGCGTTTTGATGGTTGGACCTCCGGGAACAGGAAAAACGCTCCTCGCCAAGGCAATCAGCGGCGAGGCGAATGTTCCGTTCTTTTCAATCTCCGGTTCGGACTTTGTTGAAATGTTCGTCGGAGTTGGCGCGAGCCGCGTTCGTGATTTATTCGAGCAAGGCAAAAAGAACGCGCCGTGCATAATTTTCATTGACGAAATTGATGCGGTCGGACGACACAGAGGCGCAGGTCTAGGCGGCGGACACGACGAGCGCGAGCAGACTTTGAATCAACTGCTCGTCGAAATGGACGGCTTTGAATCGAACGACGGCGTTATTTTAGTCGCTTCGACAAACCGACCGGACGTTCTCGACCCCGCGCTTTTAAGACCGGGAAGATTTGACCGCCGCGTTGTCGTCGGTCGTCCCGACGTTCGAGGACGCGAAGGAATTTTGAAAGTTCACACCAGAAAAATCCCGCTGGACGAAGCGGTTGACATCAACGTCATTGCTCGCGGAACGCCCGGATTTACCGGCGCGGATTTGGCGAATATTGTCAACGAAGCGGCTTTGAACGCGGCGCGTTATAACAAAAAAGTCGTCGGAATGTCTGATTTTGAAATCGCCAAAGACAAGGTTTTGATGGGCGCGGAGCGCAAGAGTATGGTTCTTTCCGACGAGGAAAAGAAACTCACCGCGTATCACGAAGC
>JBPCMK010000142.1:0-18014 GCA_051002375.1 Pyrinomonadaceae bacterium | reverse complement strand
GAATTCACGGGCGAACATCCCGAACACGCGCCGCAGCCGGGCAGGAAAACGCCGCAGGAACACACAGACAAAGCCGCGATTGATGAAAGCGGAAATCTGATTTACGACGATGGCAAAGACGAAAACGACGCGAAATAAATTCGTTGAAAACAGGAAAAGCGTTAAGGTTTTTCAAAACCTTAACGCTTTTCCTTGTTTCCTTTTTCACTTAAATCATAGACGAAATTTTCTCCAAACTGATTTTCACATCTTTTCCCAAATGCACACGCCAAGCGCGTCTGTTTCTATCCCATAAAACCTGAACATCGCCGCAAGCCTGCGCCGCTTTGACTACGCCAAAAGTATATTTTTGGTCGGGAACTTGTAAATCTTCCGCGTCGTCTGAAGTGATTTGCAGAAAAACGCCTTCGTTCGAGCCGCCTTTGTAGGCTTGTCCGGTCGAGTGCAGAAATCGCGGACCGAAACCGAGACAGGTAGCGACGCGCTTTTCTTCAAAAACCTGATGGCGAATTTTTTGCAGCGCGTCTTCGTCTTCCCGATTGTTTTCGATGTAGGCGAGAATGGCGAAATAATCGCCCGTTTTGACGCGCGACAAATGCGCTTTGAGATAATTAGCCAGAGATTTTTCGCCGTCGAGCAGTTTATTTAACTCGGCGACGTTTTTTTCGTCGGTGAAAAGTTTGATGCCGTCCGCTTCGTAAAACGGTTTTTCGTCGGGAAGTTTGCCCGTCTTTTCGTATTCTTCGGTCAGTTTTTTCGCTTCGATTTTGGCGGATTCAACATCGGGCTGGTTGAATGTGTTGATACGCATAATCGCGCCGGCGACGGCGGTCGCAAATTCCCAGCGGAAAAATTCTTGCCCGATATTCATCCGGTCGGCAACTTCGATTCGGACGACCGGCTGTGCGCTTTTTTCGAGCGCGTCAATTTTTTCGTCGAGCGAGTTGTCGCTTGAATCTTTCAATTTTAAGTAAGCGAAAATTCTGTCGTCGCCGTAATCTTCCGGCGCACCGATTTTTTCGCGGTCAACGGGAATTATCGAAATATCTTTTTTGCCGGTTGATTCGGCGATAAGTTGTTCGAGCCACGCGCCGACATCGTAAATTTCTTTTGAAGTGAAAATCGTTAATTTGTCGCGTCCCGAAGTTTGGCAAACGCCGAGAATTGTTCCCAAAACCGCGCCCGGATTCTCTTTCGGGTTTTCATTTTTGCACGAGGAAATCATTTCTTCGGTTCGCTCGAAAAAATCTTCAACGTCAATTTGCATCGCTGCCGCCGGAATCATTCCGAAATCCGAAAGGGCGGAAAATCTGCCGCCGATTTCCGGGTCGCCGAAAAATATGTTTCGGAAATTACCTTGTTCGGCGACTTTTTGCAATTTTGATTTCGGGTCGGTGATGGCGACGAATTGTTTTCCGGCGTTTTCCTTGCCGACTTTTTCCGACACGCGCTCGAAAAAGTATTGTTTGAAAATATTCGGTTCGAGCGTCGAGCCTGATTTTGAAGCGACGATGAAAAGCGTTTTCGACAAATCAATTTTGCCTTCGAGCGTTTTGATTTGCGCCGGAACGGTCGAATCAAGAATATGGAAATTCTTTTTTCCGAAAGTTATCGAAAAAACTTCGGGACACAAAGACGAGCCGCCCATTCCGAGCAAAACGATGTGTGAAAAGTTTTTCGCGTCTTCGGCGAAATCTCGAAATTTCTGCAAATCATTTGATTCGCGTTCGACAATATCGAGCCAGCCGAGCCATTTCGCTTCGTCGTCATTTGTCCAAACGCCCGCGTCTTTTTCCCAGATGCGTTTGATTTTATTTTCCGTTTGCCATTCGTCGAATTTCGAGTGAACGGCGCGTTCGAGATTTTCCGGCAGCTTATAATTCAATTCGTTTAGCATAAAAATAAATTTATCATAACCGGCGCGATTACGCCGAATCGGAAAAATTGACGATTAAAATCGAGACGACGAGAAGCAGAAAAAATCGCGCGAGATTAAAAAACGGAAAAATGAAAACCGGATACAAAGCCATTCCGAAACCGTAATCGCTGTTGTTATAATCCGGCAGAAAAATTATTAGCGGGACGATGCCGAGCAGAAGAAATCCGATTGCATTCAAGATAACGAATCGCTTGAAATTTAACCCTCTTTTTAGAAGAGTTTTTCTCGCCGCCGCGATTATAGCCATTCCCAAAAAGGCGAACAAGATTCCCTGCATACCGACCATTATTATTAAAAACCAAATAGTTGATAAAGTTGACAACCATTGGTCGGACGGCAAGCCAGCCGAAAGCAAGATACAATAGACGAACAAATCAATCATTCCGGCGAGCGCGAACAGCCAAATCCGAGCCGAAAATTTTTCGTCGGGGGAATTTATCGGAGAAGAATTTTTTTGATTTTCCATCGTCGTAAAATTTATCGAACGGCGTTTTGATTTAACCAATCAAGCAGCATTTCTTCCTGACGATGAAGCGCGTGTTCGGGCGTTGCGTCTTTTCCGCGCGTCATCGGAAGTTTGAAAAAGACCGAAAGTTGTTCCTGCACGCCGAAACTTTCGCGGCGTTTTGCCAAATCTAACAGCCGCGCGATTTCGATGGCGAGCGGCGCGGCAAGAATCGAATCTTTACACAAAAAATTGATTTTCAACTGCATCGGCTGTCCTAAAAATCCGCGAATGTCAATGTTGTCCCACGCTTCTTTGTTGTCTTTGCGCGGGCGATAATAACGAATGTCAACGAGATGGTCTTCGACTTTGTAGCCGAGAATGTCGTCCAAAACCGAACCTTTCGTTTTGCGTTTCGAGGCGAGCGAATCTTCGTTCGACAACGCAAGTCCGTCGCGGTTTCCCAAAATATTTGTCGAATACCAGCCTTCGACTTTTAAAGCGCGTGTTTTCAGCGCGGGAGCGATGACGGTTTTGATAAATGTCTGTCCGGTTTTCCCGTCTTTTCCGGCGATTGGAACTTGCTTTTTTTCGGCGAATTCGATGAGCGCGGGAATATCGGCGGCGACCGACGGCGTGAAATTTCCATAAGGAATTTGTTCGGCAAGCGCGGCGTATGCGTAAAGAATCGCAGGCGAAATTTCTTTTGCGTTTTCGTCCAGAGCCTTTTCAAAACCGGCGATTGAATTAAAAATATCGTTGCCTTCGTCGGCGAGTTTTTCGGTTGAAGCGAGATTGATGAGGACGGTTTCATCGCAGGATTTCTTGAATTCGCGCAAATCTTTACGGATTTTTTCGATTGTTTCGCGCCGCGAAATATTTTGCGAAAATTTATTTTCGCCTTCGATGTTCGCTAAAAAATCTTTGTTTTCGATTGCCCGCCAAGGTTTGATTTTTCGTAAATCTTCCTCGACGGCGACGAATTGTTTATAAGTCAAAACGTCGTGTTCTTCAGCAGCGCGTCCTAGATGTTCGCCGAATAAATCCCAACCGCCGAAAACGATATTTTCGTAAGCCGCCAAATCTGCGATTAAATTTTCGTCCAGATTCGCCAGCGGCAAACCCGTTTTATCAATTACGCCTTTTTTGAGAAGTTCGATTCCGGCAACCATCGTCGTGCCGACCGCGCCGCCTAATCCGACGATTGCTATGCCGAGTTTTTTGTTGTTCATAAAAACTTAAATTTTACAATAAAACCATACGAAACCACAGATGGACACGGATAAACACAGATAAAAACAAAAATAAATCGGTGTTTATCTGTGAAAATCTGTGGCTAAATTTCTTGTTTTTCAATTCCGATGAGAGCGATTTTACCGAGTGCATTGACGAAATAATTAAAGCCGGCAAATCGTTTGTCCTTCGTAAATCCTTTGACGAAACGCGCGTAAATTTGCTGCGCGATGACGGCGATTTTGAACGTGCCGAAAACGCAATAAAACAAAATATCGGACGTATTTCTGCCGGATTTTTCCGCGTAGATTTCGACCAAATCGCGGCGCGTGAAATTTTTCATCAAAACTTTCGGATTAAACGGCATCGAAAGCATTTCGTCGCCTGCGTCCGCCGACATCCAATAACCGAGCGTCGTTCCCAAATCCATCAGCGGCTCGCCGACGGTCGTCATTTCCCAATCCAAAACCGCCGTAACGCGCGTCAGATTTTCGGGATCGAGCATCACATTGTCGAATTTGTAATCGTTATGCACGAGCGTCGCGCCGATTGATTCGGGCGTATTCGCGTTGAGCCATTCGATTGATTTTTCGAGTTCAAAATGCTCGTCGGTCTTTGCGGAAAAATATCTTTTCGTCCAGCCTTCGACTTGTCTTTGCGCGTATCCTTCGGGTTTTCCCAAATTTTCAAGCCCGATTTTTTTATAATCGAGCGCGTGAAGGTTTGCAAGATTTTCGATGAAAGATTCGCAGACTTTTTTCTGCAATTCAGTCGAGTTTTCTAAAATCTCCGGCGATTTGCTGCGAATAATTAAACCGTTTCGGCGTTCCATCAAATAAAATTCCGAACCGATTATCGTTTCGTCGGCGCAGTAAACCAGAGGCTTCGGCGCGGGCTGATAAACTTTCGAGAGTTTCTGCAAAACATCAAACTCGCGCTTCATATCGTGCGCCGATTTGACCGTGTTGCCGAACGGCGGGCGGCGCAGGACGAATTCTTCCGCGCCGATTTTTACCAGATAAGTCAGATTGGAGCTGCCCGCCGGAAATTGCGAAATCTTGATTTCGCCCGTTTGTCCCGAAAACTTTTCACCGAGAAATTCGCGCAAATCGGTTTCGTTTATTTCTTCGCCGCGACGGATTTCAATTGTCTCTTTCATAAAAATTTCAACGCTGATTTATATCGAATACGCGAATGAAAATTCTGTGCTAATCTGTGATTTTAATTCGCAAAACTTATGAACTTCGATTATTCAACGAAAACGCGCGAACTGCAAAATAAACTGCAAAAGTTTATGGACTCAGAAATTTATCCGAACGAAAAACGCTTTGAAAAAGAAACGAATTCGGGCGATAGATGGCAGCCTTCAAAACTTATTGAGGAATTAAAACAAAAGGCGAAAGCCGAAGATTTGTGGAATTTATTTTTGCTGGAAGCATCGGGTTTGTCGAATCTCGAATACGCTCCGCTCGCCGAAATGATGGGCAGAGTCGTTTGGTCTTCGGAAGTTTTCAACTGCTCCGCGCCGGACACGGGCAATATGGAAGTGCTGGAGAAATACGGCAGCGGCGCGCAAAAAGAAACTTGGCTAAAGCCGCTTTTGAACGGTGAAATTCGCTCGTGTTTTGCGATGACCGAACCGGACGCGGCTTCGAGCGACGCGACAAATATCAAAGCGTCAATCGCGCGAGACGGCGACGAATATATTTTGAACGGGCGCAAATGGTGGTCAACCGGCGCGGGCGACGCTCGCGGTAAGCTGGCAATTTTTATGGGCAAAACCGACGAGTCCGCACCGAAGCATTTGCAGCAATCAATGATTTTAGTTCCGATGAACGCGGACGGCGTAAAAATCGAAAGACTTTTAAACGTCTTCGGCTACGACGACGCGCCGAACGGACACGCCGAAATTTCCTTTAACAATGTGCGCGTTTCTGCAAAAAATCTTTTGCTCGGCGAAGGTCGCGGTTTTGAAATCGCGCAAGGACGGCTCGGTCCAGGACGAGTTCATCATTGTATGCGATTAATCGGAATCGCCGAACGCGCTTTGGAGTTAATGAAAAAACGCGCTGTCGAAAGAGAAACCTTCGGGAAAAGATTATCCGAACAAGGCGTAATCAAACAATGGATTGCCAAATCGAGAATGGAAATTGAGCAGGCGCGACTTTTGGTTTTGAAATGTGCGTGGATGATGGATGAAGTCGGCAACAAAGCGGCGCGAAAAGAAATCGCTATGATCAAAGCCGTTGTGCCGCAGATGGCTTTGAAAATCGTTGACCGCGCGATTCAAGCGCACGGCGGCGGCGGCGTTTGTCAGGATTATCCGCTCGCCAATTTTTGGGTTTATGCCAGAAGTCTGCGGCTTGCCGACGGACCTGACGAAGTTCATCTCGAATCCGTTGCGAAAATGGAATTGAGAAAAACGTAAAGAAAATTATTTGGTTGTGCAAAGCCTACCATCACGCGCCAGAGCGGTTATTGAATGAGTTTATGGTTTAGAGTTACGGCTTGATCCGCGCATTTTCACGGATCAAGCCGTAACTCTAAACTGTGCATCAAATCTTTAACCGCTTTAGTTGTTACCGCGCGGTCGCATAAACTTCAGAAACACATAAGTGGCACGTTGCACCCGGCGGATTGTCCGGCATTCGAGAATCGTTGTCTGCGATGTGCCGATTGCCGCATTTTATTGAGCATTGGCGGCAGCGACTGGAATATCGCCGCTCGCGCCGAATTGCTGCGTGGTGAATTGTCCGTTCGAGCTTTGCACGATATACCACGTTCCGTTGCGATACACGGCAATATCGGATTTGCCGTCGCCGTCGTAATCGCCCGGAGCGGGTTTGTCAGTGCTAAAGCCCCACGTAACCGCCGTGACCGAATTGTCTGAGCTTCGCAAAATATACCAAACGCCGCTCGTGGAAACTTGACGGAAAACCGCAAAGTCCGTTCGTCCGTCGCCGTCGTAATCGGCGGGAACGATTTTGTCTCCGCTCGTGCCGAACGGCTGCGCCCGAAAAATATTGCTGCCGCTTTGCAGGATATACCAAGTGCCGTCTGACGGGCGAAACACGCTGAGGTCGGTGCGTCCGTCGCCGTCAAAGTCGGCGACCGTCGGCGTGGGCGTTCTCAGTTGTTCGCGCGTCGTTACATAAACGTCGTTTGACGGAACTCCGTTCGCGTCGGGTTCGCTGCCCGGACGGGTTGAACCGAAGACCATCGTCAAACCGTCAAACGATAACGATGCTCTTGATTCGCTTGCCGCGCTGTTAAGCGGCGCGGCAAAATGGAAAGGCGCAGACCAATCGCTGTTTGTGGCAGCGCGGCTCGCCGTCCAAATATCGTTTCCGCCAAGCGTTCCCGCGCGGTTCGAGTCAAAGACTATTTCGTGTCCGTCCTTCCGCACATTCGGGCGCGAATCGTCGCTCGCGGTATTCAGATTCGGAGCAAGCTGCGCCGCGCCGAAGTCCACGCTGTAATAAATGTCCGAGTCCGTGCCGCCCGGCTCGAATCCGCCGGGGCGTGTGCTTGAGAAATAGAGAATTGCGTGTCCGCCTTCATCCACGAAGTATGAAGGGCTTGCTTCACCGGCAGCACTGTTGATGTCGCAGCCGAGATTTTCCGGCTCACCCCAAACATTGTTTCTGAAACGAGTGAAATAGATGTCGGGACCGCCGCACGCGCCTGCCTGAACGCGCGAGCTGACAAAATATAATCCGACTCCCGGCACCGGATTGGGACAGAAGTCGTCAGCCGAACTGTTGATAGGCGCGCCCGGATTTTGCGGCGCGCCCCACGGAGCATTTCTGTTGGCGCGGGTGGCAATCCAGATGTCCTGTCCGCCCATTCCGCCGGGACGATTTGAGGCGATAAACAGACTCAATCCGTCCGGTGATTGAATCGGACAGCCGTCGTTAAACGGGGTATTAAGTTCCGAACTCGTGCCGGGAATTGATTCGGCGTTGACGGGCGTTGACCAGTCGGAGAAACGCTGCCCGAAGGCAGCCGTTCCGAGCGACAAAACGGTAAGCAATGTCCAGATTGCTGCGAATTTTCTATGACTGTTTAGTTTAATTGTGATTGTCAAAAGACAATTTTCAAATAGTTTGTAATTCATTTTGGTTGTTCTCCTTATTTTTGATTAAAAGAAAAATTTCTCTTTACTTATTAGCGCGACAGTTTTTAAAAACAGAGGTCAAATTATTTTTAAATAAATTGACTTTTCAACCGAAAGAGCATACTTTCGTGATTAAAAATAAGTTACTCCCAACATCAACGTGAGGTTTGGCAATGACGGACAAGGCGCAGCAGACAAGCGAGATAACGGAAAAGTTACGCGATTGGAACGACAACCGGCGCGACTATTCGGCGGACGCTTTGCTCAAACTCGTTTATGACGAACTACGCAAGCAGGCGCATCGTTATTTGCGAAAAGAGCGTAGCGGACATACGCTCCAAACCACTGCTCTGGTTCACGAAGCGTATTTCAAATTAGCCGAGCAAAAATCGGTCGCGTGGGAGAGCCGTTCGCAGTTTTTCGCCGTTGCCGCCACGATGATGCGGCGGATTTTGATTGATTATGCCCGGACAAAACATCGCGTTCGGCGCGGCGGTGTCGAGAGCGATTTGCCGCTTGAAAACGCCTTGACGATTTCTGTGAGCGAAACCGATTTCGATTTGCTCGCTCTTGACGAAGCCTTAGACCGGCTCGCCGAAAGGGAAACATATCTGGCAAAAATTGTCGAGCTCAGATTTTTCAGCGGATTGGACGTGGTGGAAACGGCGGAAGTTTTAGGCATTTCCGAATCAACCGTCAAACGCGATTGGCAAATGGCTAAAGCTTGGCTGCACCGCGAACTAACAAAGTAAAAAATAAGGAAAGAATTTTTTAGTCGCCGTCATTTGACGAAATAAATCCGAACTGTAATTTCGGAAAATGTCGCGCTAACAATGTTAAGATTGGGGGACGGTCAAAAATGGCAGACGAAAATTGGCAGCAAATAAGAGAAATTTTTGACGATGCCTTGCGTCAAAAGCCTGAAGAACGCGCAAGATTTGTCAACGAAGTTTGCGGCGTGGATAAAACTCTGCTCCGCGAGGTCGAAACGCTCTTGTCATCACTCGACAGTGCCGAAAGTTTTATGGAAACGCCCGCCGTTGCCAAAGTTGCGGGTGTCATCGAAGCCGAACAAAAAAAACTCGAAACGGGAAGATGTTTCGGACATTACGAAATTGTCGAACAAATCGGCGCGGGCGGAATGGGCGAAGTTTATCTTGCACGAGACAAAAAACTCGACCGCTCGGTTGCCGTCAAGATTCTCAACGAAAAGTTTAGCGGTAATGAATCGAATCTCCAAAGATTTTTCGCGGAAGCAAAAGCCGCATCTGCTTGGAATCATCCGAATATTGTGACGATTTACGAATTCGGCGAAGCCAAGGACGCGCATTACATCGTCAGCGAATTCATTGAAGGCTTAACTCTGCGTGAAGTTATCCGCGAATCAAGACTCGGGTTATCGGAGATTCTCGACATTTTAATCCAAATTGCGGGCGCACTCGCCGCCGCCCACAAAGCGCATCTGGTTCACCGCGACATCAAACCCGAAAATATAATGATTCGCCCTGACGGTTATGTGAAGATTCTGGATTTCGGTCTGGCAAAACTTGTCGAACGGAAAAACAAGTCCATTCTCGGTTTGGAAGATTTGACCGTTGGGAAGAATCAAACGGCGAAGGGTGTGATTTTGGGAACGGTCAATTATATGTCGCCCGAACAAGCCAAAGGCGAACAAGTTGATAAACGCACCGATATTTTTAGTTTCGGCGTTGTAATTTACGAAATGATTGCGGGCAGAACGCCGTTTGCGGGCGATTCGGTTTCGGAGACATTTGCGAATTTGATAAATCAAGAACCGCAACCGATTTCACGCTTTGCCGCCAATGTGCCGGACGAAATGCAGCGCATCATTTCAAAAATGCTTCGGAAAAACGCGGACGAGCGTTTCCAAACGATGAAGGATGTGCTGACGGATTTGAAAGATTTGCGGGAAAATCTAACGCTCGATGAGAAATTGGAGAAATTACATTCGCTCGAAAATGGAAACGAAACGGCAATTTTACGAGCGACGACGGGCGAGGCGAACAAACGAACCGCCGAAACGCAAAATAATTTTTCGCAGCAAATCAAACAGCATAAATCGCTTGCCATATTTGCGCTCGTGGGATTGCTCATCGGCGCAATCGCGCTCGGCTTTTATTTTTACTCGACGGGGAAAACGGCTGTCGGCAGCAAAAAATCAATCGCCGTTTTGCCGCTCAAGCCAATTAACACGGCAAACCGCGACGAGATTTACGAAGTCGGGATTGCCGATTCCTTGATTTATAAGCTCAGTTCGATGAAAGGTTTTATTGTCCGTCCTTTGAGCGCGACGCGGCAATATGCGTATGTCGGGCAAGACCCGCTTGCGGCTGGACGTGAACAGCAGGTTGATTATGTTCTCGCGTCAAATTATCAATTGGCGGGCGGGAAAATCCGCATCACCGCACAGCTTTTTAATGTGGCGAGCGGGCAGATAGAAGAAACTTATAAAAGTGAAAAAGATGCGGGCGACGTTTTTGCGATGCAGGACGCGATTGCGGGCGAAGTCGGAAACCTTTTGTCGGCGCGATTCGCCACCACATTGAGCGGCGCGAAGGCTGTGCGCGGGACGAACAATGAAGAAGCATATCGGCTCTACCTGCAAGGAATGTTTTTCTATGATCAGAGAAACGGACCGAAGGCGGTTGAAGCATTAGAACAAGCCGTCCGGCTCGACCCGAATTACGCGCAGGCGTGGGCGGGTATCGCCCATGCGCGCCGGACGACTGCCAATATCGTCAACACCGCCAACGTGGAAGATGAGTATCGGAAATCAATCGAGGCGATCAATAAGGCGTTAGAGTTGGACAATAATCTCTCCGAAGCCTACAGCGCGCAATGCGATTGGAAAATGTATTACGAATACGATCACGACGCAGCGGAAGCGGCGTGCAAACGCGCCATCGAATTAAAACCCAATTCGGCGGTAGCGCACAATGTTTACGCGCGCTTTCTCACTCGCGGTCGTTTCGACGAAGCAATTGCCGAAATCAAAACCGCCATAGACCTCGACCCAACCTCGTTTTATCATCAACTTGTCTATACGGTTTGTTTGACTTACGCCCGCCGTTACGACGAGGCTGCGCGGCAGTTAGACAGACTCGGCGAAATTAATCCGAATCGCGCAGTCAACTTCTTTTGGCTGGTTCGCGGAGTAGATATGCAGGGAGAGGCGAAAGCATTTGAACGGCTGATGAGATTTCAAAAATTAGCGCAAACAGACGAGGAAACCGTGCAGCTTTTTAAAACCGCATACCAGACATTTGGTTGGAAGGGTGTTTTGCGCGAACAAGCCAAGCAGTATGAAAAAAACCCCAACCAGCCTTCTTACCATGCGGGAGTTTATGCCGGGGCAGGCGACAAGGATAAGGCATTTGAAAATCTGGAAAATGCTTATCAGCGTCACGAGAATATGATCGTTTATATTCAAGCTGACCCGCGCTTTGATTCCCTGCGCGACGACCCGCGCTTTGATGAAATGGTCAGGCGCATTGGTATTCAGTAACGGCGTTTGGAATCTCTATTGGGTTTCGCGCTCAACCAGACAAAACAAGCAGTTGACGATTTACACAAAGCTGAATTCTTACGTTCGCCATTCGACGTGGTCGCATCCGGGAGACAAAATCGCTTTTGAATATGCCGAAACGAAGGGCAACATTTGGATTGCCGATTTGAAATAAAAATTGGATTATCTTTTAATTCTTAACTTAAGTTTAGCTGTTTCCGCTCAAGTCAACTCCGCCGTTGCCGGTTATTTGCTAAACTTAATTTTTAATTTTTTGAAAAGTTAAAAAATGAGAGTCAATACTAAAATTAAAAATCTGTGTCGGCAAATCGTCGAAAATTTCAGTCCGCAAAAAATCATTCTTTTCGGCTCGCACGCCTACGGCAACCCGACAAAAGATTCAGATGTTGATTTGCTGGTCGTAATGCCGTTTGAAGGAAGCAATTCTCAAAAGGCAGTTGAAATTCTTCTTAAACTAAAAAGGACGATGCCGCTTGATTTGCTTGTTCGGACCTCGGAACAAGTTCAGGAACGAATTGCAATGGAAGATTTTTTTATGCGTGAAATTGTCGAACGGGGAAAAGTTTTATATGAAAGCAATAACGCAGGAATGGATTGATAAAGCCGAAGGCGACCGGGCAACATTACTGCGCGAATATCGAGCGCGAAAGAATCCCAACTATGATGCCGCTTGTTTTCACGCGCAGCAATGTGCCGAGAAATACTTTAAGGCGCGACTGCAAGAAGCCGGAATTGTATTTGCAAAAACTCATAATCTGCTGCACTTGCTCGATTCGCTTTTAACGATTGAGCCGAACTGGACAAACCTACAAAATAGCTCGGCATTTCTTACAGTATTTGCGGTCAAGTATCGTTATCCGGGCAGTTCGTCAAATAAATCCGAAGCCAAAGAAGCCGTCAAACATTGCCGCTTGATAAGAAAAACCGCTCGCCAATCTTTTAATTTGCCGATAAAGTAAATGAACATTCGCCACGTCAAATTAACCGATGCCGCGCAAATCGTCGAAATTTATAATTATTACATTCTGAACACGCATCACAGTTTTGAAATCGAGCCGGTAAGCGTTGAAGAAATGCGGCGGCGAATTTTGGAGACGAGCGAAAATTATCCGTATTTGGTCGCGGAAGAAAACGACGAAATCACGGCTTACGCTTACGCTTCGTGTTACAAGCCGCGTTCGGCATATAAAAATTCCGTCGAAGTTTCCGTGTATGTGAAAAATGATTTGAAGCAAACCGGAATCGGCGCGAAACTTTACGAACGATTATTTGACGAACTCTCAAAAATGAATGTTCACGCGATAATCGCCGGAATTTCTTTTCCTAACGAAGCGAGCATTAAACTGCACGAAAAATTCGGAATGGAAAAAGTCGCTCACTTCCGCGAAGTCGGATTTAAACTCGGTCGCTGGATTGATGTCGGTTATTGGGAATTGATTTTTGAAGCAGGGGCAAGTTGAATAAAGAAATTGGGTTCGTAAATCGTATTTTATGGATATTCTACAAGTTCTTTGCGATTAACAAATTTGTTGGTCGCAAAGAACTTAGAGAATCAGAATTTAATATCTTGAGCGAATGATATTAAACATATTATTTACAAACTGCTTTTAATTACTGTAAACGCCGGCAACGGGAATATCATTTGCCGCTCCGAATTGCTGCGCGGCGGTTTGACTGTTGCTGCTCTGCAGAATGTAAAAAAAGCCGTTCCTGAAAACCGCCAAATCGGTTTTACCGTCGCCGTCATAATCCGCCGCAACCGGAAGGTCTGTTCCCAAACCGTAGGCAATACCCGTAAATCCAAGCTGACTTCTTTGCAAATACCAAGTTCCGGTTGACGGACGAAAGACCGCGACATCGGCTTTGCCGTCGCCGTCGTAGTCTGCCGGAACGGGTTTGTCGTCGGCATTGCCGAAAGAGATTCCGGTAAAACCGAGTTGGCTTCGCTGAATATACCAAATTCCCGAACGATAAACGGCAACGTCGGTTTTACCGTCGCCGTCATAATCCGCCGGAACAGGTTTATCACCGGATTGTCCGAATTGTGTGGCGGTCGTTTGATTCGTCGCCAAGTTATAAAAATACCAAGTTCCATTCGACGGGCGAAACACTGCGAGTTCTGCTTTTCCGTCGCCGTCAAAATCTGCCGGAACGGGAATATCGTCCGCCGCGCCAAAATTCACACCCGTAAATCCGAGCGAACTTCGATTCAGATACCAAGTTCCATTGCGATAAACCGCGACATCGGTTTTACCGTCGCCGTCGTAATCGGCGGGGACGAGTTTGTCAGTCCCTAAACCGAAAGCTATTCCAGTGAAACCGGCGGTTGATTGGTTCAGATACCAAGTGCCACTCGACGGGCGGAAAACCGAAACGTCCGCTTTGCCGTCGCCGTCAAAATCGAAACTTCGATTTGTCGCCACTGCTGATTGATTCAAACGCGCCAAGCCGAAACGTCCGAAGTTGTTGAAGGTTTTGAAGAATCCGGCGAGCGGAATTTTGCCGTCCGTTTGTAACGTGATTTGACTGACCGAAGAAGATGCGCCGCCGAAATTGATGTATGAATCGTCAACCGAACCGTCCGCGTTTATTCGGGCGATATTCTGGTGCGGTTTGAAGGAATTCTGATTGACGAGCGTGAAATTGCCGCCAATCAGAATTTTTCCGTTCGCCTGTATCGCCGCCGTGCTGACGCTGCCGGTAACATTGGTCGAGATGCGAAATTCGACACCGCGAAAGCTGTTGTCAATGGTGTTATCCGCATTGACACGCACGACGTAGCCGCCTTCGTCCGCAATAATTTTTCCGTCCGGCTGCAAAGCAAAATATCTTGCTGCGCCGCCGAGATTCGTGTTGGCGAATGTCAAATCGAGCGTGTCATCAAGATTAAATCGCGCAGTTCCGCTGCGCGCGGTTCCGTTGACGGATGAAACGCCGCTAACCACAAATTTTCCGTCGGGTTGCACGAGTATCGAAAGCGGCGCACCTGAATTGGGATTGAAACTGTCAACGCTTCCGTTAGAGTTCAATCGCGCAAATCCTCTGCGTGATTGCCCGTTAATAATTGAAAAACCTCCGCTAATCAAAATTTTACCGGTCGGTAAAAGAACTATTAGAGAGATGCCCGCATCGCCGCCGCTTCCCAAATTGAAACTGTTGTCGAGCGAACCGTCGGCGTTGAGCCGGATAATGCCGTTGCCGGAGGTGGGAGTCGAAGCGTTGATTAAAATCTTGCCGTCCGGCTGCAAAACGAGCGCGTTCGCTCTGTTATTAACTACGGCGTTCGGGTCGAGCGTAAAGGTCGGGTCGAGCGTTCCGGCCGCGTTGATGCGAGCGAGAAACGAACGGGGCTGCCGGTTGACTTGAAACAGCGAACCGGTAACCAAAATTTTGCCGTCCGGCTGCACGACAAAATGATTTATAATCCCTGCGTCGTCAGGCGAGGCGACGTAAGGATTGAACGGAAAGTCAATCGAGCCGTTCGAGTTCAAATGCAAAAACGGTTTTTGGACAAAAACGGAATTTTGGAAAGTTGCCAAATTGCCGCCTATATAAACTGTTCCGTCCGGCGCGGCGGCAATCGCTTTTATAGTAGCGACTGCCGTCGCGTCAAAAGCGGCGTCGGTCGAGCCGTCGGCATTGAAACGCAAAACCGATTTGTCCGCTCCGCCGATGCCGCTTAAACTGCGGGCGGCGAGAATTTTCCCGTCCGATTGAACGGCGACGGCTTGCGATTGGAAAAACTGCGGAACATTCGAGCTAAATGCTGTGTCGAGTGAGCCGTTGGCGTTGAGCCGCGCCAAACCGTTGCGCGTTTGACCGTTAAAAGCCGTGAATTGACCGCCAACAAGAATTTTACCGTCTGATTGCAGAACGACGACATCAACCGAACCGTTCGCGCCCGTTCCGGCGTTGAAAGACGAATCGAGCGTTCCGTTCGCGTTCAGGCGTGAGATGCCGATGCTGCTGCTCTGACAAGAAGAGTTGGTTATGACTTTGCCGTCCGTCTGAACCGCGATTCGACTTCCGGTACAGCCCGTCGGCGAACTAAAACTCGCGTCGGGCGAACCGTCGGCGTTGAGGCGGACGATTTTGGAGCCGACATTAGGAACGCTGGAGTTAATGAGTATTTTTCCGTCTGATTGGACGGCAACGCCGCCCGTCGAATTAGATGAAGTATTAAACGTCGTATCAAACGAACCGTCTGCATTCAGCCGCGCGATGCTTTTCGGCGGTTGACCGGCGACGTTCGCAATGCTGCCGACGACGATAATCTTGCCGTCCGCCTGCAAAGCCATCGAATTGATGATGCCGTTAACCGTTCCGCCGCTGTCGAACGAAGCATCGAGCGTGCCGTCCGCGTTGAAGCGCACGATGTAGTTGCGCGACTGTCGTTCGACCGAAAGAAAAGAACCGGCGTAAAGTATTTTGCCGTCCGGCTGAACCGCAACCGCGTTGGCGTAAGAGTTATTATCGGTAACCGAAGTGTTCAGCAAAACCGGATTGAAAGTCGGGTCGAGTTCGCCGAGACGGTTGTTAGCCGCGCTCGTCCGGTTAGCCGCCGCGCCAAAAAACGCGAGCGTGACTAACAAAGCCGCAAAAAGGTTTCGAGTGTTTTGAATGTTCATTGAAAAGTCTCCTTAAAATTTAATAAATTTGAAATTGCGCGGGGCAAAGTTTCTTTGTAATTCCGCCAAAATGTTTGCAAAAAATTTCGCTCTCATTATAAAGCGCAAGATTTTCACTCAAAATAGGTCAAGGAAGAAAAATAGATTTGCTTTGACAATAGCTACCTAATTGATAAATGCTCAGCGCAAGATAACTATGAGAACGAACCACATCATCATAAAGGTCGCCGGTGTTAAAATTTTACGCCGGTCTGCGAAGTTTTAATTTGTATTTTGCCTTTCGGACGGTTTTGCTTTGTAGCGTTTCGGTTTTGATGTAAAATCACAATCAACGGGCAAAATACGCCCGCGTCCAAAATAATTCTATCTGTAACAGTTCGATAATCTGATATTTTCAAGCCGGAAGTCTTTAACGATATTTAAATTTTTCATAAGCGAAACTTAAGCGCGACTTTATATCCAACAAAGTGAACTACTTATACAAATTCGGCAAATTTTCTCTGAATGTGAATTCAAGAACTTTATTTCACGAAGACGCGCCTGTTCCGCTCAAACCGAAAGTCGTTGAAACTTTGATCGTGCTGATTGAAGATGCCGGAAACGTCGTTAGCAAAGATTTCTTGATGGAGAAAGTCTGGGGCGAGACATTTGTCGAAGAAAGCAATTTGTCGGTTAATATCTACGAGCTTCGTAAAGCATTCAAAAAATTCGGCGACACGGAAAATCTGATTCAAACCATTCCTCGCCGCGGTTTTCGTTTTAACGCCGAAGTATTGCAAAGAGAAATTTCGCAGGCTAACGAGAAAAAAATTTATTCGGTTTCGGAGCAAATTAACACGGAAGGTTCGATAAAAGATTTGCCTGAAAATCAGCAGTCAGAAAAAAGAAACGAATCTCAAATCAAATTCGGCAAAGCTAATCGTTATGCTGTATTCGCCGTCGGCGTATTGTTATTGTTTATCGCCGCCGGTTTAACTTACCGGCAGCATAATGCGGCGGTCGCGCAAAATTTGCAGTCTCGACAAAATTCCTCAAAGCAATCAAACTTTGAAAAACGCCCGACCGAAAATCTCGAAGCGTATCAGTTTTACCGGCGCGGAATCGAACTCTGGCAAACGCGCAATGCGGAAAAGATGCGGCAGGCGGCGGAATTATTCCGGCGTTCAATTGCGCTCGACGCGAATTTCGCGCTTTCGTATGTCGGTTTGGCTGATACATATTCGATGCTCAATAACGATCCGGCGGAATGGCAGATGGCGGAAGAATATGTTCAAAAGGCTCTGACTATTGAGCCGAATTCGGCTGACGCGCACGCTTCGCTCGCCTTTATCGAAGCGATGGATAAATGGCAGTGGGACGAAGCCGAAAACGAATACAAACACGCCATCGAACTCGATCCGAATTGTGGAAAGGCGCATCAATGGTATGCGACTTTGCTGATGATTGAGAGGCGTTTTGACGAAGCCGAAGTCGAACTGCGAAAAGCCGTCGAGATTGAACCGATGTCGCCGAATTATAATTCGGATTTGTGCGAATTCGACACTTACGCCAAACCGTTCGAGGAAACGAAAGCGCAGTGTCTGCGTTCGGAAGAAATCGCGCCGCTTGCCAATAACGCGATGATTCTTCTTCAGGCGTTTATCGTCGAAAGCGTTCGCGCCGACAAAATTGATCATTCGCAAGCGCAGGAAATTTTACCAAAACAGTTGTATTTCATTTATCAAACTGACGGCGGACGCGGCGTAACGAAGGAAATGTTAAGGGAAACTTTAGAAAAACCGCGCGATCCAACTTTCGATGATTATAATTTGAGCGTGATTTACGCGCTGCTCGGCGAGAAGGAAAAATCTTTTGAATGTTTGGAGCGAACCTTCAAAGCGCACGCTTTTCTTTTGCCGTTCATAAATGCGCGGCGCGAATTCGATTCGATGCGAGACGACGAACGATTTAAGAATTTAACGCGGCGCATCGGTTTAAATAGCTGAAGCCTGTGCATAAATCATATTGGAATCCGCCAACGAGCAGATTCGACCTGTTCTTTGACAACAGATAAAGGTTTATTCTGACGAAAATTCATCAGAAAAACGAGTTGATAGAGCCACACA
>JBPCMK010000141.1:0-13826 GCA_051002375.1 Pyrinomonadaceae bacterium | reverse complement strand
ATTATGTTGATAAAGCACAACTGCACTACTCGGTCAGACAGATTCTCGGAGCAGTTGGAAGTATTTTGAAAATCAATTTTTCGGACTTCAGTTATTCTATAAGATAATTATGTCCGACTACTTATCTACTGCGGGGGCTCCCTTATACTTGACCTCCCCGAACGGTAAATGTTGGCAAGTCGCTGTTACTAACAACGGAACATTACAAGTCAGTCAGTTGGTGAATTGCCCGCAGTAACTTTTAAGCGGACGAAAAATGAATATATTTTCATCCGCTAATATCGCTTCGGCATCCGAAAACCCGAAGGCGCGGCGCGAAATTTCGCCGCCGCGCCTTCGGGCTGACAAACCATATTTGAAAAATCTGCAAAATCCCGTCCGGCAAAACACACCGGCGAAAATTGACGAGGAGAAATAAAATGAACAACCGTTTAACTGTCAAAATCATTATCTTTATGCTGTTCGGCGCGACCATTCAGGCGCAGACCGGCGGCAATTACACCGTCACGCAATCAGTCATCGCGGGCGGCGGCGGAACGAGCGCGGATGCCGGAAACATCTTTTCGATCACCGGCGCAATCGGGCAGGCAATCACCGACACGAGCGCAAGCGGCACTTTCAACGTCAAAAGCGGATGCTTCACCGCCGCGCCGATTGCGCCGACCGCCGCCGCCGCGAGCCTCAGCGGGCGAATCAAAACCGAAGCCGGAAAAGGCATTCGCAATGTCCGTCTAATCCTGACGAACGCGGCGACGGGCGAGATTTTCTACGCAAGTTCGGGCAGCTTCGGCTTTTACCGATTCGAGAATCTGGCGGTCGGACAAGGCTACATTTTAACGATCAGCGCGAAACGCTTCACGTTTAATCCGAACACGATTTACATCAGTTTGTCCGGCGATTTGACGGAGACCGATTTCATCGGAACGGGAAATTTTCAGTGAAAAGCCGAAAGCGTAAAATTAGCCTTTCCCCGGCTACTTGAGATTCTCGCGCCCGTCGTTGATAAAAGTTTTTCTCGGACGAACAACTGCGCGTCCGCCAATGCGAATCTGGATTTTTGAAATTAGTTAACTCGAATTCGCGCCGCTAACTAAAAAATTTAGAATTTTTAATTTTCACTATGACGAATTTTTTCGCGTAATGCTTGAAACTTGCTCCATTGGTCGGGTGTCAGAATTTTTTGCAGTCGCGCGTCGGTTTGTGTGCGGATTTCCTGTATTTGCGGTTCGTCTTCCTGCCGCAGTTTTTGAATTTGGTCGCGCAAATCGCCGATGGTTTTTTGCACTTCGGCTTTTTGCGTTTCGTTTAATTGCAAACTATCTAATGCCTCGTCATACCGCTGTTGTTTGGTTTGACGTTTTTCCGCGCCGAACCACAAATGATACGCATTCAAAGCGACTGCTCCGGCAAAGAAACCGAGCAGAAAAATAGTTATCGTAACGAGGCGAATCTGCCATCTGTTTTTGGTTTCGACGTTCATTTCACAATCCTAATATCGCTTTTTGAGTTTTTTGAATCGTATAAAACTCGAAATGCCTGTTCGGTCGTTAAATCTTCCGGCTGTTTGTCGAGAATCACCGAGTCGGTCGAATAAAAGTTTTCGCCGCCCGCTTGCGCCCGATTATCGTCTGCGGTGTTTGGCGCGAACATCGCCAGCGCAAGCAGTCCGGCAACTACGATAAGCATCAAGGAAACCATCGCCGAAGCGGTTTGCCACCAACGCCGAAACGACCTCGACGTTTTCCGCAGACGCTGTTTTTCCCGCCACGCATTCATTACCTTTGCCTGAAAAAACGGCGGCGGTGAAATGTCCGCGTCAGTTTGTTCGAGTAAAACCGAAGCCGTCTGCGCGGCGCGAAACGCTTGCCGACAGTTTGTGCAGACGGCAGTGTGCGCGAAAATAATCGCTAAACTTTCCTCGTTCAAATCGGTAAATTTCGTCTTATCGAGAAGTTTTGTAATATGTCGGTTTTTCATCGGTTTATTATTTATTTTTCAACTTTAAAAAATTTTTCGTCGCCTTCTTTTAACAATTTTTGGAGTGCCTCGCGGAATCTTTTTCGTGCGCGGAAGGCTTTGCCTTTAACTCTCGATTCGCTCCAGCCGGTCGCCTTCGCCACTTCCTTTAGCGATTCGCCTTCGCCGTCCACCAAGGTTAAAACCAAAACGTCCTTCGGCGGCAAAGTTGCTAAAACGCGGTTGACCAAATCGGCGGCGACTAATTTATCTTCTTCGTTTCGATAATTTTCCGTCGAGGCGTTGTAAATTTTTTCCTCTAACCAATTATTTTCCTCATCGGTCAAATCCGAGATTGACAACTCCGGCTGCCGTTTAGCGACGCGCGTCAAATTTATGCAGGTCGTTACGGCGACGCGCGTCAGCCAGCCTTCCATCGAACCGCGTCCTTCAAAACTTCCGATGCGGGTAAAGGCTTTCAGAAAAATTTCCTGCGCGGCTTCTTCAACCAAACCTTCAGAACGAAAAAAACGGGCGGAGACGCGGAAAACGCGCGGGCTGAAACGGCGCACGATTTCGCCGAAAGCCGCGTCATCGCCGCCTGCGGCGCGATTCGCCAATTCCCTTTCCGGCAAATTTTCGTAATCTTCCGTCAAGCCGTTTTTCCTTTATTGCTCTATCGAATCGTCTTGACAGATTTTAGACGCGCGGCGGAATGTTATCAAACGGCATATAAAAATTATCTACCGAATAGATAGACACGCCGCGTGTGAATTCGGTTACGAATTTCGATTGAAAATTTTTAACCGAGTATTTTTTTGTAACCCTTCGAGTGTTTTACGTGTCTATTTTTTTGTAAGATTTATTTGTACAAATTTTTCCCGAGTCGTCTTTTTTATATTTTAAGGCAAGACATAGTTAATATGATTTTTTCAAAACCCGGACTAGAACTCTCCGTCCGAAGGGTATTTTTAATTTCTATTTTGGTGCTGACGGCGTTTTTTGCCGCTTGTAATCGTTCCGAATCAAAGGCGAAAGAACAAGCCGATGCCAATCAGCAGCAATCCCGAAACGAAGTTTTCACCGTTTCGCACGCGCCAGCCGAAATGCGGCAAGTTCCTTCCGTTATTCAGGCGACCGGCAGTTTGGTGGCTGAAGAAACATCGAATATCGCGCCGAAAGTTGCCGGAAAAATTACTAATGTAAATGTGAATGTCGGTGATTTTGTCGGACAAGGAAGCGTGATCGCCAAAGTGGACGAAAAAAACGCGCAATTGCAGCTCGCCCAGGCTAAAGCCGCGGTCAATCAAACTCTTTCCGCTGTGCGGCAAGCCGAAGCGCGTCTGGGTCTCGCTCAAAACGGTGCTTTTTCCGCGACGGCAATCCCCGAAGTTCGCGTCGCCAACGCCAATTACGAGCAAGCCTTCGCCCAACTGCGCCAAGCCGAAGCCAATGAGAAACGCTATCGTGAACTCGTCGAAACCGGCGATGTCGCCGTCGCCACTTACGAAGGTTATCGAACCGCGCGAGACACGGCGCGCGCGCAGGTCAACAGCGCAGAGCAGCAATTAGAAGCGGCGAAAAATACCGCGCGGCAAAGCAACGAAGCTGTTAAAAGCGCACAAGCCGCCGTCGAATCGGCGCAGACGCAAGTCGCTCTCGCCAACCAGGCGGTTGCCGATACAATCGTTCGCGCTCCCTTTGCCGGATTTATCAGCAATCGTCCGGTGGCGGTCGGCGAATTCGTCTCG
Source organism: Pyrinomonadaceae bacterium (assembly GCA_051002375.1). Lineage (GTDB taxonomy): Bacteria > Acidobacteriota > Blastocatellia > Pyrinomonadales > Pyrinomonadaceae. The sequence continues at coordinate 10,119 of JBPCMK010000141.1, read as the reverse complement.
ACGGCAACCGTCGTGGCAACGATACTTCGGACCAATCCCATCAAAGCGCAGCTTCAGGTAACCGAGGCGAACGTGCCGTATGTTTCTTTGGGACGCGCCGTTTCCATCGAGGTTGACGCATATAAAGATAGAAAGTTCGGCGGAACGGTAACGGCGATTAATCCGGCGGTTGACCCGACGACGCGCTCGGCAATCGTCGAAGTCTCGATTGAAAACAATGAAAACGCTTTGCGAACCGGAATGTTCGCCACCTCGCAAATCGTGCGGCAAGGCGGAAGCGACGGCGTATTTATTCCGAAAGCGGCGGTTTATAATGATCAGGCGACCCAATCGTATCGCGTTTTCGTGATTCAGAATGGCGCGGCGAAATTGCGCGTCGTCCAACTCGGCACCGAAGAAAATGATTACATACAGATTTTATCGGGCGTAAATGCCGATGAGACGGTGGCGACGAGCAATCTGGAAAAACTTTACGAAGGCGCGAAAGTGCAGTTTTAATTTTAAATTACCGTTTCTCGATTGAGCGAAGAATTTATATGCAATGGTTAGCTGAAATTTGTGTCAACCGCCCGGTTTTTGCCACCGTGATCGTGATGTTTCTGACGGTCGTCGGAGGATTTTCGTTTTTTACGCTCGGCGTTGACCGCTTTCCGAAGATTGACGTGCCGACGATTTCGGTTTCGACGTCGAATCCGGGCGCGGCTACTGAAGAAACGGAATCGGAAGTAACCGACATCATCGAAGGCGCGGTCAATACTGTTCCGGGCATTGACGAGATGACTTCGACTTCATCACGCGGAAGTTCAAATATTCTTTTGACTTTTAATCTCGAAAAAAACCCGGATCAAGCGTATCAGGAACTTCAGCAAAAAATTTCGACCGTCGTCAATCGCCTGCCGGAAACCGCCGATCCGCCGGTCGTGCGAAAATCCGACCCGGATTCTTCGCCGGTTTTGCTCTATGCCGTCAGTGCGCCGCGAAATGTCGTCGAATTGACGGATTTGGTGGAAACTCTGATTCAAGACCGCATCGAATCTGCCGACGGCGTGGGCGAAGTATTTATTTACGGCGCGCGCCAGCGCGAAATCAAAGTTTATATTAACCCGAATCGTCTGCGGGCTTATAATCTTTCCCTCACGGATGTAACGAATGCCGTGCGCTCGCAGAATCTGGAACTTCCGGGCGGCAATTTGACGGAAGGCGCGAAAACTCTCGGTCTGCGAACGATGAGCAAATTGACCGCCATCAAAGATTTTAATGAAATCGTCGTCGCCACGAAAAACGGTTTTCCGATCAAAATCAAAGACATCGGACGCATTGACGACAGCGGCGCGGACGCTTCTTCCGCCGCCTCGCTCAACGGCGTGCAGTCGGTTTCGGTCGCCATTCGCAAACAGTCCGGCTCGAATACGATTGCCGTCATCAATAACGTCAAAGCCAGAATGAAGGAAATCATTCCGAATTTGCCGCCTGATTTCAAAGTCGCCGTAACGCGCGACCAATCGGAATTTATCGAAAACAGCTTACACGCTATCGAAGAACATTTAATCTTCGGCGGATTTTTGGCGGCGGTGGTCGTGTTCGTTTTCCTATGGAATTTTCGCTCGACGATTATCGCGGCTCTGGCGATTCCGACTTCGATTATCGCCTCGTTCGCCGTCATTGCTTACCTGGGCTATTCGCTCAATCAGATGACGATGCTCGCTCTGACATTGATGGTCGGCATCGTTATTGACGACGCGATTGTCGTGCTGGAAAATATTTATCGTTTCGTTGAAGAAAAAGGAATGAATCCGTTTCAAGCGGCGATTGAAGGCACGCGCGAAATCGGTCTGGCGGTTTTGGCGACGACGCTTTCATTGCTTGCCGTATTTATTCCGGTCGGATTTATGACCGGCATCGTCGGACGATTTATGTCTTCGTTCGGTTTGACGAGCGCGGCGGCGATTGCCGTTTCTTTAATCGTTTCCTTTACATTAACGCCGATGCTCGCCTCGCGCTGGATCAAACGTAAAAAGGTTTCAAGTTCCAAGTTTCAAGTTTCAAGTGGAGATAATTTTGAAGTTTTGAGCGATGGAACGCTAGTCGAAACTGCTGCAACCGAGCGACCTGAAACCGGAAACTCGAAACCTGAAACCGATTCTAAAAATTCTTGGTTTTACAGCAAAATTGACGGCGTTTATACGTGGCTTTTGAAAGTCTCGATGCGTTTTCGATGGGCGGTCGTTTTGCTTTGCGTTTTAGTTGTCGCCTCGATTTATCCGTTATTCAGTTATGTCGGAATGGCGTTTCTGCCCGACGAAGACGAATCGGCGTTTGATATAAATCTGCGCGGACCGCAAGGCACTTCGCTCTCCGCCACGCAAAGCATTTTAGACCGTATCGCCCGCGATTTGCGCGAGCAGCTTCCCGAAGTCCAAAGCACTCTGGTTTTAGCCGGATTCGGAAGCTCGGCGGGCGGAAATTCGGGCAGGATTTTCGTTACACTCAAACCCGTCTCCGAGCGCAGTCAATCGCAAGCCGATCTGATCAATAAAACGCGCGGCATTACGAAGAAATATTCCAGCGACGATTACAAAATAAATGTCTCCGGTTCGTCTTCAATCTCCGGCAGTTTGGGTTTGGGACGCGGCGGTTCGGGAATCGGTTTTTACATCTCTGGACCGGATCAGGAAAAACTCAAAGAATACGGTGACCAGCTTGTCGCCAAACTACAACAAGACCCGCTTTTCCGCGACCCGGACACTTCAAATCAAGCCGGTTCGCCGGAAATTCGAGTTGTTATAGATCGGCAAAAAGCGGCGGATTTGGGCGTAAAAGCCGGAGATGTCGCGCAGGCGTTAAATACTTTCGCCGCCGGACAGAGGGTTTCGACATTCACCGAAGGCACGAAACAATACGATGTCGTCGTGCAGGCGGAAGAAGAATTTCGCCGCGACCGCAGCGATTTGCAGTATTACACGGTCGCTTCGGCGAGCGGAAATCCGGTCGGGTTGGAAAAACTCGTCAAGGTCGAGGAAGGCACGAGTCCGTCGTCAATCAGTCGTCTCAATCGCCAGCGGCAAATAACGATTACCGCCGGACTGCCGCCAAACACATCGGAATCGGACGCGCTTAAAAAACTTCAAGGTTACGCCGCGCAGTTAAATCTGCCGGCTGAATATACGACGGGCGTAACCGGCACGTCCAAAGAATTGAACCGCGCATACAATTCGTTTTTATACGCCTTTCTGCTGTCGTTCGTGTTTATGTATCTGATTTTGGCGGCGCAGTTCGAATCATTTATTCATCCGGTAACGATTCTTTTAACCTTGCCGCTTTCGATTCCCTTCGCGCTGCTCTCGACGGCGATTGCCGGACAAACTTTGAATATTTTCTCCGCGCTCGGAATTCTGCTGTTGTTCGGAATCGTCAAGAAAAATGCGATTTTGCAGATTGACCACACAAATCATCTTCGCAAAACGGGAATGGTGCGCTATGACGCGATTATTCAAGCGAACCGCGACCGTCTGCGTCCGATTTTGATGACGACCATCGCGCTCGTCGCCGGAATGCTGCCGCTGGTCATCGGCAGCGGCGCGGGCGCGGCGACCAATCGCTCGATCGGCATTTTAGTGGTCGGCGGTCAATCAATGTGTCTGCTTTTAACTTTGCTGGCGGTTCCGGTTTTTTATTCGCTTTTTGACGACGCGCAGGAATCGCATTTGTGGCGCGGATTTTCCGACCGTTACGATAAATTCAAGGTCGGCACTTTGCGTCCGGCTTACGAGCGCGTGGCGGGAATGTTTAGAACTTCCAAACAGGAGAGAAAAATCGAAGAATCGGATTTAGGCGGTGAAAACTATGCCGAGCCGACTTCGAGCAAGTAATTATTATGTTTAAATCGAATGCCGGGAAACCGAATTTTTATTCACCGCTGCCGCAGATAATTTTTTCAATTCTATTTGTGATTTTTCTGACTGTCGTTTCCATTTCGGCGCAAACAACACCGCCGACTACTCAGCCGCCCGCGCCGTCGGCGACACCGCCGTCGAATCAGCCGACCGCGCCGCCGACGCAGCAGCAGACTGAAATTCAGCAAAACAATAATAATCAGACGCAGCGCAATAATCAGCCGAATCAAACGACGAATCCGACCGGGACGACGAATCCGGCGCAGCAGCAACAGTTACCGGGTCTTCCGACGCAAACCGCTCCGGGCGTAACGCCGGGCGGAACGATTGCGAATCCGAACCCCGTAATTCCGCAAACGCCGACGCAGAATGTTGGAACTTCCGGCATCGCCCCGGCAACTTTGCCCGTCGAACCGCCGCCGATTGCGCCGAATTACGAAGCCCCGATTCGCCCGCTTCCGTCGGCTGAACGAGTCGGCGTGGATATAACGAATCAGATGCCTCTGACTTTAGACGAAGCCATTACGCTGGCTCTGCAAAACAGCAACGACATTGATATTTCGCGCAACGACGTGCAGATTGCTGAATTCAATTTGCGGGCGGCACGCGGCATCTACGATCCAAATTTCGTCAACCAGAGCTATTATGAAAGCGCGACTACGCCGACCGCTTCGACCATCGGCGGCGCGACGAACGGTTCGGTTACTCAAAAAAGATTTTTCGGCACGTCGGGAGTCAGCGGCTACACGCCGTTTGCGGGCGGCTCTTATTCGTCGAATTTCGATTCGTCGCGTTTGACGACGAGCAACAGCAACGCGACGCTCAATCCGCAGTTTCCGGCGACTTTGAGTTTTAGTTACGTGCAGCCGCTTTTTCGCGGCAGGCGTTTCGACAACAATCGTCGGCAAATCGAAATCGCCAAAAAAAATCTGAGTTTGACCGACGCGCAGTTTCGTCAAAAAGCCATCGAAACAATTGCGCAGGTCGAACAGGCGTATTGGGATTTGACTTACGCGCTGAGAAATCTGCAAGTGCAGATTGATGCGGTCAAACAAGCCCGAACACAGCTTGAAAGCAATGAAAGATTGGTTTCAAAAGGCGTTCTCGCGCCCGTCGAGATTATCGCCGCGAACACGCAAATCACGACGTTCGAGCAAAGCGTCTATACGGCGCAGGAAGCCGTAACCAAAGCGGAAAATACTTTGAAAACTTTGATGCTGTCCGACCGGACAGCCGCCGAATGGTCGCGCCCGATTACGCCGATTTCCGAAATCAGTCTGGAAGCTCCGAAAATCCCTCTCGAAACCGCCGTTTCCGATGCTTTGAAAAATCGCGCGGAAATCAAACAGTTGGAATCGAACGCGGAAATCAACCGCATTGACGAGCGTTTTTACCGTAATCAGACGAAACCGCAGATTGATTTAATCGCCACATACACTTCGCAGGGTTTGGCGGGAACTGCCCGACCTCGCACTTCCAATTCGACTTCCGCTCTGACCGACCGCGTTAATCAACTTTCCGCGCTTGCCAACCTGCCGCCGCTCATTGCGACGACGACCACGACAATTATTCCGCCGAATCTGGTCGGCGGTTATTTTAATTCGCTCGGCAATTTAATCGGTCAGGATTTTCCGACGTATCGCGTCGGTGTGCAGATTTCGCTGCCGCTCGGAAATCGCGTGGCGAAGGCGAATCTCGGCAGAACGCTCGTGCAAGCCGACCGCATCAAAAATCAGCGGGCGCAGCAGGAACAAATTATCGAAGCCGAAGTCAGAAACTCGCTGCAAGCGATGCGCTCCGCTGAAGCGCGTCTGGCTTCCGCGCTCGCTTCGCGCCAATCCGCCGAGCAATTATATGAAAGCGAGCAAAGACAATTTCGCGCCGGAACGACCACGGTTTTTCTCGTTCTCCAACGGCAAAACGAACTCGTCGCCGCCCGCGGGCGCGAACTTCAAGCGCAGACCGATTTGAATAAATCAATCTCGGATTTTCAACGCGCGACCGGCACGACGCTTTCCGCCAACAGCGTCGAGATTACAAAAGATTCCAATATTCCAGACTTCATCTTTCGCCGACCGACCGATTTCGGTTTGAAAAGTTTCCGTGCGAAAAAGACGGAAGAATAGTTTCAGGTTTCAGGTTTCAGGTTTTTAATTAACGATTTTCTTTATCACTTAACAATTAACGGTCAATTCAAAAACTTGAAACCTGAAACCTGAAACTTGAAACCCGAAGACTTTTGACACTTTTATAATTAAAAGTTAGAATTTCCCTTTTGTTATCTTTCCCGTAGATTTAAATTTTTATTCGTATAAAGGAGTTACAAACTATTTTGAGCAGCGCACATTTTTTATTCACTTCGGAATCTGTCACCGAAGGACACCCGGACAAAATCGCCGACCAAATTTCCGACGCGGTTTTAGACGCGATTCTCGAACAAGACCCGAACGCCAGAGTCGCCTGTGAAACGCTGGTAACAACCGGACTCGCGGTTATCGCCGGTGAAATCACGACGAACGCCCGCGTTAATTATAAAAGAATCGTCCGCGAAACGATTAACGACATCGGCTATAACAATGCGAGTTTCGGCTATGACTGCAACACCCTGAGCGTGATGGACGCGGTTGGAACGCAGTCGCCGGACATCGCGCAAGGCGTGGACACGGGCGGCGCGGGCGACCAGGGTTTGATGTTCGGTTTCGCCTGTAACGAAACCAAAGAATTGATGCCTCTGCCGATTCAGTTGGCGCACAATTTGACGCGCAAACTCTCCGAAGTCAGACGCAGCGGCGAACTCGATTATCTTCGTCCCGACGGCAAATCGCAGGTTACGATTGAATACCGCGACGGCAAACCGTTTCGCGTCGAAGCAGTTGTAATTTCTACACAGCACTCCGACAAAATTGATACGGAAACGCTTCGCAAAGACATCTTGGAAAAAATTATCAAAACCACTGTTCCCGCCGATTTGCTCGATGACGATACTAAATACCACATTAATCCAACCGGACGTTTTGTCGTCGGCGGACCGATGGGCGATGCCGGTTTGACCGGACGAAAAATTATCGTTGATACTTACGGCGGTTACGCGCCGCACGGCGGCGGGGCGTTTTCCGGCAAAGACCCGACGAAAGTTGACCGTTCGGCGGCTTATATGGCGCGTTATATCGCCAAAAATATTGTCGCATCGGGCTTGGCGGAAAAATGCACCGTGCAGTTGGCTTATGCCATCGGCGTTGCCGAGCCGGTTTCGGTTCGCATAGATACGCATGGCACAGGCAGAGTTGACGAGGAAAAACTTTCGGAAGCGGTTCGCCAAAATTTTGAATTAACGCCGAAAGGCATTATCGAAATGCTCGATTTGCGTCGTCCGATTTTCAAAGAAACCGCCAAGTTCGGACATTTCGGCAGAAGCGGCGATGAATTTACATGGGAAAAAACCGACAAAGCCGACGCTTTACTGAGTGCTTTGAACGGAATGGCAACAGGAGTTTAGTTTCAGAGTGAAAAAGTAGAAAAGTGAAAAAGTGAAATACTCATTGAAGAGAAAACTTTTTCACCTTTTCACTTTTTCACTTTCTATTTTCAATACGACTATCAAAAAATAAAATTATGGCTAAAGAAGGAATTTCAATGGATTACGATATAAAAGACATTAACCTTGCTCCGCAAGGCAAACAAAGAATCGAATGGGCTGACCGCGAAATGCCGGTTCTGCGACTTATCCGCGAGCGTTTTGAAGCGGAAAAACCGCTCGAAGGCGTGAAGATCGTCGCTTGCGCTCATATCACGACCGAAACGGCGAACTTGGCGCGAACGCTGCAAGCGGGCGGCGCGGAAGCAATTTTAATCGCCTCGAATCCGCTTTCGACGCAGGACGACGTGGCGGCTTCGCTCGTCGCCGATTGGGGCATTCCGGTTTTTGCAATGAAAGGCGAATCAACCGAAACTTATATGCGCCACGTTCGGATGGCTCTCGAATCGAATCCGCAAATTATTATTGACGACGGCTCTGATGTTGTGGCGACGATGCTCAAGGAAAAGAAGGAATTAGCCGAGCAGATTATCGGCACGACCGAAGAAACCACGACCGGCATCGTGCGCTTGAAAGCGATGGAAAAAGCTGGCGTAATGACTTTTCCTTCGATGGCGGTCAACGACGCGCAGACCAAACATTTCTTTGATAACCGATACGGCACTGGACAATCAACTTTGGACGGAATCATCCGCGCGACGAATATTTTGCTCGCCGGAAAAAATTTCGTCGTCGTCGGCTACGGCTGGTGCGGCAAAGGCTGCGCGATGCGGGCGCGTGGAATGGGCGCGAATGTCATCGTAACCGAAGTTGACCCGATTAAAGCGATTGAAGCCGTAATGGACGGCTTTAGAGTTTTGCCGATGTCGGAAGCCGCGAAAATCGGCGATTTGTTTGTTACCGTAACCGGCAACCGCCACGTTATTGACAAAGAACATTTTGAGGTAATGAAAGACGGCGCAATCGTCGCCAACAGCGGACACTTTGATTTGGAATTAAATCTCGAAGCCTTAAAGGAAATGTCTTCGGAAGTCGCCGACCGCCGTCCGTTCGTGCAGGAATATATCGGCAAAGACGGCAAAAGCGTCATCGTTCTCGGCGAAGGTCGCTTAATAAATTTAGCGGCGGCGGAAGGTCATCCGGCGAGCGTAATGGATATGAGTTTTGCCAACCAAGCTCTTTCGACCGAATATCTGGTTAAAAATAAAGGCAAGCTCGAACATAAAGTTCACATTCTTCCGGCGGAAGTTGACCAGGAAATCGCCAGTCTGAAACTTCGTGCGCTCGGTATCTCGATTGATACTCTAACGCCCGAAATGCTCGAATATATGACGAGTTGGGAAACCGGAACTTAAACTCGGAAGGCAGTCGGCAGAAAGCGGAAGGCAGTTTTCTCGATTGAGAAAGCTGCCTTTTTATGTCCGAACTTTTGAAAGTAGAAACGCGCCGATGACGGAAAATAAAAATAGAGGACTCCAAACGGCAAACGTCGGCGCGATGTAGCCGTTCAAACCGAACTGCTCGAAGGTGTTCGTAACGCCCATAAACAAAAGCCACACTCCGACCGCGTAGCCGACCGTGACGACTCGCCCTTTTCTGGTCAGAGACAGCGCGAACGGCGCGGTAAAAAGCGTAATCACGAAAGGTAAAAAAAGCGTCGTATATTTTTTTTCAAAAGCGACTTGAAAATTTCTGCGCTCGGTTTCCGATTCGCTCGCCTTGATTTGCTCTTTCGTTTCGCTCGCGCTGAGATGCGAAGGTTTTTCCGACAAATCGTGAAAAGGATTCGAGTCTTCTTTTATCTCGCCGTTTAAAATTGATTCGACCGAAACCTTTCCGTCGTTCCATGTTTGTTTTTCGGCTTTGTCGGGAAATTTTATTTTATCTTTTTCCCAAATCGCTTCCGGTGCGCGATAAATCGCTTGAAGTTTTGTTTCATCTTCGGAAAATTCGTAGACGGAAAGATTTTCCACCTTTTGATTCGGTTCGGTTTCCTTGCCGTCCAATTCAAAAGAATAGATCCGCCGGTCATTTGCCACCCAATACTTCCCCGCTTTGTTTGCCGTAACGCCTCGACTGCGAATCTGTGCGCGTAAATCGTCTTGAATTTTATTGGTCTTCGGCGCAATCGTTTCTTGAATTCCCCAATTTATAAAACCGAGCGCAATCATCAAAAAAAAGCACGGCAGCAGAAGCCTGTAGACGCTCTGACCGGCGGCTGTCCAGGTAACGATTTCGTTTTGTCTGGATTTAATTACAAAAGTTGCCAGAGTCGCAATCATTAGTGCCGACGGCGCGAGTTGAAGATAGATAAAAGGTATTAGAAAAATGAGATATTTTATCAAAAGCGTAAAACCGCCGGAAATTTCTCCAGCGAATTTCCAAAGCTCGAACGCCGTGAAAATCATATAAATCGAAGTTAAAAAAACGAGCGTCAGCGCGAAGTATTTTAATAAATTCAATACGATGTCGAAATCCAAAATTCCGGTCGTCAAATCAATGTAAAAATTTCGCCTTGAAACTTTGTTTGATTTGCGAGGGAAATCAATTTTTAAGTATTTCCTCAAACTGCTCAAGGAATCTGCGAGCAATAGCCGATTTGAAAGGAAAAACCAGCAAATTACAAGAAAACTTACGGACAGAGGAATCAGGCTCGCGCCCGTAACGCTGATTTCATCGGTTCTGGCAAGC
>JBPCMK010000140.1:0-19838 GCA_051002375.1 Pyrinomonadaceae bacterium | reverse complement strand
AGTATTTTGAAAATCAATTTTTCGGACTTCAGTTATTCTATAAGATAATTATGTCCGACTACTTATGTGGTAAAAATTATACAGTATGATAATCGGAATTTGCGGCGGAACGGGTTCGGGAAAAACGACGATTGCCAGAAAGGTCATCGAAGCGGTCGGGCGGGAAAACGTGGTTTTGCTCGAACAAGATTCGTATTATCGAAACCTCGAAGATATGCCGCTCGACGCGCGGCGGCAGACGAATTTCGACCATCCAGATTCGATTGACAGCGAAATGCTCGTCAATCACTTAAAGCGTCTGCGGCAAGGTCAGTCAATCGAGATGCCGATTTACGATTTTAAAACTCACACCAGAAAACGAGAAACCGAACACATCGAACCGCAGGCGGTTGTCATCGTCGAAGGCATTTTGATTTTCGCCGAGCCGCATATATCGGAACTATTGGACGTAAAAGTTTTCGTTGACACGCCCGACGACGTTCGTTTTATCCGCCGACTTCAGCGCGACATCAGCGAACGCGGACGCACCGTAGAATCAGTCATCGCGCAGTATTACGCAACCGTTCGCCCGATGCACTTCGAGTTTGTCGAGCCGTCAAAACGCACCGCCGATTTGATAATTCCCGAAGGCGGCAATCCTGAAATCGGCATTGAATTTTTGTGCGGTCTGATACGCGAAAAACTTCGTAAAGAAATTGCGAACAATTAAATGAAAAAAGAATTAGAAGAATTAGTCGAAGCGGCAAAAGAAGTTCGAGAATTGGCTTACGCGCCGTTCTCGAATTTTCGCGTCGGCGCGGCTGTCCGCACGAAAAGCGGAAAAATTTTTACCGGCTGCAACATCGAATCGGCAAGTTACGGCTTGACCGTCTGCGCCGAACGAGTGGCGATTTGGAAAGCCGTCTCGGAAGGCGAAAGGGAATTTTCTGAAATCGCGGTCGTCGCCGATACAAAAGAACTCACGCCGCCGTGCGGAGTTTGCCGACAAATCATCTGGGAATTTTCCGGCGATATTCCGGTGATTCTGGCGAACTTAAAAGGCGATGTCGAAACCGTGCAAATGAAAGAACTTCTGCCGCGAGCATTCGATACGAAATTTTTGAAATAAAATTTATGTCAGTTCCTGATTCGTTTCCGCCGCCCGAAGACAACGAATATTGGCATTCGAGAACGCCCGCAGAGCGACTTGAGAATGTGAAAAGATTACGACGAACAGCTTACGGTGAAGCGGCGATAAAAGGAATTGATAAGTCGGCATTTGAAATTGCCGAAATTGATTGGGAATAAACCGCGATGTTGCTTTTTCTTACGAATTTATAGTAAATTCAGTTATGAAAAAGCTAAATATTTTATTCTTCGTTGCAGTTCTTTTATTTCTCCCGCTAACAATTTTCGCTCAAAAACAAACAGTTGATTTAATAGTTCAAAACGGTATGGTCGTTACGATGGACGCGAACAAGCGCGTTATCGAAAACGGCGCGGTCGCCGTCAGTAAAAATGAAATTGTCGCGGTCGGGACAGCCGACGAGATTGCTCGAAAATTCAAATCAAAACAAACGATTGACGCGCAAGGCAAAGTCGTTATTCCGGGTTTGATCAACGCGCACACGCACGTTCCGATGTCTTTGTTTCGCGGGATTGCCGACGATTTGGATTTGCAGGAATGGCTGACGAAATACATTTTCCCCGCCGAAGCGAAAAACGTCAACGAAGCGTTTGTTCGCGCCGGAACGCGGCTCGGACTCGCGGAATTTATTCGCGGCGGCACGACGACATATTGCGATATGTATTATTTTGAAGATGCTGTCGCCGACGAAACTTTCAAAGCCGGCGTGCGCGGCGTTCTCGGCGAAACCGTCATCAAATTTCCCGTCGCCGACAACAAAACTCCCGCCGAAGCTCTCGCCTATTCCGAAAAATTTATCAACAAGTGGAAAAATAATTCTTTAATCGTTCCGGCAATCGCGCCGCACGCGCCTTACACGGTTTCGACCGAAGATTTATTAAAAGTCAAACAGCTTTCCGACAAAACAGGCGCACCCGTCGTCATCCACGTCGCCGAAACGAAAGCTGAAGTTGCGGAAATCAAAAAAGATTACGGCGCGACTCCGATTGATTATCTGGCGAAAATCGGGTTTTTGACGAATCGAACAATCGCCGCGCACGTCGTCTACGCGACCGATGAAGAACTCGGTTTGCTGAAAAAATTCGGTGTCGGAATCGCGCATAATCCGCAGTCGAATATGAAGCTCGCTTCCGGCGTTGCGCCCGTGCCTGAAATGCTGGCGATGGATTTGCCGGTCGGTTTAGGAACTGACGGCGCGGCATCGAACAACGATTTGGATTTGTGGGAAGAGATGGACACAGCGGCGAAGCTGCACAAAGTTTTTTCCGGCGATCCGAAGGTCGTCAACGCCGAACAAGCGTTTGAAATGGCGACGATTCGCGGCGCGAGAGCATTGCATTTGGACAAAATTATCGGCTCGATTGAAACCGGAAAACGCGCCGACATCGTGATTGTTGATTTTGACGATTTGAATCAAACGCCTTATTACAATGTTTATTCATCCTTGGTTTATGCGACGAAAGCCAACGATGTTCGCACGGTAATCATTGACGGACGAATCGTGATGCGCGATAAACGGTTGCTTACCTTAGACGAAAATGTTATAAAAAAAGACGCAAACGCATTTCGTCAAAAAATCATCAATAGTTTATCAAAATAAAAAAGGCGAGTTTTTTATGGAAAAACTCGCTGAAAAAGCGTTTTTTGGAATTATAGAGAAATTATTTGTTCAGGTCGTAGAAAAGTGAATGAATTTGCTTTGACCTTTGCGGAAAATTTAAAGTCCGAAATAAATTTCAAGGAGACTCGAAAATGCCGCTGAATGTCAAAAGTTTTTGCACTTCGGTTTTACTAATTTTTACCATTTCAATTTTAGTTTTCGCGCAGACATCAGCCGACATAATGCGCGACCGCGTGGCGAAAGCCAAAGCCTACATCGCCGTCAGAAATTACAACGCGGCGATTTACGAACTCGAAAACATCAGGCGCGAAACCGGCGATCCAACCGTCAACGGCGTTATCAATGTTTTGCTGGTGAACAGTTTTTTGGAGCAAGGCGATTACAAACGCGCACAGGATTTTCTCACCGAACTTTCCAAATCAAACAAACCGGGCGCGTCGGCGAGCTATTTCGCTGCCGCCAGCCAAGTCGTCAAAGAAGCGCGTAATCAAATCGAGCGTTATCGTTCGCTCGGTTTGAGTGTCGCTGACCCGAATCTGCCGAAGGACGCGGTGGCGGACGTTGATAAAATGCGCGAAACGCTCGAAAAAGTTGTCGAGCAAACGAAAGTTTTAAGCAAAGATAAAACTCAAACCTCGAACGCGATGGCGTTGATGGAAGAAGCGTCGAACGCGCGTGGAAGTCTGGCGCGAGACAGTTTCGACGCAAACCGTTGGAAAAATACAACCGCCGACGCGCGTGAAGATTTAGCCAATTCGAGAAGCGTCGTTATCAATGCGGTCAATGAAACGCCCGCGCAAACGCCTCCGGCAAATACGACCGCCGCCAACACAACGCCGCCGAACGTCGCCGCCGCAACAACAAATCCGAATCCGGCGCAGTCGAACTCGAATATCGCTCAAACGCCGCTTCTGAAACCCGTTCCAACTCCTGCCGAACAAACGAGCATTGCTAAAAATGAACCGACGGAAAAAATAATCGTCGCCGAAAAACCGAAGGAAGAAATCAAAAAGGCTGACGAAAAACCACCAATAACGACGGAAAATTCCGACAAAACCAATGCCTCGTCCAGAACGAGAATCATCGAAAACAAGGAAACGCCAAAGCCGGTCGAAACGCCAAAAGTCGCCAGCAATGCAGCCGCGCCGAAATCCGACGCGCCGATTGCCGTCGGTTCGCTTATCGGATTTGCGACGGAAAAGGTTAATCCGATTTATCCTCCGGCGGCGAAAAATCTACGAACGACCGGCATCGTTAAGGTCGAATTAGTGATTGACGAAAATGGCAAAGTCGCCGAAGTGGAAAACACGAGCGGACCGGCGATGCTGCAAAGAGCGGCGACCGACGCGGTGAAAAAATGGAGATTCAAGCCGTTTATGCGCGACGGGCAAGCGACAAAAGCAAAGGGATTTATCAGCTTTAATTTCAGTTTATAAAAATCGTAAAAATTATTTTTGCAAAACAGCCGCTCATTTCAAAAGCGGCTGTTTTAACTTGGCGAATTCATCTGAGAAACGCTGTGAAATTTTACGGTTGAGCATTCGGCGGCGTCGGCGTACCGTTCGGCAAAGGCGGATTGGTATTTCGGCTGCCGCCAATATATGTTACACCGACACCTCGAAAAAGCGGCGTGAAAATCCATTTGCTGTGATTTTCGATGCCGTAATAAGCGATAATCGAACTGCTTCGGCTCTGGCTGGCAACGCCGATGAACGGAGTTTTGTCGGTCGGCACTTCTATTTCTTCGTCAGAATCTTCCTTCAAATCATCGTCGCTTTTCGTATTTGTAATATTAACGAGTTGAGAGGCATAGCGGTCGAAAATTTGAGTCGGCTGCGGGCTGGACGGCAGCAAACCGTTGTTATAAATTTGCACACGCCGTCCGAAATTGAGAAAGGCTTGCGTGGTCGGAGCGATCAATCGCCATTTGCCGTCCGCGCTCAAAGGGTCAATCGCCGCCGACGGGCGCAATATCTGACGTTTCTTCGTGCCTTGCGGCAGACCTTCGAGCAAATCGTCCATTGAGCTGGGAAGTTTTCCCTGATAGAAAATCATATACTGCCGAATTGCGTCGGCTACCTCCTCGCCGCGCCGGATCGCTTCGAGTTCGCGCTCGCGCTGAACGCCTTGCTGCACGGTCGGCGCGACTGCCAGCAGCGCAATCGCAAACAAAGTCATAACGGCTAAAACGACCAGCAGAGACATTCCGCTTTCGGAGCGCGGAGCGCGGAGCGCGGAGCGCGGAATCCGTTTCCCGCTTTTCATTTGGCGATTAACAGTCTTCGGATTTACATTCCGCATTCCGCATTCCGCATTCCGCATTTTCTTAATTGTTTCCATCATCGTCTTCATCATCGTCCTTATTCGGAGATTTTGCCGGCTGCGGCGGCTGTGTTTGCGGCTGCGGCGGAATGTAAATCGGAATGTTGCCGGGAATGCCCGGAATTTCGCCCGGCTGCGTATAAACCGGCTGCGAGTTCGGATTGTTCGGATCGTAATTTCTATTGACCGGAAAACGTCCGTTGGGGTTTATTTGAGTCGGATTATTCGGATTTGAAGTGGAACTGGAAGTTTGACCGGGCGCGGGACGATAAAGCGCGAGCCGGTGTTTGAATCCTAGATTCACATCTTCAAAAACCGTTTCGTTCGCTGAAATGCTCGTCAAGCGGAATCGTCCGCCGACAACATCGTTCAGTCTTGCGCCGAACGGAGTCGGTTTGCCCGGTTCTTGAAAATACGCCGTGTCGTTGTTGTAACGCTGGCGGGCAATCAACCCGATATATTGAAACTGCGGTGTTGGCGGTGCTTGCACGTTTAGCGAAACTTGATTCGAGTAAAGACTGCCGTCCGGCGTGCGAACGGTGATGTATATCGAACCCGCGCCCGTGATGAAGTTCGACGGCACGTCGGCGACGAGTTTTTGCGGACTAACAAACGTCGTCGGCAGTTGACTGCCGTTCAAATAAATCAGCGAATCGGGCGTAAATTTGTCGCCGTTGACTTCAAGGCGAAAAGTTTTCGAGCCGGCATAAACGCTCTGCGGCGTAACAAGCCCGACGAGCAAAGGCGGTGTCGGTGTCGGCACGGGCGTTACGGGCATCTCGATTTTTGGTGTCGGCGTTGGTGTCGGGCTATACGGAGTCGGCGGCGGCGGCTCGTAAAACGCAAAGATATTTCTGCCCGCGTCGGGCGCGTTAAATTTATTCGGATTATAAACGACCGGCGTGGTCGTATATTGAAAATCTTCCGCTGCCTTGCTCGGCATTTCAGCCGTGTCGGAATTCACGCGAGGCGAAGTCGTCGGCGCGGGCGACGCGGCGGTCGTCGTAACGGTAACGGTTTTTTTGCCGCCGAAAAACATTCCGCCGAAAGTGTATGTGAGCGCGAGCAAAGCCATCGCGCCAAGCACGAGGGCGGCGATGATTTTGTTGCGTTCGGTCGGAGATTTTCCTTCAAATAATTTCATCTCGATTACTGCTGCTGATTGACGATTTCCGTCGGCTGATAATTCGGACGGCGAAAATACGCCGCCATTTCAAGACGCAAACTCACCGTTTCGCCGTGCGTTTTGCCGCGCACGGTTTTAACTTGCTGCGGCGCAGTCTGCAAAACCGGCGGCTGATTTATCGGCAGACCGTTCGGGTAAGCCTCGCTTAATTGCGCGCTGTTGATTTGCGCCTGCGACGGTTTGGTCGGGTCGCTTTTTTCGTCCTTTTGCGCCGGAGCGAATTCGACCGCGCTGATGACGATAAATTGGTCGCTGGTTTCGATTTCCCTGATAAATCGCCGCAAATTTTGATACGAGCCTTCGATGGTTGTTGTTACATAAACGCCGGGAAAAAGACTTTGAAATTTCGCTCTGCCGCGGCTGGCTTCGTTTTCCTGCTGGCGGTTGTTGTCGGAAATTTCCAGCGGCGCGTAATCGGGACCTGACGTATTGACCAAATCGTAAGCCGAAATCAAACCGTTAATGCGCTGGTAAAGCGATGTTTTATCAATCAGAGGATTACGCAGAAATCTGGTTTCAAAATCATCTACGCTTTGGATTAGTTCGGCGACGCGCGTTTCCGTATTCGTTATATCGCCGTATTTCGCGCGGGCTGAAACAAGTTCGCCTTCCACGCGGTCGCGTTCCGCCTTGTGCGCTTCGAGTTCTTTTTTGGCGGGCAGCACGACCAAAACGTATAAAATAATTACGGCTAAAATCGCCAGCATTCCCAAACCGACGGTCGCAATTTCCAGCGGTCCCCACATTCCCGCGTAAATTTTGCGCGGACGATTTCGCGGCACAATATCAATATGCGGCTCTTTTTCGATAATGAGAGTTTCGTCTTCGGTGAGCAAAACCGTGCGCGTCGGCTCTTCGATAACAACCGCCGAATCGAGCGTCGCGCCGTAATCGTTGACGGTCATTGGCGGCTCGTTTTTCGTTTCAGGCGAATCAATCGGATTTTGATCTTCGTCCATTATTGATTTCCTCCCTGCTGATTTTGCGCGACATCCGAAGTAGCGTTGGGCGCGTAACCGTAAGGCGGCGTGTAAATCAAGCGTAAAGTATATTCCGTATAAGTGATGCTCTCGGTTTTCTGCAAATCCTGCCCGCGCAGTTCGGCGCGAAACATACCGGAATTGTTCATATTTTCAATCATCTGCATCACGCTCGTGTAATCGCGCGAAAGAACGGCAAATTCCAAATCGGCTTTCGTTTTATCGCCGTCTTTGTAAATATTCTGGACGCTGATGCGCGAAACGCTGACACTGCCCGGCAGAAGCGATTCCAAATCGGCAAACAGACGCGACCAGCCGAAGGATTTGTTGGCGACGAGTTTATGCGCGGCAATTAAAAGAGCCTGCTGTTCCGGCGTTAAAGATTGCTGAACGAGCGTGCCTTTGCCCTTTAACGCTTCGAGTTCCGCGTTCATCTGCGCGATGTCCGATTTGGCGAGTTCGTTTTTCGCGGTCGTATCGCGCAAACTCGCAAACGACAAAACCGCGCCCGACACGGCGAACGCCAAAAAAAGCAGCGCAATCAGATACGGCAAAGTCCGATTGCGAAAAGGTCGGCTGGAAAGATTGAGTTTTTTAATCACTTTTTTTAGATTGTCCGTCGTCCGTTGTTCGTTGTCCGCCGCCGTTTGAATCGAAAACTTAAATAATCTGCAACGCTCGCGGAAAGCGTTAAGTTTAGCAAATTAAAATTGCAGCGGGCAATGGGCAATGACAAAACGTAGCTTTCACGTCGGATTTGAGGGGAAAGTTGCAAAAAGGTTTCAGGTTTCAGGTTTCAAGTTTCAAGTTGAAAAATTGATTGATTCAAATAATACGAAAACAATAGAAGGTTGGTTTTATTTTTATTTTGGTATAAGCATTAACGAGCGTCATTAAAACCTGAAACTTAAAACCTGAAACCTGAAACCTTTTCAGTCGCGGCGCGAAGGCAAAGATTTGTTCGTGTCTTCGGGAGTTAAATCCCGATACGCGCAGACGCGGTTTCTGCCGATGCCTTTGGCGTGATAAAGCGCGGAATCAGCCATTTCGACAAGCTGAATCGGGTCGCTCGAATCTATCGGAAAACACGCGACACCGATGCTGATTGTGATGTGATGTTTTTCCGACGGCTTGCCCTGCCGAATTACGCTGAACTCGAATCGTTCGATTTCGGCGCGTATTCGTTCCGCCGCGACGAGTCCTTGAGAAAGTTCCGCGTCAAGCAGAAACGCCGCGAATTCTTCGCCGCCGAAACGCGCCGCCGCGTCGCCGCTTCGCAGACTTTGCGTGATGCACTGTCCGATTTCTTCGAGCGTTTTGCTGCCCGTCAAATGTCCGTAAGTGTCGTTGACGTTTTTGAAAAAATCAATGTCCATCATCAAAACGCACAAAAGACGTTTTTCCTGTTTGGCGCGTTCGGCTTCGCGGCGCAGCTCGAAGAAAAAAGAACGGCTCGAAAGAAGTCCGGTCAAATCGTCGTGCGAAAGCAGACGGCGAATCTGGCGTTGATATTCGCGGTCAATCTCGTCGAGCATTTCAAAGCGCAAAATATATTCGCCGATATTTATTTTATCGCCGTGCTGCAAAATTTCCTGTTTGATCGGCAGACCGTTGAGCAGCGTTCCGTTTCTCGCAGTCAAATCGGTGAGAATGTAATTCGTCGTTTCGGTTTCAGGATTTGTAACGATGTTGATGCGGGCGTGGCGGCGCGAAATTTTCGCATCGTTGACGCGCACGTCGGCTTCGAGCGCGCGTCCAATGATGACTTCTTCGCGTTCGAGCGGAATCGGCAAGGCGAGCAAATCGCCGCTCAAAAAAATGAGCGCGGGACGCAAATCACGAGTTTGACGTTTTTGTTTCTGCATCACGGACGGAAAATCTGCGGGCTTAAATTACGCGCCCTAATTTATAGAATAAAACATTTGCGGGCGAATTTGCTAGACTTTATTTGTGTTGACAAATATGTAAGCAAGTCGAGTCAGGAAAGAGGTATCGAAAACTATTCGTTATTCACTATTAACTGTTCATTGGTTTTTCAGATAAGTTCTTCGTTAAAGTCGAATGTTTTCCGATTGGCGATTTACAATTTACAAGCGATGAAAATTCTCATTGTCAAACTCAGCAGCATCGGCGATGTCGTCCACACATTGCCCGCGCTCGCCGCGATTCGACGCGCTCTGCCGAAGGCGGAAATCGCCTGGGCGGTCGAGCGAAGCGCGGCTGAAATTTTGCGCGGAAACGCTCTTTTAAATAATTTAATCGAGATTGACACGCGCTCGCTTCGCGGCGGAAAAGTAATCGAAGAAATTTTAATTGACGCGAGCCGGCAACTGCGCGAACTGCGCCGTTTTAAATTTGACATCGCGCTCGATTTTCAAGGTTTGCTGAAATCCGCGACCATCGCCAAATTCTCGAAAGCCGAAAAACGATTCGGATTCTCCAAAGAAAATTTGCGCGAACCGGCGAGCCGTTTTTTGCTGACTGATACGGTTGCGGTCGAAAAGGAAATTCACGTCGTTCGCAAAAATTTAACGCTCGCCGAAAAAGCCTTGAACATTTCCGCGCCTGAAAACGATTTCGAGTTTCCGATTTTCACCGACGCGAATCACCGGCAGGAAGCCGCAAAAATCATCGAACAAGCGGGCGAAAATTACGCGCTATTAAATCCGGCGGGCGGCTGGACGACAAAGCTGTGGAGCGCGGAAAAATTCGGCGCGTTGGCGGACAAATTTTGGGAGGAAAATAATTTGACTTCAATCATCACGACCGCGCCGAATGAAATCGAATTGGCGCAGAGAGTTTTGCAAAACAGCCGAACGGGAAAAACGTTGCTCGCCCAACCGACTTTGAAAGGTTTTTACGAATTGGCGAAACGGGCGAAAATCTACATCGGCGGCGACACCGCGCCGACGCATCTCGCAATCGCGGCGCAAACTCCAACAGTGGGCATTTTCGGTCCGACCGAATGGTGGCGCAACGGCAGCACGAATCCGAACGACATCTGCATCGAGCGAACCGACATCAGTTGCCGCACCGATTGTCATCGCCGCATCTGCGATAATTGGATTTGTATGAACATCGAAACGGAGACGGTTTTGCGGGCGGCGCAAAAAAGATTAGAATTAGCCGGATAATAATGTCTTTAGCCGTTTCTCAAAAATTGATTTATCCTGAAACCGAAGGCGTAAAATACGCGGGTTCAAAGCTAAAATTGTTGCCGTATATTTTGCGGCTCGCCGATAAAGTAAAACCGAAAGTCGTGTTTGACGGTTTCGCCGGAACGACGCGCGTTTCGCAAGCGTTCGCGCAAATCGGTTACAAAGTTATCTCGAACGACATCGCCGTTTGGTCGAAAATCTTCGGGCTTTGCTACTTGAAAAATAAAAAAGATGTAAAATTTTATCAGGAAATTGTTGATCACTTAAACCATTTGCCGGAAAAAGACGGCTGGTTCACGGCGCATTACGGCGGATTGCCGAATGGGAAAAATTCGTCGGAGACCGATGGTTTCAAAAAGCCATGGCAGATTCACAATACGCGCAAACTCGACGCGGTTCGTGATGAGATTGATAATTTGAATTTGAGCGAAATCGAAAAAGCAGTCGTTTTGACGAGTTTGATTCTCGCGCTCGACCGCGTTGACAGCACGCTCGGACATTTTTCATCATACTTAAACGAATGGTCGCCGCGTTCGTTTAATCGAATGAAGTTGAAAGTGCCGCGTCTTTTTGAATCGGAAAAAAAACACGAAGTTTTAGGCGGCGACGTTTTCAAAACAATCGAAAAAGTCGAAGCGGATTTAGCTTATTACGACCCGCCGTATGGCTCGAACAACGAAAAAATGCCGCCGTCGCGCGTTCGATACGCGGCGTATTATCATTTGTGGACGAGCGTTACTTTGAACGATAAACCCGAAGTTTTCGGGAAAGCCAAAAGACGCTACGACACTTCCGATACGTTGTCGAGTTCGGTTTTCGAGGAATTCAGAAAAAATGATTCGGGCAAATTTACGGCGGTCGAAGCGATTGAAAAATTGCTTGCCAAAACAAACGCCCGTCATATAATTTTGTCTTACAGTTCGGGCGGCAGAGCGACCGCCGTTGAACTTTACGAGATGCTTTCGCAGTCGGGCAAAATACTCGATTTTGTGAAAGTTGATTACAAAAAAAACGTAATGGCGGCGATGCGCTGGACGAACGAATGGACGCGGGAAATCGAGAAGGGAAATCAGGAATTTTTGTTTTTGATTGAAAGATAAATGAGCAGAAAAAACGCCACTTTAATTCAACGCTACCGGGTGCCGCTCGGTTTTTTATTCGCGGCGGTTTTTTTGATTTTCGCCCGACCCGAAATGCTTTCGCTGATAATCGGCGGCGCGATTGCCGTCGCCGGTCTGCTCGTTCGCGCGTGGGCTTCGGGACACATTCGCAAAAACCAAACGCTCGCCGTTTCCGGTCCTTACGCATACACGCACAATCCGCTTTATCTCGGAAGTTTCATTTTGGGTGTCGGCTTTTCGATTGCCTCCGGCGTGTGGTGGCTCGCGTTGCTTTTCGCCGCTTTGTTCTTGGGCATCTATCTGCCCGTGATGCGCGTCGAAGCCAAAGAGTTAACGCAAATTTTCGGCGCGGAATATGAAGAATACGCCCGGCGAGTTCCGCTTTTTTTTCCGCTTCCGATGGCTCACGAAAAATCAAAAACTACATTTGATTTTGATTTATATTTGCGTTACCGCGAATATCGCGCGGCTCTCGGTTTGCTTTTCGCGTGGTCGGTTTTGCTCGTGAAAGCGATTTTCCTCAAATGATTATAAATTTTCTGTTATTATTAGAGCGATGAAAAAAATTGTCTGCTTGTGTCTTTTAATTCTTAACGTCTTTTGCGTTTCGATTTTCGCACAGAAATATGAATCGTATCACGCGGGCGAAAATCTGACCTACGAAGCTAAATTCAGCAAAATTATCAAAGGTATCGCCGTCGCCGATTTGCATTTTACGGTCGAGCGCATGGCGAACAACCGCGATTTTTTGGTTCGCACCGACGCGGTTACCAAAGGCAGCTTGCTGAAATTGTTCAGCAAAAGTTTCGTGCAGAAATACGAATCAACTGTTGACGGCGCGAATTTTTCCATCAAACGAACCGTCACGCGCGACGAGCAGGGCGACCGCGTGCGCGAATCCGAAGCGTTGTTCGATTACACCGATAAAAAAGTTATCTACGTCGAAACCGACCCGAACGACGCAGCGCGTCCGCCGCGCCAAATCGCTTCGCCGATTCCAGCCGACACGCAGGATTTGGTAACAGCGATTTACACGCTTCGCCGGCTTCCGCTCGCCATCGGCAAAACTTTTGAGTTGAACGTCAGCGATTCCGGTTTGGTTTATAAAATTCCCGTGCGCGTTATGGCGCGCGAGCAGCAGAAAACCATTCTCGGAACTGTCTGGTGTTTTCGCGTCGAACCGGAAGTATTCGGCGAAAATCGCTTGGTCGAACAAAAGGGAAATATGATTCTCTGGATTACCGACGACGCTCGACGTTTGCCCGTGCGCTCGCAAATCAACACTAATATCGGCAGATTCGAGGTTAAACTCAAACGGGCAAGCGTTGCCGCTTCCGACTTGATAAAGCCGACTTAAAACCTCCGCCGGCAATCTAAAAAGCTGTTTTAGAGTTCAAAAAAGCCAACCAAACAAACGAAAATTGTTCATTATTTATTATCAATTATTTATTGATGAACGGGAAAACGCGCTCTGCTTCTCGAAAAAATAATGAATAATTGATAACGCATAATGCATAATTCTCGCCGGTTATTTATCCTTTCGAGTTTTAAAGCAGTTTCTAAAAATTAAAATTCGCGCTTGTTTCTTTCCGTAAAAGTCCGCATAATCTTGTTTTCCATTTCAAATTCAAGCTATGAAAAATAAAAAGGAATACGCGCTGGAAGACTTTAAATTGAATCCGCTTTCTTCGCTCGATGCGACGAAAAAATCAGTCGCTGTTTTTGATACGGACGACGATCTTCTGTCGTTAAACGACGCGACGACGCTTGCCGCAGAAGCCGGTTTGGACGAGGAAACTGTCGAGACGCTCGAAGAAAACAATCCGATTTTCAAAGAATTAGCCGAGCCGAAACTGCCCGAACTAAAACGCGAAAACCGTGCGCGTTTGCAAATGCAGTCGCCGACGCGCATTTACTTTTACTGGTCTGTGAAAACCAACCCGTTTCAAACTCTGAATCATGTTTTCGGCGAAAATACGAGTTATCAACTCGTCGCCAAACTCATCAATAGCTCGCAAGACCGCGAAGATTTATTTCCCGTCGAAGCGGAAGGCGAAGCGTGGTTCGATACGGACGCGGACTCCGCTTATCGGGCGGAAATCGGATTTTACGCGCCGAATCGTCCATTTATTCGCTTGATGTTTTCCAACACAATCGAAACTCCCAGAAGAAATCCAAGCCCGCGCCGCGATTACGCGCCGAATTTTACGGTTTCCGCGCAAGAGTTTGCCGAAGTTTTGGACGTTTCCGGTTTTCGCCAAGACGCTTTTGAGGTCGCGCTCGCGGGCGACGACGCAGAGTTTGCCGATAAAGCGACGCAGACGGCTTTTTCGCAAATCGTCGGCGAGCGGGCAAAAAGCGATTACGCCGCCAACGATTCGAGCGAGATACGTTTCGTTTTGCTGGCGTTGGCTTCGGACTACACGCTGGAAGATTTGCGCGAATACATCAGCCGAAATTTATTCGCTGTTTTGCAGGAAAACGCCGAACGATTAGACGCGGAAAAAGCACTCGCCGCATTGCAGGAACATTTCGGAGTTTTAGCAGATGAAATCATCGAAGAAGAATCTTCCGCGCCGACGGTTTTCGGCGCGAGCTTGATAAATTTTCCGCGCCTTTCAAAAAGGAAATTTACGCCGAAATTTGCGCCGCTGAGTTCGCTCAATCTGAGGAAATAAAACTCGGTCAGTTGATTTATAAAGGTGAAAATTTATAAAAGGCAAAAGAAAATTACCACAAACTTTTGCCTTTTTTGTCCTCGCAAATCTGTGCTAATCTGTGGTTAATTTTTCAAATTTATCGGAGTCTGAACAATGTCGGAAGCAGCCAAACAAAATAAACAAATGCGAATCGAAACCGATTCGATGGGAGAAATCGAAGTCGAATCGGATAAATATTGGGGAGCGCAAACCGAGAGAAGTCTGCATCATTTCAATATCGGTTTCGATGTGATGCCGCGCGAGATGATTCGCGCTCTCGGCATTTTGAAAAAAGCCGCGGCGATTACGAATCATCAACTCAAGCCGGACAAAATGACGCTCGACAAAACCGATTTGATTGTGCGGGCGGCGAACGAAGTGATTGACGGCAAACTCGACGCGCATTTTCCGCTTCGCGTGTGGCAGACGGGAAGCGGCACACAGACGAATATGAACGCGAATGAAGTAATTTCAAATCGCGCGATTGAAATTGCGGGCGGTGAGATGGGCAGCAAAAAGCCGATTCATCCGAACGATGATGTGAATATGTCGCAGTCTTCAAACGACACTTTTCCGACCGCAATGTATATCGCCGCCGCCGAACAATTAAATAAATTGATTCCGCGAGCGCAGGAAGTTCACGATGCGATTGACGCGAAAGCGCGGGAGTTTGCTGACGTTATAAAAATCGGCAGAACGCATTTGCAAGACGCAACGCCTTTGACGGTCGGGCAGGAATTCGGCGGTTGGGCGAGTTTGATTGAACGCGACATTGAAAGATTAAATCTCGTGATGCCGGGATTGCTCGATTTGGCGATTGGCGGCACGGCGGTCGGCACGGGTCTTAATTCACATCCAGAATTTGCGGAACGCGCGTCGAAACAAATCGCGGAACTTACAGGATTACCTTTCAAATCACATCCGAATAAATTCGCCGCGTTGTCGGCGCACGATGAAATTATTTTCGCGTCCGGCGCGTTGAAAACGCTGGCTTGCAGTTTGATGAAAATTGCCAACGATATTCGCTGGCTCGCGTCGGGTCCGCGCTGCGGAATCGGCGAAATTACTTTGCCGGAAAACGAGCCGGGCAGTTCGATTATGCCGGGCAAAGTCAACCCGACGCAAAGCGAAGCGATGACGATGGTTGCCGCGCAGGTTCTCGGCAACGATGCGGCAATCGGTTTTGCCGGTTCGCAAGGGAACTTTGAACTGAATGTTTTCAAACCCGTGATGATTCACAATTTTCTGCATTCGGTTCGTTTGCTGCACGACGCTTCGCGCGGCTTTGTCGAATTTTGCATCAACGGAATCGAATTAAACCGCGAGCAAATTGACGAATATTTGCGCGATTCGTTGATGTTGGTCACGGCTTTGAATCAGCGCGTCGGCTACGACAACGCCGCGAAAATTGCGAAGAACGCGCATAAAAAGAAAAGCTCTCTGAAGGAATCGGCGATTGAATTGGGATTGTTGACAAGCGAGCAGTTTGACGAATATGTGAAACCGGAAGAAATGACGCACCCGTAGCGATTTCGGATTTGGGATTGCGGATTGCGGATTTCAATTCGCTGTCTGACTTCAAAAAATTATGAAAAAAACTTTTGTCCTAATTTTGTTATTTTGCGCCGCCGCGTTTGCCCAAGAGAAGTTTGAAATAAAGGATGCTTCCAAAAATTACAACGCGCGGGTGGAAGTCGCGCATTGCAAAGAAGGAATTTGCGAGGGGAAATTAAAAGTCTCGCTGTTCAAAAAATCGCAGTCGAAGCCGTTTCAAGTTATTACGCTCGGCAGCACGGAATTTATGCGGGAAGAAGCGCAAATGTCGAATACGAAAATGATGTATGACTATCAATCGGTCGTCTTCTTTGAAGATTATAATTTCGACGGCGCGGAAGATTTGGCAATTCGCGACGGCAACAACGGCGGTTACGGCGGACCTTCGTATCAAATTTATTTGTTCTCGAAGGCGGCGGGAAAATTTGTCCGCAGTCCGTCTTTGACGAATCTGGCGCAGGGCGGAAGTTTGGGAATGTTCGAGGTTGATAAAAAGAAACGGGTTTTGCGGACGTTTTCAAAAGACGGCTGCTGCTGGCATCAAACCGAAGAATTTTCCGTCATCAATAATCGCCCGAAAAAAGTTTTCGAGGAAACTGAAGACGCGACGATTCCCAATGAAAAAAAGGTCAAGATAACGGCGAAAAAATTTGTCGGCGGACGTTGGCGCACGAGCGTAAAATACGTCAAGCGCGAAGAATAAATTTCTACATCACCATTTCGACTTCATCGAATCCGGGACGAATAAATTCACGCGCGTTGGTAAATTTTTCTTCGGCTTTGCGGCGGATTGTTTTGAGCAGAGCGACGGGCGATTCGATCTGCGCGT
Source organism: Pyrinomonadaceae bacterium (assembly GCA_051002375.1). Lineage (GTDB taxonomy): Bacteria > Acidobacteriota > Blastocatellia > Pyrinomonadales > Pyrinomonadaceae. The sequence continues at coordinate 3,242 of JBPCMK010000140.1, read as the reverse complement.
AATTTTCTTTGGTCGTCAAAGCCGTCCACGCCATCAGCGAACGCTCGACGGCGATTAAGGCGATTTTTATCGAACCGTTTGCGTCCGATTGTGAGTCGTTTAATTCTTCTTCATCCGTGTCGCCGTCGCAGCTTAGAATGCCGCTCAATCCGCGACGGATTTTCGCCGCGATAAACGGTTGATACCAGTAAATTATACCCAGCATTTCCTCTTGAATTTCTTCGTCGAGAGCGGAAAAAATAATCCATTCGCTTTTAACTTCTAAAACGCGCTTGACTTCCGCGTGATAGCGTTCGGCAAGCCGCGTCAAATCTTCGCGGCGCAGCGTTTCGTCTTGGCGAGCTTGATGTTCGGCGTATCTCTCATCACTGACGGCGTTTAGATTTATGCCGCGCTCCTTCGCCGTTTGTTCTAGCATTTCTTTGGCTCGAACGAACATATTTTGCAGATTTCGCCAGAAGGCTTCGCTGTCAACTTCTCTTTCTTCGTCGTCGGTTTCCTGCTCGATGGCGTAGACGCGGCAGCGCGAAGTAAAAGCGCACCGCTCGCACCATCGGTCGCAGTAATTGTGTATGCGGGAGATAAAATTGTTTTCCTGTTCAAACATAAAATAACATTTTAAAAAATCGTATCGGTTAATTTGAAAATGAATGTGTGAAAACGGATACGTTCGAGATTAAAATAGTTTGAATAACAGGATATTTTCGGAAAAATTGCGAATAACTTGGCGGCTGAAATTGTTTGAGTAAATTTCAAAATGTTATCTAACTAGCTTTATGATAACCGATAGCGAATAGCTGATAAAATTTTAACCACCAATAATTACCGTCGGCTCACCTTTCGTGATTTTATTCGGCGGTCCGATAGCTTCGGTAATCGTGTCGCCCATTCTGGCGGCTGGCATATTGGCAATCATTACGGTCTTGGAAGGTGTCGTTACCACACCGGGACCGTGCGGCGGAACGGGCGACGGTGTGGCGCAAACGTGAATGTCCGTGCCGGAACCCATTATTGCTGCCGAGTTTGTCGCCAAAAGAGTGGTTTTGAGTAATTGTTCAGCAGCGAGCGCGATTGGGGCTGCCGGTCCGGTTGCGGCTTTGGTCGTCGCTTCCGCTGCTTCAATGGAAGTCCTCGCGGCTTGACTGGCAGCAGTAATCGCTGCTGCCGCTCCGCCGCCAACACCGCGCCATGCCGGAAGCATCCCGATGATAACGGTTATCGCGGTCGGTCCGCCGGTTAGAACGGGCGGTAATGGGTGTGCTACTGAATCTGTAATTCTGGCGGCTGGCGGCATAATTTTTATTCTCCTCAGTTTAATTATAACCTAAATCTTTCAAAGTATTTCTAACAGCTTCTTTTTGGACTTCCGTCAAATCGGGAATTTGCAAGGCTATATTAGCCAAACGATGTAATTGCTCACGCTCCTTAGAGCCGATTTTCTGACGGTCAGGCGGATTTACGGCGGTTGCCGGTCTATACCATTCACCCGGTCTGTAATCGAAAATTGCTTCGACCAGATTAGGACGCAGACGAGGCGGAAGTTTATCGGTGAGCATTCTCTCAAAACTTTTCAGTAACTGAAAATCGTCCCGATGCGGAACAAATATTCCGCGCATCCAGCCGATTTTTTCGCCGTCTTCGTGCTTCGGATCAGCCATCTTTTTTTCTAAAACTTCCATCGCCGATTCGGTTCCGTTTTCAACCAAAGCCTTGATCGTTAAATTTACAAAACCATCGTCCGGCTGACTATATTTATCCCAAAAATTCATTAAATCAGGTGCCTCATCGCGAATGTTGGCACTAAAACGAATTAACTCATCTACGCGCGGCTCTTCGTTTAAAAAACTTGAATTCTTTGTCAACGCGACGTAAGTCGAATGTGCGCTCGGCGCGTCATTAATGCTCAACGCTTGTAAAATTTGCGAAACACGCAACCGTTTGGCGGCAGCATTTTTATATTCTTCTGGCGTATCCAGTCGGTGTAAAAACGCCGGACTGGTTAAAAAATTAAATAAATCTTGATGATCTTTCGGTTGCTTGCTGCGTGCCAAAGCCATTGATGATTTTAATAATTCTCTAGAATCATCGGATGTTTGCATTACATTTAACAAATTCTCATCCATATTTTTTTCCTCCGGTGAAGATGCTGAAATTTCTGTTGGCGACGGCTTTGGTTGAGAAAATAAATTTGCCGATTGTCGCCTGCGTTCATTTGAAGAACACCCAACCAAAGCAATAATTAAAATTGTCGAAGCTAAAACTTGTAACATATTACGGATCGGGCGGTCCTGGAACAAGCGGACTTTTTCGCGCCGCTTTCGCCTGTAAAATATCCAAATCCTGAGCAATAGTTCCGGGATTATTAAAGTGCATTATATTCTCGCCCGGCGGATGATTTAGTCCATCAAAGAAAATGCCGTTAGCAACTAATCCTGTAGGATTAGCCGCGGTAACCGGAGCGGTTCCCTCAACCCGATGTCCAAGATTCAGAATATGACAAAATTCGTGAATTATTGTGTTGGCGAAATTTTGTTGAACAACCACATTTGTCGGATTGCCGTGGGCATCAGTAACATACATAGCGAACAGTTGCGGGAAACCGGGTCTCTGGAGACCTCGAATTAGCCGCAAGGTAACAGGTGCCGCAGCGGCATCCGGCAGAACACCGCTTGGTAAAGCCCAACTGTCGCTTGGAGTTCCGTTATCGGTTAAGATAGGTCTTCCTCCTGCCACTGCCGGAGCAATTGTGCTGTCAGGAAAGTCACTTGCCGCGCCGAGATTTCCCGCGCTGTCCGAGTGAATATAAGCGAAATTCATTACTCCGGGGCGAAAATTAAGCCGCGTCGCCACCATATTGCCGGATGAATTAACATTGCGAGTAACTCCAGCAGAAACTCTAATCCGAAAAATTCCCGGAATCGTCGTCGCCGTCGCTCCGTTTGTCCGCGTCGTATTGGTATCGAGCGACAATTCTAAAGCTATTTGTCGTAAATAGCGATTAGCTATAAATAGGTGATTTTGAACATCAGCCGGAGTCGCTCGCGGCTGACTCGCCGCCGTCGGTCCATTGAGTATGTTGAAGCGGCAGGTAACTTTCTTAAGAAGCAGGACAAGAGCGCGATAAGTGGCAAATAATGCTCCTCGAAATCGCACTTCCAGCCGCACTTCGCCCGCCGCCGTGCCGTGAACTAAAACCTTCAACCCGTTCGGCGGTCCGACAAAACTGACCGCTCCGCCGTTAA
>JBPCMK010000139.1:0-4850 GCA_051002375.1 Pyrinomonadaceae bacterium | reverse complement strand
ATTGTCAAAGAACGCAACGACTTGGAAATCAAGGTCAAATGGCAGTTCACCGTTGATCAAGCCAGAACCAAACTAAGCCGTCATTACAAAGCGGTAATGACTAAAAACTAACGTAACAAAGCACTAGCTGACAAGATTTTTAAATATCTATAAAATTATTCTGTCCTTCTACTTATGACCGGACAATATATTTTAAGCGATTATCTGGAGAACGCGTTGGCGCAAGCCGAATATGACAAACTCGAAGACGGCACATTTTTCGGGCGCATTCCGGCGTGTAAAGGTGTCGTCGCGTTCGGAGGGACTTTGCACGAATGTGAAACCGAATTGCGTTCGACGCTCGAAGATTGGGTTTTGGTTGGGTTGAAACTCGGACATTCTTTGTCGGTTTTGGACAACGTGGACTTAAACAGGAAACCCGAATATGAAATGGAAACCGTGTAAGCGAAACTACTTTATTAAAAACTCTGCGCTCTCGATATTGAAGCAATGCGTAAGCAAATAAAAACGGCAGGAAATTGTCGGAAACGATTTTTTGTTTGAAAACTATTTTTCTTTGGAGTAATTTTAATTTTATCCGTCGGGAATAGACAGATAAAAATTTGTTAAAGAAATTACGACAAAGTAAATGGTTTCCGGTAGTTTGGGTTGCCGTCTTTATTCTTTTGACGCTTGCCTCACGAATCTGCGTCGCTTATTTTCTCGCCACGGACGCGCCGGGCGACGGCGCGGTTTATTCTCAAATCGCTAAAAATCTTCTCGAACAAAACGTCTATTCGATCGAAACCGCAGCACCTTTCACGCCGACTTTGATTCGTCTGCCCGGTCAGCCGCTTTTTATCGCGGGCGTTTATTCGATTTTCGGACACGACAATAATACTGCCGTTCGCGTTGTGCAAGCCGTGTTCGATACGGCGACTTGCGTTATCGCCGCGCTGCTCGCGTTTTTGTGGACTGAGGACGAAGAGAGAAAAAAGAGAAATGCTTTATGGACGTTTGTTCTCGTTTCGCTGTGTCCGTTTATCGTGATTTACGCCGCGACGCTTTTGACCGAAACTTTGACGACTTTTCTGATGGCGGCGATGACTCTGACGGCGACGCTCGCCTTTAAATCACAAAGCGCGATAAAAATTTTGCTGTGGTGGATTTTCACGGGATTGCTCGCGGGCGCGGCGGTTACGCTTCGACCGGACAGCGGATTGTTTGCCGCCGGAATCGGTTTGACGCTCGTCGTTTCGGGTTTGTTTTTGCGTGAGAAAAATCCACCGAAATTTTTTAGAAGATTGCTCGAAGTTGTGTGGCGCGGCACGGTTTTTTCAATGGCTTTTATTTTGGTTCTCGCGCCCTGGGCGATTCGCAATTATCGAGTTTTCGGCGTGTTCCAACCGCTCGCGCCCGCGCACGCTGAGATGCCAGGCGAGTTTGTCGCGCACGGTTACGACCGTTGGCTGCGGACTTGGGTTGACGATTCGCGCTTTACCGAACCGATGCTTTGGAATCTCGACGAAAAGCCAATTCGCATAAATAAAATTCCCAAATCCGCATTCGATTCCGACGAAGAACAAGCGCGGATCGCGGCTCTTTTGGAGCAATACAATAATCCGCCGGGTAGCGAAAATCAAAACAAATCGGCAAAATCCGATGACGACGATAACAATAATTCGGACGACGCGGCAGATTCCGGCGACGATAAAAACGATGATTCGGCGGACGATAGCGCGAGTTCCGACGACGATAAAGGCGACGACAATCAAGCCGATTCTTCGGACGATAGCGGCGACAATGATGACTCCGATGACGATGATAAAAAATACGTCGTTAAAATGACACCAGAAATTGACGCGGGATTTGCGGCGATTGCCGACAAGAAAATCGAACGCGCTCCGGTTCGGTATTATTTATTTTTGCCCGCCAAACGCGCCGCCGCGCTGTGGTTCGATTCGCATTCTTTGTATTATCCGTTCGGCGGTCAAATGTCGCCCGTCGGCGATTTGGACACGGACGTAAATCAGCAATATTGGTTGCCGCTTTTCACCGCGCTGATGTGGATTTACACTTTGCTCGCCATCGGCGGCGCAATATTTTTATGGCGCAATCGCGCTGACAAAAACATTTTGCGGTGGCTGATTTTGCTCGCCTTGATGACGTTGCCGCGCATCGTTTTTTTCTCGACCGTCGAAAATCCAGAGCCGCGTTACGTCGTCGAGCTTTTCGTTTTCGCGGCAATCTTGGGCGGATTTTATCTTGGCAGTTTTGGGAACAGTAGAGAGTGGAGAGTAGAGAATGGAGAGATAGATTCTTTTAACTCTCCATTCTCTACTCGTCTTCTCTCGCTCGATGTTTTTCGCGGAATCACTATCGCCGCAATGATTCTGGTCAATAGTCCGGGAACGTGGGGCGCGATTTACGCGCCGCTCGAACACGCCGAATGGAACGGCGCGACACCGACCGATTTTATCTTTCCGTTTTTTCTTTTTATCGTCGGCATCTCAATCGCGCTCGGCAGGCGCGTCGAAACGGGAAACGTCAATCGGGAAATTTATCTGAAAATATGCAAACGCGCTTTTTTGCTTTTCGCGCTCGGTTTATTTCTAAATGTTTTTCCATTTTACGATTTGTGGAAAGCCGAATGGTTCGACCCTTCGACCGTGAGAATAATGGGCGTTCTGCAAAGAATCGCCGTTTGCTATTTAATCTCCGCGCTGATTTTCCTGCATACTAATTGGAAACGACAAGCGATAATCATCGGCGCAATTTTATTGATTTATTGGGCGTTGATGACTTTGATAAACGTGCCGGGCTGCGACGTTACGACTTTCAACGATAAAACCTGCAATCTCGCGGCGTATCTCGACCGCTTGATTTTGACGGAAAATCACATCTGGAATCAGACGAAAGTTTTTGACCCCGAAGGAATACTCTCGACGCTTCCGGCGATTGCGACGACGCTCGGCGGCGTTCTGACCGGACAATGGCTGCGAAGCAAAAAATCGGATTTCGATAAAGTCGCGGGCGTATTTTTTTTCGGCGTGGTTTTGACGGCAATCGGCTGGTGTTGGAGCTTTTGGTTTCCGATAAATAAATCTTTGTGGACGAGTTCCTACGTCGTTTATACGGCTGGTCTGGCGTTGTGTTTTTTTGGTTTTTGTTTTTGGTTGATTGACATTAAAGGTTACAAAAAATGGTCGAAGCCGTTCGTCGTTTTCGGCGCGAACGCCATCGCTTTATACGTCGGTTCTTCGATAATGAGCGCGATTTTGAATTTTGTTCAATTAGACACCCGGCTCGATTCGACGATTTCATTGCAGGAAATGATTTTCAAATTTTTCTTCGCGCCGCTCGCCGCGCCCGTCAATGCTTCGCTGTTATATGCAATCTGGTTTGTCCTAATCTGGTGGCTGATAATGTGTCTGCTTTACCGGCGACGGATTTTTATAAAAATCTAAAAATTCATATCGCTTTTGTCGCCGACTGCGAATATAATTTCGATTCGCGTGATTCGTGTGTTTAGCGGATAGAAAAACTATCGAATCTTAAATTACAGAGTATTTACGAATATGTGAAACGAAAATAAAAGTTAAAAAGAGAGGAAATTTGCGATGTCTGAGAAAACTAATCGGCGTGATTTTTTGAAAATTGTGGGCGCGGCTGCGCTCGGCGCGGCGATTGTGCCAAAAGATATTTTCGCGCAGCGTCGCAGAAAATCCTGTGTCATTATCGGCGCGGGTTTGGCGGGTTTGGCGGCGGCGTATAAATTGAAAAACGCCAATTGGAACGTAACGATTTTAGACGGGCGCGATAGAATCGGCGGGCGCGTTTTTTCTTATTCGTTTCCGCAAAATAAATCGCTCGTCTGCGAACTCGGCGGCGAATGGGTCGGCGCGAGCCACGAAAGAATTCAGGCGTTGTGCAAAGATTTTTCGATTTCGCTGCAAGACCATAGATTTGCCGCTTCCTTGCTTCGCAACGGCGTAGTTTCGCCGCCGCGCAAGTGGGATTTTTCGCCGCCGGCGAAAGCCGCGTTTGAAAAATTGATGAAGCGATACAAAAGTCTCACCGCACTGCAACAGGTAAATTTGGACAAACTCGATTGGTGGACGTATCTCGAAAAAATCGGATTTTCGGAAGATGATTTGCTTTTGCGCGATTTGATGGACAGCACCGATTTCGGCGAATCAATCCGGCAAGTTTCGGCTTACGCGGCGGCGGCGGAATACGCCGAATCAAGCCCCGAAAACGAGATGGATTTCAAGATGACCGGCGGCAATTCGCGGCTCGCCGAAGAATTGACGAAACGAATCGGGCTGGAAAATTTTCGTTTGAAAACTTTGGCGACGGAAATAAACCAACGCGCCGGAATCGTTTCCGTCAAAACCGGCGCGGAAATTTTCAACGCCGATGCCTGCGTCTGCACCGCGCCGACGGCGAGTTTGCGGCGAATAAAATTTAATCCGCCGCTTCCCGCCGCGCAATCCGCCGCCGCCGAAAAATTGATTTACGCGCGGATTATGAAAAACTCCGTGCTTTACGACGAGCGGTTTTGGAAGGTGGAAAATTTCGCGCTCGTCAGCGACACGACTTCACATTATTATTTTCACAGCACGCAAAATCAAGCGGGCAAACAGGGAATTTTGACGAGCTACGCCATCGGCGAAAAGGCTGATGTTTTGGCTTCGCAAGACGACGCGCGGCGAATGAAAATCGTCGCCGGAGATTTAATAGATTACAACGAAAACGCGCCGAATCTCGCGCGTGGAATCGCGGCTTACGCCTGGCAGCGCGACGAATTCACCGAAGGCTCTTACGCCGTTTATCGTCCCGGACAATGGTTCGGCATTCGCCCGATTCTG
>JBPCMK010000138.1:0-19284 GCA_051002375.1 Pyrinomonadaceae bacterium | reverse complement strand
CCAAAAGAGCGGCAATTTCTAAAGCCTTTGTCTTTCGCGCAAGCAAATCAAGAATTCGCGCGCGGGTCTGCTTGCGGTTGGAATCCTTGCCGCCGCTGAATAAAGTTTTCAAAGAACGTCGTTCTTCTGTTGAAAGTTGAATAAGTTCCGTTTGTCGTGTCATTGTTGAATAATATCAATGGCAACAACAAACTTCACAAACTAACATTACAAAGCACTAGGAATCAAGCAGGCGTTCACCGCTTACAATAATCCGAAGGGCAATGCCGACACGGAAAGAATGATGCGAACCCTGAAAGAAGAATTGTGCTGGCTGCGCGAATGGCAATCGGTTGATGTTTTGAAAAAGGCGCTCGATACTTTCGTTGAGAACTTCAACTCAGGTTATCTGCATTCAGCACTTGGTTACAAAACGCCGAATGCATTTGAAAAGGAATACTTTGAAAACAGGCAGGCGACTCTCAATCTGGCAGCTTGATTAATGGGGTGCATTACAAAAGATTGCGCCGCCTGAAGGAAATCCTCCTGAACAAATACCGCGACAATCCGACAAAACTCGCCGCGTGGACAAGTGCCAGCCACGTCGAACGCGCGGCGAAGAAGAAAACGCAAATACTTCCGACGCAATAAAACGAGATCGGACTTAATTGTTTTTATAAAGATAACGTGAATTAAAAGATGCTGTAAATTTACGAATTAATCACAAAATTTGAACGGATTCTTCCACATCCGCTTATTTAAGCGAACTATTCGACCGACAATTGAATTGGATTATTCAATTGAATGACGAAAAATTCTTTGGAATCTAAAAAAAATAAATGGAGGAGAAATGTGAACATGAGAACGACTTACACGGATGTAGTAAATGATTTAAGAAATTTTAATGTTGACGAACAACAACAGGCTATCACAGACAGTGTGAGCAATCTGCCTGAGAATAAAAAGGTAGAAACAATCACCGCCGCCGCGAAAGACCTGACACCCGAACAACAAAAAGCCGTCGCCGCAATTATCCTTGCGCCGCCTTCACCGAAAGCTAACGACACTATTTGGTTAATTGTTATCGGTTCATTCGCCACTGTACTTGTCGGAACAGTTGCTGTAATGGCAATCGGATGGTTTAGCGGCAAAACTTTTGAACCGAGTTTTTTGACTATTTTTACGACAGTGAGTGCATTTTTAATCGGTCTCTTTGCACAAAGTCCGGTTAAGTAGGTTTTACTAATTTAAGAATCATATTTCCATTGAGGAAAACAAAAAAGGAGAAAACAAAATGGCTAAAATCAATCGCAAATTCTTTTTCGACTATGTCCGTCTGCATCTTTTCGGCGGCAGTCTGACGCAGTCGCAGGTGAGCGGGCTGACTGCAATTCTTGATTACTGGGAAAATAGCTATTCAGGCAAGGATGATCGTTGGTTAGCTTATATGTTTGCTACGGCGCATCACGAAACGGATAGAAAATTTCAAGCAATCGAAGAATACGGGAAAGGCAAGGGTAAAAAATACGCGCCGCGCTATTACGGGCGCGGACTCGTTCAGCTTACATGGGACTACAATTACAAAAAAATGGGACAAGTTTTCAAGGTTGATTTGCTAAATCATCCCGAACTTGCGCTAAACCTTGATTTAGCAGTGAAAATTATGTTTTACGGAATGATGAACGGCAGCTTTACGGGCAAGAAACTTTCCGATTATTTCGCGGCAGGCAAAGAAGACTGGGTCAATGCCAGAAGAATTATCAACGGGCTTGACAAAGCAAATCTGATTGCTAGTTACGGGAAACAGTATTATGCGGCTATCGGTTATGCATAAAATTTCCTCTCAATAATTGAAAGTTCCTTTTAGAACCGGGAAATTACTTTTCAATCCGTAATGTCATTTAAATTTTATATCTTCACGGCAAAAAGGGCGGAGTTTTTCATATCTCTGTCCTTTTTAATTTTAATCTGCCGTGAGTGCGATACACAAATCTACATCAAATGCGAAGTCCGCTCGCGGTCGAATCAAACGCGCGGCAGAATGTTATAGCTTTTTATTTTTGAATTGAGCGTTGTTGCGTTTAACCCTAAAAGACGAGCGGCGCGTGATTGGTGTCCGCCGGTTTGGTCGAGCGAGCGGCGGATCAAATCGGTCTCGAAGCGGCGCACTTCGTCGTAGAAATTTATGCCGCGCGAGATGTCTATGTCGTCGGATGTGCCTTCGCCGTCCTGCGTCATGGCAAGTTCTGGATTGCTAACTTCCGGGCGCAGACATTCGACGGTGATTTCGTCGGTCGGCGCGATGACGACCGCGCGTTCGATGATATTTTCAAGCTCGCGGACGTTGCCGGGATAATAATAATTTTCCAGCAGAGACAAAACTTCCGGCGCGAGATTTTCGCTGATTTGCCGAAGATTTTCCGCGTTATATTTGCGTATAAAATGCTGAACGAGCGGCAGAATATCTTCGCGGCGTGTCCGCAAAGGCGGCAGTTCAATCGGGACGACCGACAGGCGATAATACAAATCTTCGCGGAACGTGCCGTTCTTCACCGCTTCCTTCAAATCAACATTTGTCGCGGCGATGATTCGCACGTCAACTTTGACGGGCGCGGTTTCGCCGACCGGCGTGAACTCGCGTTCTTGTATGACGCGCAGCAGGCGCACTTGCGTTTCGGGGCGAAGGTCGCCGATTTCGTCCAAGAAAATCGAGCCGGTGTCGGCGACTTCAAACAAACCTTTTTTCGCGGCGACCGCGCCAGTGAACGCCCCTTTCGTATGACCGAAAAGCTCCGACTCCAATAATTCCGACGGAATGTTGGTGCAGTTGACGACGACAAACGGTTTGTCGGCTCTCAAGGAAGATTCGTGAATTGATTTGGCGACGAGTTCTTTGCCCGTTCCCGATTCGCCCGTAACTAAAACGGTCGAACGCGCGGGCGCGACTCTTTCGACAAGACGGAAAACATTTTCCATCTGTTCCGAACGCCCGATTATCGCGTCGCGTTTGACCGAGCGCGTCATCGCTTGTCTTAAGGACACGCGCTCTTCTTCTTTGCGGCGTTTTTTGATGCCGCGAGCGACGAGCGCGAGAATTTGCTCATTTTGAAAAGGTTTTCTAATGCAGCCTTCCGCGCCTTTGTCCCAAGCCGAAATCGCCGTGTCAAAAGTCGCGTAAGCCGTTACCATCAAAACGACCGCTTCCGAGTCCATCGCAATAATTTCTTCGAGCGCGGTCAAACCGCCCGCGCCCGGCATCGAAACATCCATCAAAACGACATCGTAAGTTTTCTGTTCGTAGGCTTCGACGGCTTCCTCGCCCGTTTTCGCCAAATCAACTTTGTAACCCGCGCCCGTCAGAATCGTTTCCAGAACGTCGCGCATTATCTCTTCGTCGTCGCAAACTAAAATAGAACCCTTTTTCGCCATAAGTTTATGAATATAACAAAATTTTCACTTATAATTAACCGTCAAAATGATTTACGACAAATTCGCCGAAAGTTATGACAAAGCCTTTGCGCCGTTTGAACGCCGCTTTCTAGCCCGTTGGCGCAAGGAAACTTTGTCGCATTTGCCTGAGAACGCCGTGATTTTGGAAATCGGCGCGGGAACGGGCGCGAATTTCCAATTTTATCCGAAATGTCAATGCGCCATTGCCGGCGAAATCTCGATCAAAATGCTCGAACGAGCGCGAGAAAAAACGAATTACATTCAACTCGTTCAAATGGACGCGGAAACTTTGCCGTTTGCCGAAAACAGTTTTGATGCGGCGTTTGCGACATTGGTTTTTTGTTCGATTCCGAATCCTGAAAATGCCTTTGCCGAACTGCGAAGAATCGTCAAGCCGAACGGTAAAATCGTTCTGCTCGAACACATCCGACCGAACAATTTGCTTGGTTATGCGTTTGATTTTCTCGATTTATTTACCGTCGCTTTGTTTGAAGATCATTTCAACCGGCAAACGGCGAAAATCGCGGCAGAGTCGGGCTTGAAAATTTTGGAAGTAAAGGAAAAGGCTTTCGGGATTGTAAATTTAATCGTTTGTGAAGTCGAAAAATAATAGTCGAGTAAGAGAAATTCACAATTTATACTGCGGGAGAAATTCTTCGGAATAGCTGATAGCTAATAACTGATAACTAAAGTGTCGGAAACATTTATTAGTTGGCAGCTATCAGCTATTCCGAAATGAAAATCATTAAAATCATTCAACACAAAATTAAAGACACGAACGAAAATCTTACTGCGCCGGACGATACGTTGCGCGAGCGCGAACCGCGATGTCCTGCCGCGCGACTTTCACTTTGATTTCGTGTGATGTCGTTTTGTCAGTATCGCTTTCCGGGTAAAAACCAAGCCGATATTGTTTTCTGAGTTCGTCGGCGATAGTTTCAAAAGTTTCCTGCAAATCGGTTACGTTTTTATTGTAAAATCTTCCGGCGGTCAGTTCCGACATCTGTTGCAGATAATCTTCGGCTTCGGCGTTCTTTTCCTTTTGTCGCTCGCGTATTCTGTCGTCGCGTCTGCCGCCGCGCGGGAAATTTCCGCCCATTCTACCTCTGCCCATTCCGCCGCCGAAAACTCCGCCGCGATTCATTCCGCCCATTCTTCTGCGCTGTAAAATCTGTTCTATCGAAGTTTGATAAAGAACCGAATAAAGCATCACGTCGGATTCTTCAAGCATATTCAGCAAATCGCTTTTGTCCGTGTAACTGCCCGCGTCCTTTCCGTCGGTGAGCAAAATAATCGCCTTGCGACCTTTCACATTTGCGAAATCTTTTTCGACGATTTGTTCGACCGCATCGCGCATCACCGTTCCGGGCGTTTCGCCGACTTCGACTTTTTTAATCGCTTTTTCAAGCGTCGTCCGGTCGGAAGTCAAAGGGCTGAGAACGTGAATGTCGTAATCGAAACTGACAATCATCGCGCGGTCGGCAGGCTGTAAAATCTGGATAAAATTCTTCGCCGCAGCTTTGATTTTATCGAGAACCATTTCGGTGCTGCGGCTCGTGTCGAGCATAACGGCGACGTTCAGCGGTTCTTCCTCGGTGGCAAAAAAACCGATTTCCTGTTTTTTACCGTCCTGCAAAATCGTGAAATCTTCCACTTTGAGTCCCGGAACATATCGTCCCTGCCGGTCGCTGACGACAACCGGCACGCTCACCAGCGTCGTATTAATTTTAATGATTTCATCTTTTTCCGCGTTCTGCGCTTTTAACACGGCGACAAAACAAAATAGCGCGAGAAAACAGGCGATAATTTTTTTCATACAAATCTTTGTGCTTGGCAAAAGGAATATGTTTAAGTTTTGACGCGAAAAAAAAGAAAAAGTCTTAAAATTTCTCGCTGAAAAATTCGCTCGAATTGTTTAGAATTATTCGATATGGCGAAAACGAAATCTGAAATTTACATCGGCTGTCAGGGTTGGAATTATGACGACTGGACGACGCGAGCCGACGGCGAAGTGGTTTTTTATCCGCGCGGCACGCGCTCGAACAAAATGCTCGAAGCGTATTCAAAAATGTTCGGAACGGTCGAAGTTGATTCGACGTTTTATGCGATTCCCGCGAGTTCGACAGTTGAAAATTGGTATAAAAAAACGCCGGAGAATTTTATATTTTCCTTGAAAATGCCGCAGCAAATAACGCACGAATACAATTTGCGCGAGCCTTCGTTTCCGATTTCGGAAGAATTTTGCGAGCGAGTTTCAATACTCAAAGAAAAGCTCGGTGTGATTCTTATTCAGCTTCCGCCGAACTTTGAAGCCTCGAAGGAAAACGCGCGAGCCTTTCGGGAATTTATGGCGGAACTGCCGAAGAAAATCCGATTTGCGGTCGAGTTTAGAAATCGGGAATGGCTGGTTGATTGGACGTTTGAAGAATTAAAGAAGAATTCCGCAGCTTTATGCCTTGTCGAAGGCGGCTGGATTCCGCGCGAGATGATGTTTGAGGCGATTAAAAAGCAGATGGCGGATTTTTCATACGTTCGTTTTATGGGCGAGCGCGATTTGACGAGTTTCGACAAAATTCTTCGCCCGCAGGACGCGAATTTGCAGATGTGGAAAACGGAAATCGAACGGATAAAAGCGAAAGACGTTTTCGTTTATTTCAGCAATTTTTACGAAGGACACGCGCCGGAAAGCGTGAACAAATTGAAAGGATTATTCGGACAAAAAACAATCGAAGCGAGCAGTCTGGAAAATCAGAAATCTTTGTTTTGAAGAAAAATTTCACCACAAAGGCACAAAGAACACAAAGTCTTTCGCTCATAGTCTCGGCAAAACGCGCTAATTTCCTTATTCTTTTGTCTTGACTTGATGCTATTAGGCAAAAACTCGAATTTTTGATTTCCCTTTGTGTCTTTGTGGTTAATTTCTTCTTTTAACAAAGCAAACCTTTTCCGAATTTCAAACGTAAAATAAGACGGCATTTATAAAATTAAGCAAAGTTACGGAGCAATAATAAAAAATGGCAATGTCGAAAACAGCAAAAACACTTCTCATTGTCGGCGGCGTTTTGGTCGCCGTCGTCCTCGTAGCGATTATTGCAATCGCTCTGATAGCCGAATCGGTAAGCAAACCGAATGTCGCGGATAACAGCGTTTTGGTTTTAAATGTTTCAGGCGATTTGCCCGATTACACGCCGGACGCGCCGGTAGCGAAAATCTTCGGTTTTAAGCAGTCAACATCTTTTTCGAGTCTGCTCACGCAGCTTAGAAAAGCGAAAGTTGATTCGCGTATCGGCGCAGTTCTGCTCGACATAAATTTTCCGTCAATCGGCTGGGGCAAAGCCGACGAACTGCGTGCCGCCGTCGCCGAATTTAAAACTTCCGGCAAGCCCGTCTATGCTTATATGGAAATGGGCGCAAACAAGGAATATTACATCGCCACCGCCGCCGATAAAATCTTCGAGCCGCCGACGGGCGATTTATATATTTACGGTTTCGCGGCGCAAGCGCAGTTTTACAAAGGCTCGCTCGATAAACTCGGAGTCGAATGGGAAGACGTTCACGTCGGAAAATACAAAAGCGCGAACGAACCTTTTACTCGCAAAGACCATTCGCCCGAATCGCGCGAAGTCGTCAACGCGATTCTCGACGATTATTACGGGCGAGTCATCGGCGCGATTGCCGACGCTCGCAAAAAATCGCCTGAAGATGTCAAAGCGATTATTGACAACGCGCCTTACAACGCGATTCAAGCGCAGCAGCAAAATTTGATTGATGGCGCGAAATACCGCGACGAAGTTTATCAGGATTTGAAAAATCGTCTCGGCTATAAAGACACGGACGATTTGCGTTTGACGACGACGGCAACTTATAAAGATGTTACGCCGGATTCTTTGGGTTTAAATAACGGCGAGCGCATCGCGGTAATTTTCGCTTCCGGTCTTATCACGCCCGGAAAATCTTCCGACGGAACTTTCGGCGGAGCGCAAACCGTCGGCTCGGATACGATTATCAAAGCGGTCAAAGACGCGGCGGACGACCCGACGATTAAAGCGATTGTGCTGCGCGTTGATTCGCCCGGCGGCTCGGCTCTCGCTTCCGATTTGATGTGGCACACCATCGAATATGCGAAAACGAAAAAGCCGGTCGTAACTTCGATGGCGGACGTGGCGGCTTCGGGCGGTTACTATATCGCTTGCAACTCGAATAAAATCGTCGCCGAACCTTCGACCGTTACCGGCTCGATTGGCGTGGTTTTGGGTCGTCCGGTTTTGGGTGGTTTATACGATTGGCTCGGCATTACGAACGAATACATCACGCGCGGCAAAAACGCCGGAATTTTCCGCGAAGATAAAAAATGGACTGACGAGGAGCGCGAAGTTTTTCAGCGCAGTGCAAACTTTTTCTATTGGGATAATTTCGTCCCGAAAGTCGCCAAAGGGCGCGGGCGGACGGTCGAAGAAATCAACGAAGTCGCGCAAGGTCGCGTGTGGACGGGAGCGCAGGCGAAAGACAAAGGTTTGGTTGACGAATTCGGCGGCTTGAATCGCGCCGTCGAGATTGCCAAAGAATTGGCGAAACTACCAGCCGACAAAGACGTTAAGCGCGTCGTATTTCCTGCGCCGCGCCCGTTGTTCGAGTCAATCTTTAGCAGCAGCGACGACGAAGCGACCATTAGCACGCAGGAAAAAGCGCAGCAAGACGCAATCGTCAAAGCCTTGCCGGAAGATTTGCGAAAAATATTTCGCTATGCCGCACTGTTCGATAATATGAAGCGCGGCGAAACGATGGCGATGATGCCGTATGATCTGGAAATAAAATAGATTTTGATTGTTTAATTCAAAAAAAGGCGATGAGTTTATTAAGACTCGTCGCCTTTTTGCATAAGTTGAAAACGCATAGTGTCAACATTTAATACACATCTGCTTCGCAGAATTCGCCGGAGAGTTTCGAGTTACCGTAAATCCCTACAAATAAAAACCTTATCCTTTTCGGCACGATGGTTGCGAAAAACCGCTTTGTATTTCTACCAAATTCGCTTTTCTCTCCGGGCGAACAAAATTTTCAACTTAACTCAGGAGGTTTTTTATGACTAAGAAAACATTATTCAGATTAGGCGGAAGTTTGATTCTTTCCGCAACTTTAACCATCGTCGGCGCGGCTCAACAGACAACGACCAAAACGACGACAACCAGAACGATGACGAAAAAGGAAGTCGTCCAAAACGCGGACGGCACGTATTCCGTTATCGAATATCCGGTCGGCAAAGAAGTAATTGTTGATTTAACGCCGGAAACAAGTATGAGCGGCGCGAAAGGTATGGCGCACGTTATGCGAATGGGCAATGAAACGACAATTAATCTCGATTTGTCGGGACTTCCCGCTGACGCGACTAATTATTACGTTTATGCCGTTGACCCGAACGGCGCGGTTACACTGCTCGGACCGGCGAATGTGATGAACGGCGCAAGCACCGTGAGTTACAAAACGCCGATGGACAAATTTATGCTCGTGCTGTCGCCGAACGAAGGTTTGACGAGCGTCGCCGGCGACACGCCAATCGTCTTTCGGAGCGCAGTTCCAAAAGGTTTTGCTGTGGTCGGAAATATGCCGACCACGCCTTACAGCGATGAAAAACAGGTAGCGACGACGCAGACCGTTTCTTCCGCTTATGACGTTCCGCTTCTGGGAATTCCGAGTTTTGAAAAAGGCGAAAAGGAAATCAGAATCAAATTTTCGGGCGAGTTGGAAGGCTTGAAAGGAAAGGCATATATTGACAACAGCAAGCCGGGCTTAACAAAAATAAAAATGCGTTTCGATGATATGAAATTAGCTCCGAAACAAAAACGATATGTTCTGTGGGCGGTTTCACCGGCGAAGGAATATACGAAAATCGGACAGGTAATTAACGCCGGCGAACGTCAGGAATCTGAAATCAGAGGCGAAACCGCGCTTAAAGATTTCGGTCTGCTTGTTACTGTCGAAGACAAAGACGTGCTGCAGCCGACAAGCCGAATGTATTCGTCTTTTACCGTTACTCCGTAAATTTTGCCAAGAAGTTTTAATCACATAAATAAAGCGGCGAGCATTTTATAAAATGCTCGCCGCTTTTTGCACAGGTCAGAACCGCTAAAAATTTTTACAAAAATCGTGTTTCACACTTGAAACAAAAAACAACTTATGCTAGATTTGTTTCACCAGTGATACAAAATGCCTTTGACGGTAGGCATTTAACAAACTAAAAATAAGGGAAAACATTAACGCTAAGGAGAAAGCAAAAAATGAACAATATCAATAAACCGAAAGTAAATCCATTAAGCCGCGTGCCGCGACAGCAAAGGCTTATTATGGCGATTCGCGGCGGCGCGGGCGTTGGCAAAAGTCATTTTGTCAGTTCGATGGCGGACGCGGGTTTGGGAAAACTCTGTATTTTCGACACCGAACGCAAGGCGCGTCTTTTGCGCGGAGTCGGGCAGACGTTCGACGCTCTGGAAATCGAGCAGACCGACGAACTGCCGGAATTTATCGAATGGGCGATTAACGGCGAAGGTCGGCAGCAGAATTACGGCTGTTTCGCGCTCGACAGTTGGGCGGCGTATTTCAGCGCGAAACATTCGCAGATGCTCGAAGCCGTGCGCGAAAAAACAGGCGATCCGCTCGCGCAGCCGAGCGCGGAAGAACTCGCTGCCGACCAGATGATTTTGCAAAACGTCTTGCGAAAACTCTGCATCGAATCGGGCAAATGCGTCGTCATCGCCGACCAGATTCCGGCGAAAGGCAAGGAAGCCAAAGAAGACAACGAGATCGGGCGCGTTCTGCCGATGACGGCGAGCGGTTTGGAATATTTCGTGGACGTAATGGTTGAAGTTTCTATGCAAGAACGCGACGGCGAAATCACCAGAGTTTTTCAAGTCGTCAAGTCGAATTCGCCCGCGTTTGAAGTCGGATTTGAAATGACCGGCGACATCGGTTTCAAAGATTTTCTCGATTATATGAAAGGCGAGCAGGCTTTGAATCTTGCGTTTGATAAACCCGCGAAATCCGACGTGCCGGAATACATCGAAGACAAAACGCCGGTTTCAATCGCGCCGCAGGAAATGACAATTGAAGATTTGATTAAAAAAGCGGAAGCGAACGGCTTCAAACAAGCCGACATCGTAACGGGCGCGAAAATCTATCATAATCAGTCGAATATTTATCATTTGACGGCGGAGCAAATCGCCGATTTAGACCAGAGAATGTCGGCGCGAATCGCCAAAACAAACAACGCGCAAACGGCTGAAGTCAAACAAATCAAACGCGCCAGAAGCGCGTAAGTTTTCGCAATTAGGCAAAAGGCGAAAAACAAAAGGGGCAAGGGAAGTTTCGGGAAAATTTCTTTTGTCCTTTTGTCTTTAAGAAGAAGAAAATTTATGGTGAAAATAATTTTAGGAGTAATTGCGGGCTTTATTGTTTGGTCAATCGTCTGGGTCGGAATGGATGCTCTGCTGTCGGCGATTTCGCCCGATTGGTTCGGCAGAATTTTCACCGAGTTTCAAAACGCCGTCAATCGAAACGAATCTTTTACGCCGCCCGTTGCGGTAAGCGTTTATCTTATTTTCCAGAGTGTTTTGTGTTCGTTGGTCGCAGGATTTACGGCGGTGGCGATTGCAAAGGAAAATCGAAAATCAACGCTCGCGCTCGGCATTCTATTGCTGGCGACGGGCGTTTTTGTCGAAGCGTATCACTGGAATTATTTTCCGACTTGGTATCACGTTTCGTTTCTACTGCTTTTGATTCCGGCGACCATTTTAGGTGGGAAATTAAAAATGAAAAGTGAGAGCTGAAAACTGTAAGGTAAATAAACTTTTCTGTTTTCATTTCTTATTTCTCATTTAAGTTAAATCTCGTGCCGGTTTGCCAGAGCCTTATCCATCGTAACTTCGTCCACGAAATCTAAATCCGAACCGACCGGCATTCCCATCGCAATTCTGGTTACGCGAACGCCCAAAGGTTTTAAAAGTCGGGCGATATAATTTGCCGTCGCTTCGCCTTCGGTGGTCGGATTGGTGGCGACGATTATTTCTTTGACTTCCACGCCGTCGTTGTTTTCGGGATTAAGGCGCGGCAAAAGATTCGCTAACATTAATTCGTCGGGACCAACGCCGCGAATCGGCGAAAGCGAGCCGTGAAGAATGTGATACAAACCTTTGAACGAGCGCGTTTTTTCCACCGCGACAAGATTATAAGGTTCTTCGACGATGCAAATTATCGAACGGTCGCGCGTCGTCGAAGCGCAATACATACATGGATTGATGTCCGTCAGATTGTTGCAAACCAAGCAGAAAACGATTTTCTCTTTAACTTCGCGCAGCGCGTCAATAAAGCGTTCGACTTCTTCCTGCGGGCGGCGCAAAATGTGAAACGCCAACCTCTGCGCCGACTTATGACCGACACCGGGCAAGCGTTTGAATTCGTCAATTAACTTGGCGACTGGTTCTGAGTATTCAAGCATTTCGATTTGGGATTGCGGATTTGGGATTTGGGATTTGCGTCTGAATTAAATCTCTCATAAACCAAAGCGAGTTCTTCGGCAAGAAATAAATCCGCAATCCGCAATCCCAAATCCCAAATTAAATCAGTCCCGGCGGCAGCATTCCGCCCAAGCGTCCCTTTAAAGATTCTTCGACTTTGCGACGCGCTTCGTTGAGGGCGGCAACCGCCAAATCCTGAATCATTTCAACGTCGCCGTCCTTTACCAAATCGGGCGAAATCGTCAGTTCCAAAACTTCAAAATCGCCGCGCATTTTAACCGTTACCGCGCCGCCGCCGGCAGTCGCGTCAACGGTCATTTCCTTCATTTCCTTGCCCATCTGCTCCTGCATTTTCTGGGCTTGTTTCATCATCGAATTCATATCGAATCCACCGGGAAATTTCATTGTTTTTTCTTCCTTTATAATTTAATTTCTTATACTTAATCGTAACCGTCCGCCGCGTTAAATGCAAACATCTACGAACGGGAAAATTTTACATTTTACATTCTGAATTTTACATTTATCGAACAGTAAAAAACTTTTTCTTTTTTGCAAGTCAATGTAAAATGTAAAATTCAGAATGTAAAATTTTTCGGCTCGCGCGGCAGAAAATAAAACAAAATTCATATTTGCCGCGTAGAAAAATTGCTGTCTGAATTTACCGTCAAAAATTAAAATAAATTATGTTGCAGAAAACTTTTTTCGCTGTTGTTTTTCTCGTTTTGAGTTCCGTTTCGCTTTACGCGCAAAAATCAATCGCGTATTTGACCGAACCCGCGCTATCGCCTGACCGCAAGGAAATCGTTTTTGTTTCGGGCGGCGACATTTGGACTGTTCCCGTTTCGGGCGGCGCGGCATCGCTTTTGGTTTCGCATCCGGCGACCGAATCGCGTCCCGCTTTTTCGCCCGACGGAAAACATCTCGCGTTTGTTTCAAACCGCACAGGAAACGGCGATATTTACGTTCTTGATTTTGAAACGAACGATTTGCGGCGCATCACTTTCGACGACGCGCTCGACAATCTCGACGCTTGGTCGCGCGACGGCAAATGGCTTTATTTTTCTTCGACGAGCCGCGACATCGCCGGAATGAGCGACATTTATCGCGTGTCTGCGACGGGCGGAACGCCGATGACCGTTTCCAACGACCGATACACGAGCGAATTTTTCGCCGCACCCGCGCCGGACGGAGTTTCATTCGCGTTTTCCGCACGAGGAATCGCCAACGGTCAATGGTGGCGCAAGGGCAGAAGCCACATTGACGAAAGCGAAATCTGGATAAAGTCGGGCGAGAATTACGAGCAGGTTTCGCAGGGCGGCGCGAAGCAATTATGGACGATGTGGAGCGCGGACGGCTCGCGTATTTTCTACGTTTCCGACCGCGACGGAGCGCAGAATATCTGGACGAAACCACTCAAAGGTCAGGAAAAGGAATTGACCGATTTCAAAGACGGCAGAGTTTTGTGGGCGAACATCTCTTACGACGGAAAGCAGATCGTTTTCGAGCGCGATTTTAAAATTTGGACGATGAACACCGACGGCGGACGCGCCAGCGAAGTTCCGATAACGCTGCGCGGAACAGCCGCCGGAGCGTTGACGGAAAAATTAAATCTCTCCACGCAAATCCGCGAATTCGCGCTTTCGCCCGACGGCAAAAAAATCGCGGTCGTCGCTCGCGGCGAAATCTTTGCGGCTTCGGCGAAAGACGGTGGCGACGCGCAGCGCGTTACAAATACGCCCGCGCCCGAATCGTTTGTTGCTTGGTCGCCCGACAGTCGAAAAATTATTTATACTTCGGAACGCAGCGGCAGACGGCAAATTTTCAGTTACGATTTTGCAAGCGAAACCGAAACGCAAATCACGCAGAACGGCGACGATTATTCGCCCGTTTATTCGCCCGACGGAAAATCAATCGCCTTTATTCGCAGCGGTCGCTCAATGATGGTTTATGATGTCAATTCAAAACAGGAACGCGAGCTTTGTAAATTTTACACCGACTCGCCGCCGCTTTTCGGCAAAGGAAGTTTCGCTTGGTCGCCCGACAACGATTGGATTGCGTTTTTAACTTATGCGCCGCAAAATCGGACTTACACGAATGTCTCGGTCGTGTCGGCGAAAGGCGGTGAAGCGAAACCGGTTAGCTTTATCGCCAATTCAAATAGCGGCAGCGTTTCGTGGAGTCCCGACGGCGCGTTTATTTTATTCGATACGAATCAGCGCACCGAAGACGGCTCGCTCGCCAGAATTGATTTGAAACTTCGCACGCCGAAATTCCGCGAAGACCAATTTCGAGACCTTTTTAATCAGGAAACTCCGCAGCCGAAAACGCAGCCGACACCGCAGCCTTCGCCCACGCCGATTGTCAATCCGACGGCAAGCCCGACACCTGTCTCAAGTCCGACTCCAACGCCGACACCGAACGCAAAATCGAACGAAAAGAGCGACAACAAAAAAACGGAAATCGTTTTTGAAAATATTCGCCGTCGTTTGAGCCTTTTGCAGACGGGAATTAACGTCAATGGGCAGACAATCAGCCCGGACGGAAAAACGGTTTTGATTCTCGCCGTCGCCGAAGGACAATTTAATTTGTTCACCATGCCGCTCGACGAATTGGCAACCGAGAGTTCAGCGAAACAAATTACCGCCACGCCGAATTTCAAATCGGACGCGCAATTTTCGCCCGACTCGAAGGAAGTTTTCTACATCGAAAACGGGCGCGTACAAATCGTCAATTTGGACAAAGGCGCGATTCGCCCGCTCGCCTTAAGTCTCGAAATGAACTCGAATTTCGCCGAAGAAAAAATGGAGATTTTCAAACAAGGCTGGCGATTTTTGCGCGACAATTTTTTCGATGACAAATTCAACGGCGCGGATTGGAACGCGGTCGAAAAAACTTACGAACCTTTGATTGCGGGCGCGAGAAACATTGATGAAACGCGCCGCTTGATGTCTTTGATGGTCGGCAAATTAAACGCTTCGCATCTCGGAGTTGCAGGCGCGTCGGGTTTTACGGCAACGCAAATCGGCAAACTCGGTTTAAGATTCGACCGCAGCGAATACGAAACGAACGGACGTTTGAAAATTACGGAAATAATTTCCCTGAGTCCGGCGGACATCACGCAGCAAATCAAAGTCGGCGATTATCTTACAAGCGTGGACGGCGCGAAAATTGACGGCGCGACAAACCTGGACGAGCTTTTGGAAAACAAAGTCGGCAAGCGCGTCGAAATCGAAATCTCACAGAACGCGAACGGCTCGAACAAACGCAAAATCGCCGTCAAACCCGTTACGACCGGCACGGAAAAAAATCTACTTTATCGTCAATGGGTCGAAGCCAATCGCGCTTACGTCGAAAAAATAAGCGGCGGCAGACTCGGTTACGTTCATCTGCCCGATATGGGTTCAGGAAGTTTGGCGCAGTTGTATGTTGACCTCGATGTGCAGAATCAAGGGCGCGACGGTGTGGTCGTGGACATTCGCAACAACAATGGCGGTTTCATCAATCCGTATGTGATTGACGTTTTAGCCAGACGCGGTTATTTGAATATGCGGCAGCGCGGACTTTGGACATCGCCGGCGCGAACTGCGCTCGGTCAACGCGCTCTGGAACGCCCGACGATTCTCGTTACAAATCAACATTCCTTGTCCGACGCGGAAGATTTCACCGAAGGTTATCGCTCTTTGAAACTCGGCAAAACCGTCGGCGAACCGACCGCCGGTTGGATTATTTTTACGTCAAACGTCTCGACCTTCGACGGCACGACCGTGCGTTTGCCGCACACGCTTATCACGGGCAGCGACGGCGTGAAAATGGAACTCAATCCGCGTCCCGTTGATGTTTTGGTTACGCGCCCGATTGGTGAAACTTTAACGGGAAAAGATTCGCAGCTAGACGCGGCGGTGCGCGAGCTTTTAGCGCAAATCGGTAAATAGATGTTGTTTCAAAATTCGTTTTTCAAGACGCTCTGCGCCGCGTGGAATCCGCACATTCCGTGAACCCCGCCGCCGGGCGGAGTCGAGGACGAGCAGATGTAAAGTCCTTTTGCCGGAATTTTATACGGATTGAATTTTGTTACCGGACGGGTGAAAAGCTGGCTGAGAGTCGCCGCGCCGCCGTTGATGTCGCCGCCGATATAGTTGGCGTTGTAGCTTTCTAAATCTGCGGGCGACATTTTGTTTTTCGCCAGAATGCAGTCGCGGAAACCGGGCGCAAAGCGTTCGATTTGGTTTTCGATTTGCTCGCTGAAATCAAACGTCGAATTGTTTGGCGTGTGGCAGTAAGCCCAAGCCGTTTGTTTTCCCACGGGAGCGCGTGTGCGGTCGAAAAGACTCGTCTGAGCGAGCAGAACAAACGGATTTTCGCGCGGTTGTCCGCGCCAATTTTTGCGTTCTCCGTCGGCGATTTCCGCGAGCGTTCCGCCGAGATGAATTGTTCCCGCCGAAAGACAATCTTTCGCTTGCCACGGAATCGGCTCGCTCAACGCGAAATCCATTTTGAAAACGCCCGCGCCGTATCGGTAATTTTCCAAACGCTTTCGGTAACGCGCGGGCAAACGATGTCCGGCAATTTTTAAAATCTGACGCGGCGTGATGTCGAATAAAACGACTTTCGAGGCGGGAAGTTCGTCAATCGTTTCGACTTGAAAATTCGTTTCGATTTCGCCGCCGAGCGAGAGAAAATAAGCGGCGAGCGCGTCGGATAATTTCTGCGTTCCGCCGCGCGGAAAACCCCAGCCGACCGCGTGCGCCAGCAAAGTTAAAACGAATCCGACTGCCGCGCTCGATAATTTTTCGAGCGGAATCATCGAATGCGCCGCGCATCCGGCGAAGATTGCCCGCGCCCTTTCGTCCTCGAAATATCTTTTGGCAAATCCGCGTGCCGTCTGAAAAGCCTTGAGTCCGAAACGCGCCATCAAAATCGGATGTTTGGGAAAATGAAGCGGCGCGAGAATCTCTGGCGCGAGCTTATCCCATTTCTCGACAAACGGCGCGACCAGCTTTCGATAATTTTCCGCGTCCGCGCCCAAATTCGCGCTCGTCTCCTGAATTGATTTGACAAATAAAATCGCCGTTCCGTCGTCGAGCGGATGAGCGAGCGAAGCGTCCGGCTCGATGTATTCCAAACCGAACTTGCCGAGCGGCAGCGTTTGAAAAAAAGGCGAAGCGATTGCCAAAGGATGAATTGTCGAGCAAACGTCGTGAACGAACGCGGGCAGAGTCAATTCCGCCGAACGCGCTCCGCCGCCCACGCTTGCGTGCGCTTCGACAATTAAAACGGAAAGATTCGCCTGCGCCAGACAAATTGCCGCCGCCAGCCCGTTCGGTCCTGAACCGATTACAACCGCATCGTATTTGTGATTTTTCACTTGCCGTCTAATTTATGATTTTTCGTCAAAGAAGTAAATATCCGGAAAATAAACGCGGAGAAAATTATATCAGCCCGAAAATTCTTTTGTTCGGTTAGCGAGCATACAAACACAACGCCTGACCACTTGCTAAATTTGGTTCTTAAATTATTTACCGCGTTAAAATTAAGGAATAAGCGGTAAAAACTTTGACATTATAAAAATACAGGAATAGACTGTAAAGTATGACAAATTTGTGATTCAAAACAGGGCGCATTTGAAAAAGTGTTCCGATATTGATGTATCTTCAGATGCTTAAGCGTGATGTTTGCTGACGACTTGCAGACGAAATTCGTTGGCGATATCAAATGTAATTTTTATCGAAAAACAAGAAACCGTCAGTTGTTTTTCGTAAAATTATTCGCCGATCCGATTTGGTCAATTTAATCAAGGGTAAATGACGGCAAGGAGAATTGAAAAATGGCAGAACAAGTTCCATACGGTCGGAAAACGCAAAAAGCTCCGGCTGTCAGCGATGTGCATATCGTCTGGATTACTGCGGGTTTGGGATGCGACGGCGATTCGGTTTCCGTAACCGCCGCGACTCAGCCGAGTATCGAAGACGTAATTTTAGGTGCAATTCCCGGACTTCCCAAAGTTCACTTGCACAATCCGGTTTTAGCGTATGAAGTCGGCGACGAATTCCTAAAATATTATTACCAAGCCGAACAAGGTCTGCTCGACCCGTTCATTTTGGTTGTCGAAGGCTCAATCCCAAACGAAAAACTCAGCGGCGAAGGATATTGGGCGGCGGTCGGCTCTGACCCGATGACGGGACAGCCGATTAAGACGAACGAATGGATTGATCGGCTCGCACCGAAATCTTTAGCGACCGTGGCAATCGGAACGTGCGCGACTTACGGCGGAATTCACGCGATGGAAGGTAATCCGACAGGCTGTATGGGCTTGGCGGATTATTTAGGTTGGGACTGGAAATCCGGCGGCGGATTGCCGATTATCAATGTTCCGGGTTGTCCGGTTCAGCCGGATAACTTTATGGAAACCGTTCTTTACCTGCTGTATCAGGCGGCGGGACTCGCGCCCGTTATTCCGCTCGATAAGGAACTGCGCCCGACCTGGCTGTTCGGCAAAACCGTTCACGAAGGCTGCGACCGCGCGGGTTATTACGAGCAGGGCGATTTCGCAACCGAATACGGTTCGCCGAAATGTATCGTCAAGCTCGGCTGCTGGGGTCCGGTCGTCAACTGCAACGTGCCGAAACGCGGCTGGATGGCTGGCATCGGCGGCTGTCCGAACGTCGGCGGAATTTGTATCGGCTGCACGATGCCCGGATTTCCCGATAAATTTATGCCGTTTATGGACGAACCGCCCGGCGCGACTGTTTCATCGGCGGCAGTCGGAATTTACGGCACAGTAATCCGCAAACTGCGCGCCATAACCAATTCGACGGTTAACAAAGAACCGAAATGGCGGCACAATCGCCCCGAACTGACGACGGGTTATAAACCGAAACATTACGCAAACGGGAGGAGCAAATAGAAATGACACCGACAGCAACAGTAACTAAAACACCAACCGATAAACGAACTCTGGTTGATATGAATTGGGACCCGATTACCCGCATCGTGGGCAGTTTGGGAATTTATACGAAAATTGATTTTAATAATCGAGAAGTCGCCGAATGCTATTCGACGAGTTCGATCTTTCGCGGCTATTCGATTTTTATGAAGGGCAAAGACCCGCGCGACGCGCATTTTATCACTTCGCGCATCTGCGGAATTTGCGGCGACAATCACGCGACCTGTGCTTGCTACGCGCAGAATATGGCGTTCGGCGTTCAGCCGCCCGCGATGGCGGAATGGATCGTCAATTTGGGCGAAGCCGCCGAATATATGTTCGACCACTGCATTTATCAGGACAATCTCGTCGGCGTGGATTTTTGCGAAAATATGGTCAAGGAAACCAATCCGAGCGTTTGGGAAA
>JBPCMK010000137.1:0-3427 GCA_051002375.1 Pyrinomonadaceae bacterium | reverse complement strand
CACATTCTCGCCCAATGGGGCACCTCCCGCCAGTTAGAGACCTGCGGGTTTGGGGTTTGGGATGGCGGGTTTCCGTTTGAAAGTCCGCAATCCCAAACCCCAAATCCTGAATACAGAGGAGCAACATAAAAAATTATGCCAACATACGCCTTTAAAGGTCGCAATCGTTTAAATGAAATGGTGTCGGGCGAAAAAGTCGCCGCCACGCAAGACGAACTTCGCTCGCTGCTGCGCCGCGAGCAAATCGTGATGACGCAAGCCTCGGAAAAGGGACGCGAATTCAGTTTGCCGAAACTCGGCACGAAGAAAAAAGTCAAAGCCAAAGAACTCGCAATTTTCACGCGGCAGTTTTCCGTGATGATTGATGCGGGCTTGCCGCTCGTCTCGTGTCTCGACATTTTGGCGGAGCAGCAAAAAAACGTCTTTTTCAAAGAAGTTCTACATCAAGTTCGGCAAAACGTCGAAGAAGGCGCGACGCTCGCGGCTTCACTAGAAAAACATCCGAAGGTTTTCGATTCGCTTTATACGCACATGGTCGAAGCCGGAGAAATCGGCGGTGTGCTTGATTTGATTTTGCAGCGTCTCGCCACATTGATTGAAAAAGTCGTTAAATTAAAGCGCAGTATCGTCTCGGCTTCGATTTATCCGGCGGCGGTTATCTTCGTCGCGGTCGCGGCGGTCGCGGTAATTATGGTCGTCGTCATTCCGCAATTCGAGCAAATCTTTTTAGGCTTGCTCGGACCGGGCGAAGCATTGCCGCTCCCGACGCGCATCGTTATGGGAATCAGTAATTTTCTCGCCGGTTGGGGCGGATTGACTTTACTTATAGCGATTATCGGCACGGCGGTCGGCACGCGCTTTTATTACAAAACACCGAAAGGCAAATGGGCTATTGACTCGATGCTTTTGAAGATGCCGATTTTCGGAAGTATCTTGCGAAAAATCGCCGTCGCTCGTTTCGCTAGAATTTTGTCAACGCTTCTCTCCTCCGGTGTGCCGATTCTCCAATCGCTGGAAATCACGGCGAAAACCGCCGGCAACGTCGTCATTGAAGACGCGATTATGAAGGTTCGCGCCGGAGTCGAACAAGGCGAAAGTTTTGTCGAACCGCTCAAAGCGACCGACGTTTTCCCGCATATGGTCGGACAAATGATCGGGGTCGGCGAACAGACCGGCGCGCTCGACGCGATGCTTGGCAAAATCGCCGACTTTTACGAAGACGAAGTTGATTCGGCAATCGCCGACCTTTTAGCACTAATCGAACCGGCGTTAATTGGCTTTTTAGGCGTAACCATCGGTTCGATTGTTATCTCGATGTATCTGCCGCTCTTTACGCTTATCGGAAAACTTGCAGGCGGCACGAAATAATCTTGCGGCGGCGGCAGATTTTTTCGCCGCCCGGCAACTAATTTCAAAAGGAAAAGCCTGCTCGATTAAAGCAGGCTTTTTCTCTATATCCGACTGAAATTCTTAAACCGCTGCATTTGCAGGAAAAAATAAATGAAACTAAATACCAGAGGAGGGACTTGAACCCACACGCCCTTGCGGGCAACGGATTTTGAGTCCGCCGCGTCTGCCATTCCGCCACTCTGGCATAAATTAAACTATATCAAATCTAACGCATTTCTGCGCTTTCTAAAAGTAACGAATCGCGCCCGGTCTTAGCTCTAACGCGTCTGCCGATTTCGCTGCTTAGGCGCGAATTTGAATGATAAAATTTTCTGTCCGCCGCGTCAACCGTGCGCCCGCCGAATTCGCGCTGAAAAATCTGTTGCAAAACCGTATTTACTCATGTTAAATTAAGTTTGCTGTTTTAAATAAAAACAGTCCCGCGAAAATTCCGCAACCTCGTTCGATTCCAATTTTTCAACTAATCCGAAAAACTATGTTCGATTTAATCGAGAAAGAAAAAAATATCCTTGTCATTGACGACAAGCCGGTCAGCCGAAAACTTATCGTCGAATTTTTAACGTCGAAATTTGTCTGCGACGAAGCGGATTCGGCTGAATCGGCGCACCAGAAAATTCACGAAAAAGAATATGCGGTCGTTTTATGCGGCAGCCGCAAGTGTGAAGAATTGGTCGCGCAGATACCGTTTATTTCGCCGCATACGGTAACGATTTTTATCAGCGAAGAAGATTGCGCCGAAACAGCCGTCCGAGCGTTTCGCGCCGGAGCATTTGACTTTATCTTAAAACCTTTTCAGTTAAAAACGATTGAAAAATCGGTCAAACGGGCATTTGAACAGCACGAATTGAAATGTCTGAAAGACCGTTATCAATTTCATCTCGAAAACCTCGTCGCCGAGCGCACGACCGAAGTTGACAAAGCTCTCGAAGAAGTCGAAAACTCATATCGCATCACGCTCAAAGCTCTCGTCCAAGCACTTGAGACGCGCGATTTTGAAACGCACGGGCATTCCGAACGAGTCGTTACGTTCAGTTTAAGGCTCGGACACGAACTCGGCTTGGATAAAGATATACTGCGAAATTTAGAACTCGGCGCACTCTTGCACGACATCGGAAAAATCGGCGTGCCTGATTCGATTTTACGAAAACCCGCCGCGCTCAACGAAGAGGAATGGAATAAAATGAAACTTCACCCGCAACACGGGCAGAGAATTTTGCGAAACATCGCGTTTCTCGAAGGCGCGAGACAAATCGTTTCGCAGCACCACGAACAATGGGACGGAAGCGGTTATCCGTATGGCATACGCGGCGAAGACATTGACATCGGCGCGAGAATTTTCGCCGTCGTGGACGCTTTCGACGCGATGGTTTCCGATAGAGTTTATCGCAAAGGTCGCCCGTATAAAGACGCGCTCGAAGAATTGGAAAAATACGCCGGAACGCAATTCGACCCGACAATCGTCGAAGCGTTCAAACAAATTCCGCCGGAAGATTGGGATGTTTTGCGCGAGCGTTCCTTAACCGACAAACAAGAAGTTTATTCGTTCCAAGCCATCGTCGCCGAACTCGTCTATTCGCGCCAGCAGTTTGAAATGGTTCACTAAAAATTTAATGCTATGACAATAAATCACGATAAACTCATTGAAGCATTTCTAAATATCGAAGATAAAAACGCGCTTGCATGGTCTGTTCTCGACACCAAGAGTGAATTGACCGTATCTTTAGCAATTGCAGTTAGTGCAAATAGAAAAGCAGATAAGCGCGTAGCTTATGTAGAACATTCTCGAATTGATTTAGCTTTTGTAAATGATGACAACACATTTGCTTTATATGAAGCAAAAGCAGCATATATAACGGATTTTCAACCTAAACGAATTGCGAAAAATGATTGGTAAGTAGAAGGACAGAATAATTTTATAGATATTTAAAAATCTTGTCAGCTAGTGCTTTGTTACGTTAGTTTTTAGTCATTACCGCTTTGTAATGACGGCTTAGTTTGGTTCTGGCTTGATCAACGG
>JBPCMK010000136.1:0-18853 GCA_051002375.1 Pyrinomonadaceae bacterium | reverse complement strand
TTTTTATAGAATTCTTTCCGTTGCCAAAAACTGCCTCGATTAACTTATAAACACAGAAGAAGGAAAAAGGAAAATGTCCACTGCCGCCAAAACAAACGATGCGCTGAAAAATCATTTGCTCGCCGCTCTGACCGACAATGAGTTTGCGAACATTCAATCCAAATTAGAACTGGTTTCCTTCAAGCTCGGTGAGGTTCTTTATGAATCAGGCGATAAATTAGATGGCGTCTATTTCCCGACGACGGCGATTACATCCTTGTTGTATGTTATGGAAAACGGCGCGACCGCCGAGATCGGTGTCATTGGCAACGATGGTGTCACCGGACACGCGCTGTTTTTGGGCGGCGATTCAATGCCGAACCGGGCGATAATTCAGAGCGCGGGCGAAGCTCATCTAATGAAAGCAAAGGATGTGAAAGCTGAATTTGCGCTCGGCGCGATGTTTCAGAAATTATTGCTGCGCTTTACTCAAGCGTTGATGACGCAGATTTCACAGACCGCCGTGTGCAACCGTCTGCACACGGTCGAACAACAGCTTTGCCGTTGGCTGCTGTTGAGCCACGACCGCCTCGACTCGGATAAGTTGGTGATGACGCACGACCTGATTTCCAATATGCTCGGCGTGCGGCGCGAAGGCGTAACTTTGGCTGCCCAGAAATTAGCGAAGCGAAAATTGATAAAAAATGTTCGCGGAACTATCACGGTCATTGACCGGCAGGGATTGGAAGATGCCGTTTGCGAGTGTTACAAAGTCGTCAATACCGAATACAACCGTTTGCTCGGCAGAGGAATGTCCCTCTCTTTCGGTTAATAGTCAACACTCCATCAATCGTTTTTATTCAATTTAGCAAATCTTAAAAGCACCCTATTTTGAGAGATCTTTTTGTAAAAATTTAATATGTGCAACGCCGCAAACCACAACGGAAACTGTATTTCCACTCTGCATTGACATAATTTTTCCTGCAATCACTTAAACTTTTTCAAAAACTGAAGCGTCTAAGATTCGAGCTTAAAAAATTTTGCTCTCCAAGGCGCGTTTGGTAAAATTCTCGTGCTGCAGTTATCCGAAAGAATTCACGAGTGAATGTTGTTTAACTTAACCGATGAACAGTTGGTCGAATTGGCAATTACGGAGAAACCGGATGCTTTCGGCGAAATAGTCAAACGCTGGGAGCGAAAGATTTTCGCTCTATGTTTCGGTATGTTACTTCGTGAAGACGAAGCGAAGGACGCGGCGCAGGAAACTTTTATTTCCGCCTACCGAAATTTGAAAAACTTTCGCGGCGATGCCAAAGTCTCGTCGTGGCTGCACCGCATCGCCGTCAACCAGTGTTTGACGGTTAAACGCCGCGCCAAAACCCGGCAGGAGAGTTTTCTCGACGATGAAGAAAACTCCGCCGAACGAGTTTTCGTCGCGCCGTCGCGCACAATGCCGTCCAAGACCGCCGAGCAGAACGAAAGACTGCATCTCGTTCGTCAGGCGGTTCATTCGCTGCCCGTTGAATTGCGGCAGGTGATTGTGATGAAGGAATTTGAAGAGATGACGTTTCAGGAAATTTCCGATGTTTTGGATTTGCCTTTAAGCACGGTCAAAAGCCGTCTTTATACGGCTCTCAAACAACTTCGGATGCGTCTTGAAAGAACGCCCGTAGAAGTTGTCTGAAGAAATTTCAGGAGTACTTTATGTCGAACAATAATAATCACAACCATTCGTCTTGCCGGTTTGCCGAACAGATGATTTCGTATCTCTACGGCGAAGCAAACCAATTTGAAACCGCCGAATTCGAGTCGCATCTGAAAAATTGTTTTTCCTGCGCCGACGAACTCAAAGGTTTCAGAACGATTCGTTCGTCCGTTTTGGAATGGCGCGAAGAATTTTCAAATATCGAAACGCCGCCGATTGCAATACCGCAAATGAAAACGACTGTTGTTTCAAACGATTTGCGCTCGCGGCTTGCCGGACTGCGGAAAATTTTCTCGTTCAATCCGGCTTTGGCAGCCGCCGCTTTCGCCGCTTTAATCGTGTGCGGCGGTTTGATTTTGTTCGCGCTCGATTTTTATAAAACAAACGAGCTTGCGAAAATTGATAAAAACGATTCCGCATTAGCCGTCGCTTCGCCGACCGTCGAAAAAACCGTCGAAGCGAAGGAAATTATCAAACCGGAAATCGCTTCTGACAAAGCATCAATAACTCCGATTGTCGCATCGAAAAACACGAAGGCTGAAACTATCTCCGCCAAACGAATCGCGCCGAAAAACACGGTCGCTAAAATTTCTGGCGGCGCGTCGAACGGAAATAAAAATGTCGTCGTGCCGGACAACGAGATGGCGGTCGTCAATAAAAATTATGAAAAATCGTCGGTGAAAAAATCTCACGCCCCGACGCTGGCAGCCGTCGAAGAGGAAGAAGATAATTCCGTGCGGCTGACCGATTTATTCGCCGAACTCGACGACAAATAATTTCGAGAAAATGAGAATGAAAAAATTCAACTTTACGATTTTAATTTTTGTTTTCCTGCTCGCCGCCTTTTCTTTTTCGACGGCGCGGGCGCAAAACGAGCCGACGCAGATAGACGCGCCGAATCAGAACGCGGACAAAAATCAGCAGGCTAATTTGCTCGACCAACTGAATTTATCGCCCGACCAAATTCAGCAAGTCCGCCGTATTCGTCGTGAAAGACAGCCGCAGGTGCGCGAGGCGCGGCAGAGGCTTCAGGAGGCGAGACAAAATCTCTATGAAGCTATTTACGCGGACGGTTCGAGCGAAGCCGACGTGCAAAACCGTCTGAAGGAATTTCAAACGGCGCAATACGAATTTGTTAAACTCAACTCGACGACCGAGTTTGCCGTGCGAAAAGTTCTCACGCCGGAACAACTCGTCCGTTTCCGCGAAATTCGCCAAAGAGCGGCGCAGGAAAATCCGGGCAATCGTCAAAACAAACTGCGTAACCGCGAGTTAGACAATCCGAATCGTCCGTTGAATAATCAGAATCGCCCGTTGAATAATCAAAGCCCTTTAAATAATCGGAATCGTCGTTTGAATAAAATGCAGCGTAAATTTCCGCCGAAAAACTAATTTATTCGTGCTGAATAATTTTGTTCTTTAGCCTTCCGCCGACTTTGCCAAAGGTCGGTTTTTTTGCGCTAATTTTTCGTGAAATCGGCAACGCTTTTGATGAGCCGCATTTTTACTTTACTTTTGCCTTTTAACTTTTAGAATTTTCGTTGTAACCTTTTAGAATTATAAAAGCGACACGCGAAAAATGAATCTGCTCAAAAAATTTTTGCTCGAACTGCAAGATGTAACCAATCTGATTATCTCGGCGTTTTTAGGGCTTTTAAAAAGCCCGCATTATTTCAGAGAAACGATTCAACAGATGGATTTAATCGGCGTTGGGTCGCTGCCGATTGTTCTTCTGACCGGATTTTTTACGGGCGGCGTTTTGATTTTGCAAACTTATCCGACGCTCGTTTATTACGGGGCGCAGGCGGAAGCCGGACGCGCCGTGGCGACTTCCTTAATCCGCGAACTCGGTCCGGTTCTTTCGGCTTTGATGGTTTCGGGGCGCATCGGTTCGGCAATCTCCGCCGAACTCGGTTCGATGGTCGTCTCGCAGCAAATTGACGCGATGCGGGCTTTGGGAACAGACCCGAACCGCAAACTCGTCGCCCCGCGCATCGTCGCTCTGATTTTAATGCTGCCGCTTTTGACGGTCGCGGCTGACGTTTTCGGATTGCTCGGCGGCGGCATTGTCGCTAAAAATCTGTTCGGTTTGGATTACAATCTTTTTATTAACTCCGTTCGCAACGGCATTACTAGCGAAGACATTTTGGGCGGCGCAATCAAACCTCTGTTTTTCGGTTTGATAATCGGCAGTATTTCCTGTTTCAAAGGTTTAAACACGACGGGCGGAACGGTCGGAGTCGGACGTTCGACGACGAACGCGGTGGTCGTCTCTTCGATTACGGTTATCATTTTCGATTTTTTCCTTTCCCGCGCCCTGCAATCAATTCTCGACATAAAACCGTTTTAGCGCGTATAATAATCAAAAAATTTATGCTCTCTTCGCAAACTAAAGAAACAATTACAAATAGTGAAGTAGTCGAAGAAGAACTCGCGCCCGTAGATTTGGAAGTGGCGATGGACGAGCCGGAGCGCATCGTTCCGGCGATTGAATTCCGCGACGTGCATCTTTCGTTTGACGATAAAAAGATTTTAGACGGCGTAAGTTTTACCGTTCGGCGCGGCGAAACGAAAGTTATTTTAGGCAGAAGCGGCGGCGGCAAATCAACGACGATTCGCCTTATTCTAGGTTTGCTGAAACCGGATTCCGGTCAAATCTTTATTGACGGCGAAGACATCACCGAATACAACGAAGTCGAAATGATGACGGTTCGCAAAAAAATCGGAATGGTTTTTCAGGAAGGCGCATTGTTTGATTCGCTTTCGGTTTATGATAATGTAGCGTATCGTCTAAACGAGCAAGGAGTCGGCGAGGAAGAAGTCGAGCGCGAAGTTCGACGAATGCTCAAGTTCGTTGACCTCGAAGATGCGATTGACAAAATGCCGGCGGAGCTTTCGGGCGGAATGCGGCGGCGCGTCGGCATCGCCCGCGCACTAGTCGGCGACCCGCAGATTTTGATGTTTGACGAGCCGACCGCCGGACTCGACCCGCCGACGGCGCGAACGATTTGCGAACTCGCCATCAAGCTGCGCGATCTGGAAGACGTTTCTTCAATCTTCGTTACGCACGAATTGAAAAACGTCGAATATCTCGCGTCGGAATATGCCATCGTGGACGAAGACGGCAACGTCGTTTTTGAAACCGAAGGCGAAAAACTTTGTTTGATAAATACGGAAATTATGATGCTCCGCGAAGGCAAAATAATTTTCACGGGAAAGGACGAAGAATTTTACGCTTCGGACAATCCGTATATTTTACGTTTTATTCGCGGAAAATGAACCGATTGTGGAGCGCGGACTGCGGAGTTAATGATAATTATCCGACCATTCCGCATTCAAAACTATGCCGTCAACCCAGAGAAATTTAGGATTCAGCCAACTGCGCGTCGGGATTTTCGTGTTGTTCGGTCTCGCCGTCTTGGGATTTTTGATTTTGAACGCGACGGGTGATTTGAATCCGTTCAAGAAAAAACTTCATTTGAAGGCGCGTTTCGCCTCTGCCGACGGTTTGCGCGAAGGCGCGGAAGTGCAGCTTGCGGGCGTGCATATCGGCAAGGTCGAAAAGGTAATTCTGCAGCCGCCCGACAGCCCTGAAGACGCGAAGGTCGAAGCCGTGATGCTCGTCGAACAGACGCTCGACGGCAGACCGATTACCGACCGCATTCGCACCGATTCGACCGCGCAGCTTGTCGCCGTGTCGCTTCTGGCAAACGATAAAATGATAAACATCACGCCCGGAACTTCTTCCGGCGCGGCGGTTTCGGAAAATCACGTTCTCGATTCGACTTCGGCGATGTCCATCAATCAACTGACGCAAACCGGCAACGAACTTCTCCAGCAAATTAACAAACTCGCAATTCCGGCGAACGAAATTCTCACCAAAGCCAATCGCGGCGAAGGAACTCTAGGGCGCATCGTCAACGACGAATCTTTGTATAACAATCTCGACGCGACCGTCGGCGAAACAAAGCTGACTTTAGCGAAATTGCAGAACACGATTGACCGCATCAATCACGGCGAAGGCAGCGCGGGCAAATTATTGAACGACCCGGAACTTTATAACAATTTGAACAGAAGCGTCCAACAACTCGAAGCTATCTCGAAAGATTTACGCGCCGGAAAAGGAACTGCCGGAAAACTTCTCAACGACGAAAAACTTTACAACGACGCACGCGACGCGATTGCCGATTTGCGCGTTTCGGCTGGAAAAATTAACGGCATCGCCGACGATTTCAAATCCATCAGCAGCGATTTAAAGGAAGGAAAAGGCACGGCGGGCAAACTTTTGAAAGACGAACAATTTTACGACGACGCGCGGGCGGCGATTGCGCGTTTGAATTCGACGACCGAGAAATTCGATTTAATTCTCGGCGACGCGCGAAGCGGCAAAGGAACGCTCGGCAAAATTCTGACCGACGAAACTCTCTACAACAACGTCAATCAAACCGCCGCCAATTTCAATCAACTTTCATCGGAAGGCACGAAATTGATTTACGATTTTCGCCAAAACCCGAAGAAATATCTGACGGTTCAATTCAAATTATTCTAATAAAAAAGCGAGCCGGAAAAATCAGACTCGCTTTTAATTTATGGTGGGGACGGAGAGAGTCGAACTCTCATGGGTTGCCCCACAGCGACCTCAACGCTGCGCGTATACCAATTCCGCCACGTCCCCGCAAAATTCAAATACCGTTTAATTGAAATTTCTGTTATTTTTTCGGCGACTCTTTTTGCGGCGGCTTCGGCTCGTCAATTTTCGGCGTATTTGCATTAGCCGTGTTATTCGCCGCCGCATTTGTATTCGCCGTGTTGACGGTCATATTGCCCGCCGGATTCGTATTTGTAACGACTGCCGCATTCGCCGGCAAATTTGCATTCGCTTGATTGGCATTCGCGTCTACCGCCGTATTCGCGTTGGCATCAACGGCTGTGTTGGCATTGGCATCAATTACAGGCGTTACTTCCGCCGGATTTTCAGAAGTCGTCTGCAACACGGAAATGTTTCCGGTCAGCGCGGGCATCGCCAGAAACAGAGCCGACAACATAAAAATCGTTGCCGCGATAATCGTGATTTTCGATAAAATCGTTGTCGCCCCGCGCGGTTGAAACGCCGTGCTGGAAATATTGCTGGTAAAAAGCGCACCCGCATCGGTTTTGCCCGGCTGCAAAAGCACCGAGGCGACTAACACGACGCAAGAAAGAAAAAATAACGTATATAAAAAATAAACCACAATTAAAATACTTCCTGACTATTTATAATTAACTATTTGCGCGAATGATTCAGCGTCCAAACTCGCTCCGCCGACCAACGCGCCGTCAATGTCCGTCTGCTTCATCAAACCGGCGATGTTGTCGGGTTTGACCGAGCCGCCGTAAAGGATTCTGACGGCTTCGGCAACTTCTTTGCCCTGTGTTTCATTGACAATTCCGCGAATAAAGCCGTGCATTTCTTGAGCCTGTTCAGGCGTGGCAACTTTTCCGGTGCCGATTGCCCAGACAGGCTCGTAAGCGATAATAATACGTTCCATATCCGCAACTGTCAAATTGTCCAATGCGCCGCCAATCTGCTTTTTGACGACGTTTTCTGCATTTCCCGACTCCCTTTCGACGAGCATTTCGCCGACGCAGACAATCGCTTTCAAGCCTGCTGCTAAAGCGGCTTTTGTTTTCAGATTTACCGATTCGTCGGTGTCGCCGTAAAACTGCCGACGCTCCGAATGTCCGACAATCACCAGCGAACAGCCGACATTCTTCAGCATCTCCGCGCTGACTTCGCCCGTCTGCGCCCCGAACTTCGATTCCGCCGCGCAATCCTGCGCTGCAACCTTAACATTCGAGCCTTCCAATCTGTCGGCGACGGTGTTCAAATGAACAAAAACGGGCGCGATAACCACTTCGCAATCGTTTGCGTTCGCCACCAAAGGTTTCAACGCCAACGCCGTCTCCACCGCTTCGCCGAGCAGTTTATACATTTTCCAATTTCCCGCAATCACAGGTTTTCTCATATTTTCATTCATTCTACCACAATAAAAAACGGCTTGGATATTAAGCCAAACCGCTTTGCCAAGATAAAAACAACTCGTTTTCACCTTGTCATATCAATCTCGGCGGAGACGAGTTTTAATAAATTATTCTGCCGTTCAAACAGCCAATTATGGCTGTTCA
Source organism: Pyrinomonadaceae bacterium (assembly GCA_051002375.1). Classification (GTDB taxonomy): domain Bacteria; phylum Acidobacteriota; class Blastocatellia; order Pyrinomonadales; family Pyrinomonadaceae. The sequence continues at coordinate 11,004 of JBPCMK010000136.1, read as the reverse complement.
CATCTTTTCCGGTCAGATTGTTTTTGCTTGAAGAATGATAACTGTAGCTTTTCACCAAACGATTGTTCGAGCGTTCGTCAGGTGTCGGAATAATTGTCAAATCAAAAACGACGGCGTTGACATCCATTTCGGGCGCGGTCAAACGCACGATGCGCCGCACTTCCGGCGGGAGTTTTTCAAACGCTAAATCAGTATCTTGAATCTCCGCGCTCTGCGGACTGTTGCCCACTTTGGCATTGCTTTTCTCCTTTGCGTCAACCGGCTTCGTATCGTCGAAACATAATTCCTGCGGAATATTAACGCCGTTCGGCAAGCCGACGGCGCGTTGGCGCGTGCATTCGGAAACGCTGGAAACTGTGGTTGGAGTCGGCGCGGGCTTCAAATTATCGGAGTTTGTCTGGACGGAAGATTTTGTCGGAGAGGTCGGCGACGCGCCGTGTCCGCAAGTCCAGAAAATCAAACCTAAAAAGATTAAAATTATTTTCGACATTATTTGCTGATAATTGACGGGCGAAACTGTTCGTTATTCGCTGTTAGCTTTTCGCTGTTCATCGGAAAAACAAAGAATTTGCTTGAAAACCAGTGAAAAACTAACAGCGAACAACGAATAGTTTTGCCGTTCGGATTTCTTACAAATAAATTTTCAACAGCTTCAAACAAAATGTCAACACAATCCGGCTATATTCAATTTTTAACGAATTATTCTTCAAACATCTTCGACAAACTTTCCGTGTAAGGCGCGCGCGCCACGCCTTTTTCCGTGATAATCGCGGTAACGAATTCGTTCGGCGTAACGTCGAAGGCGTAATTATTAACTTCGATTCCTTCGGGCGCGAGTTGAATATCTTTGAGGTGCGTAACTTCTCTGATGTTTCTTTCTTCAATCGGAATTTCTTCGCCCGTCGGACAATTCAAATCAACGGTCGAAAGCGGCGCGGCGACGTAGAACGGAATGTTATGCTGTTTTGCCAGAACCGCGACCATATAAGTTCCGATTTTGTTGGCGACATCGCCGTTCGCCGCGATGCGGTCAGAGCCGACGACGACCGCCTGCACTCTGCCTTTTTTCATCAGATGACCGGACATATTATCGGTAATCAAAGTTACGGGAATATTGTCCTGCAAAAGTTCCCACGCGGTTAATCTCGCGCCTTGCAGATACGGACGAGTTTCGTCGGCAATGACGGCGATTGCTTTGCCCTGATTGATCGCGCCGCGAATTACGCCGAGTGCCGTTCCCCAAACGCCGCCGGTCGCTAATGCGCCAGCGTTGCAGTGCGTTAAAACGGTCGAATTATCGTCGAGAAGTTTGCCGCCGTGTTCGGCAATCAAACGCTGCGATTCGATGTCTTCCTCGTGAATCAGTTTCGCATCGTTTATCAAAATCTGCTTGATTTCCGAAACTGATTTGCCGTCGTCTTTCGCCTTTTGAAAAGTTTTTCGCATTCGGTCAATCGCCCAGAAAAGATTAACGGCGGTCGGGCGCGTTTTGCCAATCATTGCGGCGATATATTCAAATTCGTCGTCTAAATCGGCGATGTTCGTGCCGACGAAATTCTTCACGCCGAGCGCAATGCCGTAAGCGGCGGAAACGCCGATTGCCGGCGCACCGCGCACGACCATATCGCGGATGCCGTCCGCCACTTCGTTAAAACTTTTCAGCGTCAGCCATTTTTCTTCGGTCGGCAAAAGTCTTTGGTCGAGCATCAACACGCCTTCGTCGCTCCATTTAACGGGTATTATCATTTGATATTATTTTTTCCTTTCTAAGATTTATAAAAATGATATTGAATAAAGCGTCGAGAAGCAAAATAGTTGTTGAAATTTTAATCGTAAAAGTGGTAAATTTTTCGAGAAATTGATTTTCGGTTTCTGTAAATCACCATGGAAAAAGCCACCGAATTTTGTTTGATAGTCGAGGGAAATTATTTCACCGTCGAGGAAGCCAAACACGCTCTGTGCGACCCGTTTATCGAAGAATTTGTCGAGCAGACGGGACGTTTTCGGATTCAAAATTTTGAAGACATCCAAGCCGTCAGCGGAATTCCGCTCGGCGATTTGGAAATCGAAATGATTGACGACGAAGTGTTTGAAATTTCGTGCCGCACATCGCCGCAAATTCTCAACCGGAGAAAAGCCGAAATGCTCGCCGAAACTCTACGCCGTCAAGCGATGTTTGACGAGATAAATATCGAACCCTTAGAGTGAAAAAGGTTAAAAGTGAAAATGTGAAAACTCGAATTTATCAGACACCAGCGTTTTTAATTTGCCGCCTTTGAGTCTTCTTTGATGGTTGCCTGCCGTAACCCGATAGTTTATAGTTTTTTAATCATTTTCCTTTTTTATCTCAACCGGGAAATCCGACAAATTATGAGGGAAATTTCGAAGGAAACTTTTATAAATATGCAATCAGCCGCCGGCATAAGCGTTGAACAAAATTACAGAAACGATTTTTATAACAAACGAGAGTTACCGTAAAGTCTTGAATTTTTAGATACGCTTTCGTGGAATTTTTTTTGGTCTTGGAAGCCGGAAGCAATAAAACTTTTCCGCGAACTCGACGCGCGTCTCTGGGAAGAGTGCGAGCAAAGTCCGCGTCTGCTGCTCAAACGAATTTCAGGATTGCGGCTGTGGCAATTAGCCGCCGATGCAAATTACGTCGAAAAATTGAGACGCTTTGAAACGGAATTTGAAACGTATCTTTCGCAAAAACCGAACATCTTTGAAAACATTTCGATAAAAAATCCCGTCGCCTATTTTTGCGCCGAATACGGCGTGCATAATTCCTTGCCGATTTATTCGGGCGGTCTCGGAATTCTGGCAGGCGACCATTTGAAATCGGCGAGCGACGAAAATGTTCCGCTCGTCGCCGTCGGTTTGCTGTATCGCTACGGTTACTTTCGTCAAAAAATCGCGCACGACGGCTGGCAGGCTGAAACCTACGTTGACTCGTTTGAAAACGAGCTTGCGCTTTTTCCCGTTTTAGACGCGAGCGGCGAAAAAATCACAATCAAAATTCACATTCGCGGGCGCGAAGTTTTCGCCCGCGCGTGGCTCACGCAAATCGGCAGAATCTCGCTTTATCTGCTCGACACAAACGTCGAAGAAAATTCGGAAGTTGACCGTTTGATTACCGGACATCTTTACGGCGGCGACACGGAAACGCGCATCGTGCAGGAAAAAATCTTGGGGATCGGCGGCGTTCGGCTTTTGCGGCAACTCGAAATCGAGCCGTCGGTTTATCACTTAAACGAAGGACATTCGGCGTTTTTAACTTTGGAACTGGCGCGTGAATTTTTGCAGAAAAATCCTGAAAAATCTTTTGCCGAAGCGATTTCAAACGTCCGCGAAAATTGCGTTTTTACCACGCACACGCCGGTTGCGGCGGGCAACGATACTTTTCCGCCGACGCAAATCGAGGCTTGTTTCGATGCCGGTTTTATCAACTCTCTGAAAATCTCCAAAGAAGAATTTTTCGCGCTCGGCAAAACCGATCCGAACGACGCGGAAGAATGGTTTGGAATGACACCGCTCGCTTTGCGGATGTCGCGCTCGGCAAACGGAGTCAGCGAAAAACACGGCGCGGTTTCCCGAAAGTTGTGGCTGAAAATGTTTCCCGATAAAACCTCTGACGGCGAAGTTCCGATAACGCATATCACCAATGGCGTTCACGCTCTGACTTGGGTCGCGCCCGTTTTTCAATCCGTTTATGAAAAACACATCGGCGCGAATTGGTCGGAAACCTTAAAAGACGAAACGGCGTGGCGCGAGGCGATTGACAAAATCCCGGACGCGGAAGTTTGGCGGTCTCACAGGCTTTTAAAGCAATTATTGATTGCTTTTATCCGGCAAAAAACCTTCTCGAAAAAAACCGGTCTGCACGACACGATTAACGAACACGAAGACACGAGCAAACTTTTTTCGGCTGACGCTTTGACCGTCGGATTTGCGCGGCGCGTGGCGACTTATAAACGCTGGAATTTGATTTTATCGGACATCGAGCGGCTTCTAAAATTAGTCGGCGACGCAGAGCGTCCGGTGCAGTTCGTTTTCGCCGGAAAAGCGCACCCGCAAGACAAAAAAGCCAAAGCTCTTTTGCAAAATCTAATGACTTTAGACGAGTATCCAGAATGGCAGCGACGCGCCGTTTTTATCGAAGACTACGATCAGGAAGTAGCGCGTTATCTCGTGCAGGGCGTGGACGTTTGGCTGAACGTCCCAATTCGTCCGATGGAGGCGAGCGGCACGAGCGGGCAAAAAGCCGCGATGAACGGCGGACTGAATTTTTCGATTTTAGACGGTTGGTGGATTGAAGGCTACGACGGCGAAAATGGTTTTCCAATCGGCTCGGAAAACGTCGAGGAAGACGACGAAGAAACAATTAACGCCCGCGATGCCGAATCGCTTTACGCGACTTTGGAAAACGAAATCGTTCCGACATTTTATGCGAAAGACGAAAACGGTTTGCCCGCCGATTGGATTCGGCGAATGAAAAATTCGCTGGCGACGCTGACACCGCGCTTTTCAAGCGATAGAATGGTGAAGGATTATATCGAGAAAATTTACTTGAGAAATGAGATTAGGAAATGAGAAATGAGAAATGAGAGATGAGAAATAAAAATTGAGAAGCGAAACTTTAAATCGCAATTTCTCATTTCTCATCTCTCATTTCTCACATAAAAAAATCATTTCTCATCTAAAAAATTATGTCAGAAATAGAATTTAAAACCGGCGTGATTCGTCCCGTCGAATGTATGCGCGAAGGCTGGGAATTGATAAAAGAGCAGTATTGGCTGTTTTTCGGGATTACATTAGTCGGAATGTTAATCGCCGGCGTTGTTCCGTTCGGCATTCTTCTCGGCGCGATGTTTTGCGGAATTTATTTTTGCCTGTTTCAAAAAATGGACGGCAAGCCCGTTAGTTTTGAAGGACTTTTCAAAGGCTTCAATTTTTTTCTGCCGGGTCTTATCGCCACGCTCGTTTTAATAATTCCCGCCGTGATACTCGGTTTTATTTCGTATATTCCGATTATAATGATGCAGATTTCAATGATGAAATCGAAAAATCCGAATCCCGATGCGATGCTTGCCTACTTCGGATTTTTTACGGTCGAGATGCTCGTTTTATGGCTCGTGCTGGCAAGCATTCACGCATTTTTGTTTTTCGCTTATCCGTTAATCGTCGAGCGCGGTCTTTCGGGAATGGAGGCGTTTAAGTTGAGCGCGAAAGCCGTCTGGCGCAATTTGGGCGGCGTGGTCGGATTTATCGCGCTCGAATTCGTTCTCGGATTCGTCGGTTATCTCGTGTGTTTTGTCGGAGTTTATTTTACGCTTCCCGTAATGTTTGCGGGCGCACTCGTCGCGTATCGCAAAGTTTTCCCCGCCGCCTCTGCGCCGAATTACAATCCGCCGCCGCCGAATGCTTTTCAAGGCGCGGGCAGTTATAATCAAAATCTATGAAAGCCAGATTTAACGAAATTCAAAACGTCGAAGAACTCGACCAATTATTTGAAAAATCCAACGAGCAGCCAATCGTGCTTTTCAAACACAGCGTAACTTGCCCGATTAGCGCGGGCGTTTATCAAGAAATATCGAACGCCGACGCGGACGTAAATTTGATCGTCGTGCAGCGAGCCAAAAACGTCTCCGACCAAATCGCCGCGCGAACCGGCGTTCGCCACGAATCGCCACAGGCATTCGTTTTGAAAAACGGCAAAGTCGTCTATCACGCTTCGCATTACGACATTACGGCGCAAGACATTGATTCAAAATTATAAACACGCGATAATTGCGAAATTTTCCATTAACGATGGTCGAGCCTCTCCAAATTATCGAAGAAAGCGATTCGGAAATTTCTATCGGATGGTCTGACGAAACCGAAACGAAATATCGCGCCGCCGACCTTCGACGCGCGTGTCCGTGCGCCGGCTGTGTCAATGAATGGACGGGCGAAAAGATTCTGAAAAGCGAAAGCGTCCCGGCTGAATTGTCTTTTTCGTCAATCTCAATCGTCGGACGCTACGCGCTCAATTTCCATTTTTCCGACGGACACGACACGGGAATTTTCAGCTTTCAATATCTGAAAAGTTTGGTAAAGTGAAAGGTAAAAAGTAAAAAGGCAACGGTAAAAAATAACGCATATATTTCTAACTTTTTACTTTTGCCTTTTTACTTTTTACTTTTAAAAACTGTGGTAAAATTTTCAAATGCAGGAAAGAGATATTTTCGACGAAAAGCAGGAAATCAAAAAAGCGAATTTCGCATGTCCTTTTTGCCGCGAGCGAAACGATTACGACGTGCGCTGGCTCAAGCGCACGAAAAAGAGAAATTCGCCGCGCAGCTTAAACGAGCAAGAGCGTCGGCAATTAGAAAAATCGCGCGATTATATGGTGCGTGTTGACGATCAACTGATGTGCAAAAACGTGCGCTGCCGCAAACGCTTCGAGATTCCTTCGGCGCAGTCAATCGTGTTTATTTAAGCGAATGTCCTTTTCCGTCAGCGCGTTCAATGTGTTATTTTAATTTTATGGAAAATAAAGAGGACGAAGAAATGATTTCAGGCAAAAATTTGGAATTTTACGAGCAGGAAACACCGCCCGACCAATCAATCAAAGATTTTATGGACGAAGAAATCGCCCACGCGCCGCAAGCTCCGGGCGAATTGCTCGAACGTCTGCGCGAGCATAATTCGTCTTCGCCCGCCGATTCGGGCGGCGACATTGACGCGCAATGGGAAGATGTAAATACGACCGGCGCAGAAGCGTTCGCCGGTCATAATCCGACCCCCGACCAATCCAATGTCGAAGAAAACGCGCACGCTTACGGCGTTGATTTTCAAGATAACGAGCCGCTCGATCTACTTGAAAAAATGGAAAAGCGCGACCGCGACCGTTACGAACTCGACGAAAGTTCAAAGGACAAAGGCGATAGTATTTAGGCTTCTTAAAATTTTTATCGCAGTAACAAAAAAGAGCGTCGAATTTTCTTTTCGACGCGCTTTTTAATTTTTACCGATGAAATTTTAACCTTTCGCCTTCTTGATTTCCTCGACTAAAGCAGGCACGGCTTCAAACAAATCGCCGACAATGCCGTAATCGGCGATGTCGAAAATCGGGGCTTCCTTATCTTTGTTGATGGCGATAATCGTCGCCGCGTTTTTCATTCCGACGATGTGCTGAATCGCGCCGGAAATTCCGAGCGCGATATAAACCTTCGGCGCGACGGTTTGACCGCTTGATCCGATTTGACGGTCAATCGGCAGCCATTCGGCATCGCAAATCGGACGCGACGCGGCGAGGTCTGCGCCGAGCGCGTCCGCCAACGCTTGCGCGACAGCGATGTTTTCCTTCGATTTTATTCCGCGACCGACGGCGACGATAATGTTTGATTTTGTCAAATCAACCGACGCTTTCGCTTCTTGAAACGGTTCTTCCGGCGACATTCTGATTTCGCCGACCTCGACATCAATCGTTTCGATTTGCGCGTTTCCGCCGCGTTCAGCATTTTCGCCGCGAAACGCGCCCGATTGGAAGGTTACAAAATACGGCGCGTCACCATTGATTTCTACGTCAGCATCTAATTTTCCCAAGAAAATTCGCCGCGTAAAAATCAATTTTCCACCGTCGTTTCGATAACGAATACAATCGCCAACGACTTCCTTACCGAAACGCGCCGCGACTTTCGGCGTGAAATCGCGCACTTGATAAGTGTGCGCCATCACGACATATTGCGGATTTGTCTGCTTGATAATTTGCTCGAATGCGTCGGCGTAACCGTCGGGCGTGTAGATATTTAACTTTTCATTTTTGGCGACGATGACTTTTTCAACGTCGTATTGCGAAATTTCCTGCGCCAACGCGCAATCTTTATCGCACGGCAATATAGCCGTAACTTTTAAATTTAAATCCTTGCCGATGCTTTGCACAGCGGCAATCGCTTCGAGCGAAATTTTATTTAATTCGCAATTCTTGTGTTCGATGAAAACTAAAATGCTCATAATTTTGTAAATTGTAAATAATCAATAAAAAAAGTTGCGCGATTTGCTGTTTATTATAAAACTCTAACTTCAGTTTTCAGTTTCTCGACTAATTCCGCCGCGCCGCGTTTTGTGTCGCCGTCGCCGAGCATCTGCGTTTGCTTGGTTTTGAGCGGCAGATAAATTTTTTCGATTTTCTGCGCCGAAGCAAACGGTTTGATGTCGGGCGTAACCTCTCGAATTTCTTTTTTCTTCGCCGCCATAATTCCTTTGAGCGAGGCGTAGCGAATCTGCGAAATGCCCGATTGAATCGTCAAAAGCGCGGGCAATTTATATGTGAACCATTGATACCAGCCGCTTTCGAGTTCGCGCTTGAGCCGCAGATTTCCGTCGAGATTCGAGTGGTCAACTTCGATAACGATGGTCGCGTGCGGAATTCCCAAAAGCTCGGCTAAAATCACTCCGGTTTGTCCGTAGCTCGCGTCGTCGGACTGCAAGCCCGTGAAAACCAAATCGGCGTTTTCATCTCGAATCGCGTCGGCGATTGTCTTGGCAATTTGAAACGGCGAAAGTTTATTCGGCTCGTCAACGATTATGTGAATCGCGCGGTCTGCGCCGCGAGCCAGCGCGTCCTTCAAAACCGTTTTTGCCGATTGTGCGCCGAGCGTGCAGACGACAACTTCGCCTTCGCCTTTCGCTTCTTTAAGCCGCAATGCTTCTTCCAAAGCGTAACCGTCAGACTCGTTTGTCTGCTGCGAGATGTCCGATTCATCAATCCATTTTTCGTCCTTACCAATCCGCAAAACCGCGTCTTTATTGGCAACCTGCTTCATTAAAACGATGATTTTCATTTTTCTTTTTTCTTTTGATATAAGGAATTTCCTTCGATGTAATGTCCTTCGATAAATCCTTCAAATTTTCAAGCAGTTCGTCTTTTGAATAACCCTGCGTTTCGTAATCTGGATAGTCATTCAGAAAACCGATGAAAAATTCTCCATCTTGCCAAAATGTGTATTGAACGGTTTTCATAAAATTATTCTTCGCCGGTCAAAACCGCTTGCAAAAATTTCTGGGCGGTCGGGTCGAATAAACGAAATGATTTTCCGGTATCAACGATTTCCAGATTCAAAAGCGGCGAAAGCACCCGTTTATTTTCGACGTTCGCCGATAACAAACGCCCGTCGTCGCGGCGAAAAGCCATCAGCGGCGACGGCAGATAAATGCGCTCCGGGTCGAGCAGATAATATTCTTCGACTCCGAGCCGCGCGTAATCGAGCCGTTTTCCGCCGAGATCGTTTTCAAACGTGCTGTCCGAAGCAATCTCGAAAACCACTTGCGGAAACACGCCTTCTTCCCAAGTTTTGAAAGTGCGCCGCAGTCTATTCTCGACTCCGAAACAAACCAGCACATCCGGCGCAAGCCACTTTTTCGGATTTCTTTCCTGAAAATAGACCATCAAATTAGCGGCAACCGTCATATCACTTCGAGACATAAAAAAAGCTCGAAGCAAATGAAAAAGTTCAGAATTTAGCAAATAATGAAATGCAGTTTCGCCCATTTCGCCCTCGATTTCTACGGGATAATAAACTTCTTCCTCGACGATTGTCTCTGGATAAACCGTCGGAGAGTTTGAAGTTTGAACGTCGGTTGTAGTTTGAGTATTCATAATCCTTTACTCATTATAACGCTTGAAAATCAAACACGCATTCGTCCCGCCAAAGCCAAAACTGTTCGACAAAACATATTCGACTTCAGCGTGTCTGGGTTCATTCGGAACGTAATCCAAATCGCAATCTGGGTCAGGAAATTCGTAGTTGATGGTCGGCGGCAAAACATTTTCGTGCAGAGCGAGAACGGAAAAAACCGCTTCGATTCCGCCTGCCGCGCCGAGCGCGTGTCCGGTCATTGATTTCGTCGAACTGACGGCGAGTTTGTAGGCGTGTTCGCCGAAGGCTAGTTTTATCGCCAGCGTTTCAAATTTATCATTATACGGCGTTGAAGTTCCGTGCGCGTTGATGTATCCGATATGTTCGGGCGTAATTCCCGCGTCTTTAATCGCTTTCAGCATCACGCGCTTTGGACCTGAGCCGGTTTCGTCCGGCGCGGTGATATGAAAAGCGTCGCCGCTCATTCCGTAGCCGACAATCTCGGCGTAGATTTTCGCGCCGCGGGCTTGAGCAAAATCGAGTCCTTCTAAAATTAAAATCCCCGCGCCTTCGCCACAAACAAATCCGTCGCGTTCCAAATCAAACGGACGCGAGGCTTTTTTCGGCTCGTCGTTGCGCGTTGACAAAGCCCGCATCGCCGCGAAACCAGCGACCGACATCGGCGTAATCGCGCTTTCCGCGCCGCCGCAAATCATCGCGTCCGCGTCGCCGCGCTCGATTATACGAAAACTGTCGCCGATGGCGTGTGCGCCCGCCGCGCAAGCCGTCGCCGTCGCCGTGTTCGGACCTTTCGCCCCGTGCCGAATCGAGACGTTGCCCGACGCGAGATTGACGATTGACTGCGGAATGAAAAACGGCGAAACGCGGTCGGGTCCGCCGGAAAGCAACTTGTCGTGTTCGCGCTCGATTGCCCAAAAATCGCCGATGCCCGAACTGATATAAGTTCCAATCATCTCGGCGTTGGAATCGTCAATCACCAAATTGCTGTGTTTGATTGCTTCGTCGGAGGCGGCAATCGCAAAATGCGTGAACGCGCCCATTCGACGCGCTTCTTTTTTTTCAAGAAAATTTAACGGGTCAAAATCTTTGACTTCCGCCGCGATTTTGACCGAGTATTTTTCCGTATCGAATTTTTTGATATAGTCAACGCCGCTCTCGCCGCGAAGCAGAGCCGCCCAAGTCGAAGCGACATCGTTTCCGCACGGCGTAACTAATCCGAATCCGGTTACAACGACACGACGTTTAAGAAAAGAGTGGAGAGGAGAGATTAAAGGGGTGAGGGCAAGAAGGTTTTTCTCCACTCTCCACTCTCTACTCTCTACTAATTAAGCGTTTTTGTGCTGTTCGACATATGCGTAAGCAT
>JBPCMK010000135.1:0-2839 GCA_051002375.1 Pyrinomonadaceae bacterium | reverse complement strand
AGATAAGCCGAACGAATCACGCGGCGCATCACTTTGGCGTTGCGCGTTTTCGGCAGAGCTGCGACGAAATGAATGCGCGATGGCGCGAGCGGTTTGCCCATATCTTTAACGACGAGCTTTTTCAAATCTTTTTCGAGTTTATCGAGCGTCGCACCTTCCGGCGCATCCGTCGGCTCTAAGAGAATTGCGTTGCGGACAAGAACGCAAAAGGCGACCATTGCCGTTCCCTTCGCTTCGTCTGGAATGCCGATGACGGCGGCTTCGGCGACGAGTGCGTGCGCGACCAAAATGCTTTCGACTTCGGCAGGTCCGACGCGCTTGCCTGCGATCTTCAAAGTGTCGTCCGAGCGTCCCAAAATAAACCAATGCCCGTCCGCGTCGCGCATCGCCCAATCGCCGTGAACCCAGATGTTTTCAAAACGATTCCAGTAAGTTTGTAAATATCTTTCCGGCTCGTTCCAAAAGCCGCGAGCCATTCCGATCCAAGGTTTTTTTATCACCAATTCGCCGACTTCGTTCGCACCGACCGATTCGCCTTTTTCGTCGAAAATATCCGCGTCAATTCCCGGACACGCGGCGGGAAACGAGCAGGGCTTTTGCGCTAATAGCGGATTGCCCATCAAAATTCCGCCGGAGATTTCCGTGCCGCCCGAATAGTTTATAATCGGCAGCTTTGAATCGCCGACTTTCTCGAAAAGCCACCACCAAGGCGCGGGATTCCAAGGCTCGCCCGTCGAAGCGAAGGCGCGGAGATGTGAAAGATCGTGCTTTTTCGGCAACTCGTCGCCGTGCGTGGCGAGAGCGCGAACGAGCGTCGGCGAGATTCCCAGAATTTCGATTTTGTGCTTTTCGGAAAATTCCCACAGGCGGTCGGCTTTCGGATAATCCGGTGCGCCGTCGTAAAGGCAAATTGTCGCGCCGCGAATGAGTGCGCCGTAAATCAGCCACGGTCCCATCATCCAACCGATGTCGGTTATCCAACAGATGCGCGTGCCGCGTCCGACATCAGTTCCGAAGGCGATGTCTTGCGCCGCCTTGATCGGAAAACTGCAATGCGTGTGCGCGATGCCTTTCGGCTCGCCGGTCGTTCCCGATGTGTAGAGAATTATCAGAGGGTCTTCGGCGGCGGTCGGTTCGAGACAGTCTAAATTCAAATGCTTTTCGCCGAGTTCGGTGAGTTCGACCCAATCGGAAAAAATATCTTCGGTTGGTTTGGCTTCCGTAAAATCAAATTCTGAAAACGTGATTTCTCTATGCAGACGACGAATGGTGAAAATTTTACGAACCGTCGGGCAGCGGGCGACGGCTTGTTCGGCAACCTCGAATGCGTCGTAATTTTTGCCGCGCCGCGGAAAGCCGTCGCAGGTGAAAACGGCTTTCGCGCCGACGGCGTTCAGACGGCTGGCAATCGCTTCGACTCCGTAGCCGGAAAACACCGGAACGGCAATCGCGCCGATTCTGCCGATTGCCAAAAGCGCGACGACCGTCTTCGGCATCATCGGCAAATGGATGCCGATTGCGTCGCCTTTTTTCAAGCCATTGGCGCGAAGTCCGGCGGCGCAGAGTTGGACGGCTTCAAACATCTGGTCGTAAGTCCAAATCTCGACTTTGCCTTCTTCGCCTTCCCAGATTATCGCCGTCTCGTCTCGCATCTCGTCGGTTTGCCAACGATCAACGCAATGCGATGTGATATTCAAACCGCCGCCCGCGCACCACTTTGGAAACGCCGCGCCGTTCGATTCGTCGAGCAGTTTTCGATACGGCGGATCGAATTCTATATCGAGAAATTTCAAGACTTCGGCGGTAAAGTTTTCGACATCGCCGATTGAAGATTGGTAAAGTTCATCGAAATTCTCCGCGCCCGTCTGCCGCATAAATTTCGTTAATTGGGCGCGTTTGATAACGTCTTCCGAAGGCTGCCAAGCGATTGGCTGATTTTCTAAAAGATTTGTGTCGTGCATATTTTTATTAACAAAATATCATAAAAAATGGAACAATGTGAGATGAAAAAGGTGTTGTAAGAAAGGACGTAAAAAATCTAAAATAGAAATGTCGGGTTTGGGAGAATAATCAGCTTTATGAAAAAACTAAAAATCGAGCGACGAATTGAAAATGCCTTTGACGCTTTTTTTGAAGCGAATGTTGAAAGCGATGCAAATGATTTAGTTTTTGCGGGCGATTCAACCGTTTTAAGAAACGAAGAACAAGCGGATTTAACTGATAAAGCTGAATTCCGGGTGAACATTGCACGGCAGTTGCTCTGGTTTTTGCCCGGCGCGTTTCTTTTATATTTCGCCACTCTTTCGAGCATTTTCTTTTTTCCGCTTCACGGACTTACTTTGCAAATGGCGTTTTGGTTTTTAGCCGGTGGTTTTTTATGCGTCGCCGGATTGGGAAGTTTGAAAAAACCGAAAAATCTGCTAATTCCTTTGGCAATCGTTCTTTTTTCCGCTTTCGTCGCGGCTTTATTTGCCTTGTTTCCCGACTCATGGCAGCCGACGCTTTATTTTGATTATTCGATTTATCTGTTTCCGGCTGCTTTGATTATCTCGAAACTTTTACAAAATTGGATTGACAGTAAATAAACGTCGAATTTTTCAGTTTCACAGTCTTCGTGTAAAATTTTTACGCGAAGACTTTTTTATCTGAATCGAGTTCGTGCCGTCTACGGCAAGTAGAAAATTTATGAGCGAAAAACCCGTCGAAATAAAACTGCCCGCAAATTTATTTCAAAATAAAACGGCGATTGTTACCGGCGCGGGGGGGGGGGGGGGGGGGGGGAGGGGTTTGCGGCTTTTCTGAAGAGGGGAGAAAATTGTCGTGGATTCTTTTGGGGGAG
>JBPCMK010000134.1:0-22928 GCA_051002375.1 Pyrinomonadaceae bacterium | reverse complement strand
GGATAACATCATTCTCAAAGCATTGCGAAAAGAACCTGACCGGCGATATTCGTCGGTCGAGAAATTTTCCGACGACATTCGCCGACATCTCGAAGGCTTGCCCGTTACGGCGCGTCCCGATACGTTTTCCTATCGCGCCGAAAAATTTATCGCCCGCAACCGATTCGCAATCGCCGCCGGTTTTGTGATTCTTTTAACTTTGCTCGGCGGAATCGCCGCGACGACTTGGCAGGCGGTTCGCGCCGAACGCCAGAGAGTTTTAGCCGAAAAAAGATTCGGCGAAGTTCGCCAACTCGCCAACAATGTGATTTTCAAATACTACGACGAAATTAAAAATCTGCAAGGCGCAACCAAAGCCAGAAAGCAAATTATTTCCGATGCGGCAATGTATCTGGAAAACCTCAATACAACCGAAGGCAGCGACCCGCAATTAAAAAATGAAATCGGACGCGCTTACGTGAGATTAGGCGAGATGCAGGGCGGAAATGCCGAAGCCAATATCGGCGATACCGAAGCCGCTTTGCAAAGTTTCGGGCGGGCGGTTGTTCTGCTTGAGGAAGCCGCGCAATCTTCGCCGAACGACAATTTCACGCTTGATTTAATCGGTGGTTTGAATCAATACGGAATGCAGCTTTTACGCGACAAAGATTACAAGGGCGCACAGGCGCAATTTAATCGCGCCGTTGAAATGGTCGGCAGCGTGAAAGACGAAAATCGGCTGTCGGCGAAAAGAGAAGACGGTTCGAGTATGATTTTAGAATTAGGAAAAAGCCTTTTGAATTTGTGCCAATCAGTTCCAAGCGGAACGGGCGAAGACGAGAGCGTCGGTTTTTGCGAACGCTCGCGTGATTTATTTCTCAAAGAACTAAATAAATACCCGCAGAACGCCGAGAACGGAAAAGCGCGTTTCGATATTTATCAAGGTCTTATCGCCGCCGAACAACAATTAGGAATTTCTTATCTGGTTTTGGCAGACGACACGAACGAAGAATTCGAGCCGGAAAAAAAAATAGAATTGTATAAACAGGCGTTGCCACATCTTCGACAAGCGAGCGATTACGCCAAACAATTACTTGCGCCGAATCCGAATGACGAGCGCGTCCGCAATCAGATATTATTTTCCGCGTTGTATGAAACAACCGCGCAGCGCGGCGCGGGTGATGCCGAAGGCGCACTTCAAACGCAGCTGAAACTTTTGGAAGATGCGAAAACAGCGTCGGCTAAAGACGAAGAAAACGCCGAAGCCCGTTACGATATATTTCGCGTTTTAGACCAAATCGCACAGACGGATCTGGCACTAAAAAATTTCGACAAGAATTTGGAAATTAACGGAGAGGCGGAAAAAATTCTTAGCGAAATAATCGCCGCTGATTCGGGAAATGCCGAAGCCCAAACGGATAAATTCAATTTGATATTGCGAATCGGCGAAACACAAATCGAAAAGGGCGAGTACGCAATCGCCGAGAACACTTTTCAAAGAGCATCGAGTTTTGCCAAGTCCGCTTCAGAATTAAAAAACTCGCCGTATATAGCTTATGCCGAAGGCGTTTATCATGAAGATTCATCTTTAAACAAACGTATTCAGGCAGAAAGAAACAACCGATTATCGAAACCGGAACGACTGAAACTTCTCGAACAAGCGAAAAACGGTTATCAAAAGGCATTAGCGATATGGAATGAGAAAACCGACGAACTTGAGGAATTTGGAATAGACGAAGACAAAATAAAAGATACGGAAGGCAAAATCGCGCAATGCGAAAAGCTGTCTGAACAAATAGAGAAGTCGTAAATTTTAATTTTTGAATTTAAGTTTATTTAATTTGAATCCCCGTTCCGCGCGGATAATTTTCGCCGAGAGAAATTGGCAATTTCCCTTTAAAATCAATCTCGCCGACCAGAGCGCGAGCCGTCGCGCGTTGAAGGCTCGACATATCACCGTAAGCGACGACGTAGGTTTTCATTTCGGGAAAATTGTTCAACAGATAAGGATTGCCGAAACTGACGCTGATGACCTTTTTGTCGGTTTGCAAAAGCTCGCGCAAAACTTTCGCGCCCGCTTCGGGAATGCCGACCGAATTTTTCGCGCCCGAACGCACGCGCCCGAAAAGTCCGGCGATGACGACATCGGCTTCGGCGGCTTTTTTTCGGGCGGCGTTTATTTCATCTTCGCTTGCACGGTCGTCTAAAATTATCGCTTCCGCATTTACGCCCGATTGCCGCAGAGTTCGCAGGAAAGTGCTGGCGACGGAAAATCGGTCGTCGCCGTTGGTTACGCCGAGAAGGAAAACTTTTTTGTCTTTTTGAATCGGCAAAACGCCGGTTTCGCGTTTGACTAAAGTTATCGCGTTATCGGAGATTTCGTCGGCGAGTTGGCGCGTTTCGTCGCCGGAGACGATTTTATCAATCGCTTCGAGCGGCGTGATTTTATTTTCGACCAAACCTAATTGATATTTCCACGCGAGAATTTTGCGGGCTGATTCGTTGATGCGTTCTTCGCTGATTCTGCCGGAAGTAACTGCGTCTTTCAAACCTTTGATAACCGCGTCCGCGCTCGCCGGTTTGAGCAAAACGTCGTCGCCCGCGAGAACGGCGCGAACGGCGGCTTCTTCCTGTGTAAAATAAAGCGTCAAGCCGTTCATATCAATCGCGTCGGTTACGATTAAGCCGTCGAAATTCATTTCCTTTTTTAAGATTTCGGTTACAATCGTCGGCGAAAGCGTCGCAGGCATCGTCGTATTTTCGGTAACGACTTGCGCGTTGGAATAGAAATTTTTTATCGGCTGTTTGAGCGGCTCGACTCGCGTCGCGTCAATCTGCGGCAGAGAAATATGAGCAATCATAATCGAACCGATGCCCGCGTCAATCACCGATTTAAAAGGCACGAGTTCGACTTGTTCGAGCCGAGTTTTGGGCAAATCAATCACCGGCAAACCGCGATGCGAATCAGTCGCCGTGTCGCCGTGTCCGGGAAAATGTTTCGCCGTCGCCAAAACATTTCCGCTTTGCAAACCTTGCGTGAACGCGGCGGCGAAACGCGCCACGTCTGCCGGATTTTCACCGTAAGAGCGAACATTTATCACCGGATTTTCAGCGTTGTTGTTCACGTCCGCGTCGGGCGCGAACGCCCATTGCACGCCCAACGCTCTCGCTTCTTTCGCGGTAATTGCGCCTTCGCGTCGGGCGAATTCTGGGTTTCCGGTCGCGCCAATCGCCATATTCCAGGGGAAATTCGTCGTGTCTTGAAAACGCATCGCCACGCCGGTTTCAAAATCCGAAGAAATCAGCAAAGGCGTTTCGGCGAGTTCCTGCATTCGGTTTATCAAATGAACCGTTTCATAAACGTCGCCGACAAAAACCGTAATGCCGCCGATTTTATTTTCGACGACCTGCCGTTTCAATTCGAGAAATTCCGGGCTTGATTGATTCAAATATCTGGCGTTAATGCCGATGTTTATCATCTGCCCGATTTTTTCGTCCAGAGACATTTTTTTCAAACGCTTATCAGCCCATTTGTAAGCCTTTTCCGACGGGCGAAATTTTTGCGGTTGCGACATCGTTGATTGCGGCACTGCGTTGATAAAAGATGCGAACGTCAATAGAAAAACTAAAGAGATGTTAATTATGAATTTCATAGCAATAATTTAGGAATTACATATTTGATAGAGCTTAAATAGACAAAATTGAATTAAATTCGCTCTTTTCAGATTTCGTTTTGCGCTTGTAGATAAGTATCGGCAGAAAAGCTGAAACAAGAATAAATGATAAGCCGCAATATCCTAATACTCGGCTTTTAAATTCTAGTTCTTCAACGGTTCCCAGAGTCCACGCATTCGCGCACTTACTTGGAATAGAAAACCCATCAGCACTTCGACAATCTTCACTTCCGTTAAGCGCAGTCCGAGATTTACTCATTTCATAAACGGAAAGACAAAAACAACCTGCCGCTAAAATAATTGTCATTAAAATTATTCCAACAATTTGTTTCGTCATAAATGATTTCGAGCGCGTCGAGTATGTAATTCTCTAAGTTTAATTCATTTGTTTAGCTTCGACAAAATTTTCTGCTTCTCGAACTGGAAAAATGCGGCTGATTGAATAACCGACCGCCAGACAAACGAGCGTGCCGATTAAAACATACCAAGTCCACGCGACGGTTGTGTAAAATTTGATGACGAGCATCACGACGATAGATGCCAGCATTCCTATAACAACTCCGATTTGGTTGGCGCGTTTCGTCAAAACGCCGAGCAGAAATGCGCCCAACATCGTGCCATACACAATCGAAGCGATGGTCAATCCGACGACGAAAACCGAACCCCAATTACGGGCGAAAAATGCGATGACGATTAGAATTATTCCCCACGCCGCCGTCAGCCAACGTGATAATTTTAGTAACGATTCGTCGCTCGCGTTCGGGTTGATTAAAGGTTTGTAAAAATCCAAAACCGTCGTCGAAGCGAGCGAATTGAGCGAGCCGCTCAAGTTCGACATTGCGGCGGCGAAAATCGCGGCGATGACCAGACCGGAAATGCCGTGCGGCAATCTTTGAACGATAAATTTCGGGAAAATCTCGTCGTTCGTGGCAAGCGTTTCGGTCAACGGAAAATGTTGATAATAAGCGTAAAGCATCACGCCGATAGTTAAAAATAATGCGAATTGAAACAGTACGAAGAAGCCGGAAAAAATCAGAGCCTTTTGGCTGTCGCGCTCGTTTTTGCAAGTGAGTAATCGCTGCACGAGCAGTTGGTCTGTACCGTGCGAAGCCATCGTCAGAAAAGTTCCGCCGAAAACGCCAGCCCAAAATGTGAACGGCAAACTCAAATCGAATTTGAACGAAAACACTTGCAGCTTTCCGGCTGCCGCGCCCTGCGCGACGATTTCATTCCAGCCGCCCGGCACGAGCGAGACGAGCATATACGCCGCGACGAGCGAGCCGCCAATGTAAATAATCAGTTGAATCAAATCCGTCCAAATCACCGCCGCGATGCCGCCTTCAAACGTATAAATCAAAGTCAAAACGCCGACGATAACGATTGACCACAAAGTCAGATTCGGAAAATCCGGCAGACTCGAACTCAAAACGGCGGTCAAAACAATCGAAGCCGCAAAAATCCGCACGCCTTCCGCCAACGCCCGCATAATCAGAAAAAGCGACGCGGCAAAATTTTTCGTCGCCGCGCCGAACCGATTTTCGAGCAGTTTATAAGCCGTCAAAAGTTCGCCTTTGAAATACGCCGGAATGAAAATCAAACTGATGACGAATCGGGCGATAATGTAACCGAAAACGACTTGCAGATATGTGAAATTTCCGCCTTGTTCGGGCAGAGCGTATTTTGAATAAGCGATTGCCGGCACACCGACGAGCGTTAGAGTGCTGGTTTCCGTCGCCACAATCGAAAGGCTGATAATCAGCCAATGAATGTTTTTTCCGCCGACGAAATAATCCTTCACCGTCTTTTGCGATTTACGAAAAAGAACGCCGAAAATCGTAATGCCGATTAGATAAAGCAACAGAACCGCGTAATCAATTGCCGAAAATCCCATAACCTTTTAGTTTGAAAATCTTTATTCGTTTTCATTCCAAATTTTGCACAAACAAAAACCGTCTAGCGAAGATATTACTAATAATATAAGCAACTCTTCGCTAAACGGCAATTTCTATAACTTAATTTTATTGTCGAAAATTTTAATCTACCGCAAAACTGATGTTGACGACCGCCGTTACGTCTTTGTCAATCGAAGAAGTATCGCTGATGCCAGCGTCGGAAACTTCGGTCGAATCAGCCGCCGTAATCTGCATCACGCCCATTCTGGCGGAACGCACCGCGCCGATTTTGTTGCCCGTGCTGGCGGCGATTTTTTCGGCGCGGGCTTTCGCGTCAATCGCCGCTTCGCCGAGCATCTCGATTTTCAAATCGCCAAGCTGCGTAAATAAATATTGCGGCGAACCTGATTCGAGCAAAATTCCTTGATTGATAAGTTCGGTAGATTCGCGGGCAATTTGCGCGATTTTGTCAACCTCATTCGACCTGACATCAACCGTCTGCCGCAAAGAATAGCCCGTAATCTCCGACGATTCCGCGCCGTTTTCGTTTTGTTTGTGCAATGTCGTCGTCGAAATCGAAGAAACCGTAATCTGATTTTCGTTGATGCCTTTGCTTATCAAATACTGTTTGACGCGCGGCACATTTTCCGAAAGCGATTTATACGCTTCCGAAAGCTGCGCGGCTTGATATGTTACGCCCGCGCTCCACGTTACAAGGTCGGATTTAATACGCTTTTTCGCCGAACCCGTAACCGTAATCGCCTCGTCGCTCTTTTTCGTTTTCGAGTAAAACCAGCCGAAAATGATTGATGATAAAATCAATCCGATTGCCAAAGCGACTCCGCCGTTTAATAAATAATTGTTTTTGTTTCCGTTTAATTCCATTGTTAGTAGCCTCCGCTTACCTAAACGAATTAAACCGTAATTTTTGCGGAAAATTTACGCCGCCAGACACAGCGTTGGTCTGTGGCAAACCACAGTCATTTACTTATTTGTGCAATCGCTTTTTCGATGACGAAATTATTTTCCGTCAAACTTTTCTCCGCCGTTTGCCGATTGGCATTTGCTTTGTGCATCACGATTGCGGTTCGCAAATCGCCGCTTGCTTCCGACATTAAATTTTGCGCCGCCGTTTCGTCCAAATCGGTTTCCGACATTAAAATTCGCAAAGAGCGTTCTTTTAATTTCGCGTTTGACGATTTCACATTCGTCATTCGATTGCCTTTGACGTAACCGAGTCGAATCATCGCGGCGGTCGAAATCATATTCAAAACCAACTTCTGCGCCGTTCCCGCCTTCATCCGCGACGAACCGGCGATTGTCTCCGCGCCGACGACGGGAACGATGGAAATTTCCGCCGCTTTCGTAATCGGCGAATCGGGAACGCAGGTTAGACAAGCCGTAAAACAATCCAAACTTTTCGCGTATTCGATTGCGCCGATTGTGTAAGGCGTTCTGCCGGAAGCGGCGATGCCGATGACCGCATCTTTTTCAGTCAAGCCGCGTTTTTGCAAATCAAATTTTCCGGCTTCACGGTTGTCTTCGCTCGCTTCGGTCGCTTTGTAAAGCGCGTCGTAACCGCCCGCGATAACGCCTTGAATCAAATCGTAAGACACGCCGAACGTCGGCGGAATTTCCGATGCGTCCAACACGCCGAGCCGCCCGCTCGTTCCCGTTCCGACGTAGAAAAGTCGCCCGCCGTTTTGCAATCTTTCGACAATTTTATCAATCGCCTGGGCAATATCGGGCAAAACTTTTTCAACCGCTTCGGCGACGAGTTTATCTTCCGCGTTGATAAGTTTGATCACTTCCAAAGTCGGAAGTTTATCAATATTTTTCGTTCGTGGATTTTCCTGTTCGGTTACGGGAAGCATTATTTTTGCGCTCGCTTACATTAAATTTCTTTAATAAATCGTAAATGAATATTCAACTATTTTTGTCACGTTATAAGCATTTCCGTCTTGCATCGCCGGTTCAAATCTAATTGCACGCGCGGCGGCGATTGCGTTTGCGGTCAAACCGAACGGCAATTTTCTAATCGCTTCGACCGAACCTATTTCACCGCTTGCCAGAAAAGTAACGCGCAGCGGAACAGTTCCGGTAATCTGATAAAAACGCGCCAAATCCGTATAATTGGCTCGCGGCTTTGACAGTATTTTTAACGCTGATGTTTGATTAGTCGGAGTCGGCGGCTTTGCTTGATTCGTATTACCGCTTCCGCTTCCAATTCCGTTTCCGCTGCCTGAGCCGACACCTTGTCCGGTATTTTTATTTTCCGCATTTCGAGTCGGTTCGGATTGGGCTTTGATGTTCGCTTCCTTTTCTGAAGATTTACTTTCTTCCGGCAAATCTCTGTCGAGCCGCGCAGATGAGAAAAATCTTTCGACATCGGGATTGTCCTTCGTTTCGCTGACCGCGTGAAAAACGTAGCGGCGCGTCTTTCCGTTGATGACTCAAATTTTTTGATAAAAACCTTCCGCGTCGGCAAAACTGTATTCGTTTCCCTGAAAAACACCGACAGTCGAATCCGAAGCATTTGCGTTGTTTCTTTCGGCGAATGAAGAAATCATATCGGATAGAAAAACACCCGAAATTTTATCGGAGGCGATAAAAAAATATGTTTTGTCGGAAAGCGTTTTATACAATCTCACGCTGTCTTCTGAATTCTGCGGAAATCTCGTTAAGACAAAAGATTCGGGAACTTCGATTGAAAACTCTTCGCCCGGCGGGGCGAAAGTTTTCCACGAATCGGAAAATTTCGTGTCGGCTTGCGCCAATGCGAAAACAGAGATTCCAAAAACCAACGTAGCTATAAATAAAATTTTTCTCATTGTTTTTCTCCTTTTCTGTAATTCTCAAAAGCCATCTGCGCCGCGCCGTTTGCGGGCTGTAAAATCGGTTCGGCTAAATACGCTTTCGGCGCGGCGCGGTAGACGGTTTTCAAAAGCGAATCGGTTATCAACGCGCCCGCTCGAAAAATACTGCCGACCGTTCCGATTGGAATTTTTTTCATTTTTAAATTTAATTTTTCGATCACGGCGTTGACCGCCAAACCTAATTCTATTCCGGCTTCCCGCAAAATTCCGACTGCAATTTTATCGCCTGTCTGCGCGGTTTCCACGACGAAACGCGCAAATCCGGCGATTTTCGCGTTGGCCATCTGCGGCGAATAAATCGCTACGAGCAGATTTTCCGGCGTGGAAGTGCGGAAATAATTCGTTCCGGCTTCGCTTAATTTCGTCGGCTCGCCGCGTCCGTCCAGAGACTTGGCGATTGCCTGAAGTCCGCGCCGCGCAATCGTCGCTCCGCCGCCTTCGTCGCCCGCAATCGGACCCCAGCCGCCCGCGATTGCCGTTTTACCCGCCGCGTTTCGTCCGTAACAAATCGAACCTGTTCCGGCGATAACAACGATGCCTGCTTTGCCGAGAGACATTCCGAAAAGCGCGATTTCCGCGTCGGTTACGACTTCGACCGATTTGATTTTCAATTTTTGAGACAGACGCTCGCGGACGCGCTCGCGCAAATCCGTGCGCCTGACTCCGGCTAAACCGAACGCCGCCGAAACAACGTCGCCGCGACTTTTATTTGCCGCGTCGCACGCCGCGTCAATCGCTAAAAAGATATTGGCGACGGCGGTTTCCACGCCGACGCGCAAAGGATTTGACGCGCCCGCGAAACCTTCTCCGATGGCATTTCTCTGCTCGTCAAATAAAACCGCCTGCGTTTTCGTTCCGCCGCCGTCAATCCCCAAATAGATGTTCAGAGATTTCGGCGAATGTTTGGTTTTAGCGGAACGCATCGGCATCTTGCAAAAAATTTTCCAATCGAAAAAACAATTCTATTTTATTCATACTTGACCTATAATCAAAACTAAAAGATTTTATGTAAGCGATAACCGATTTTAATGAAGGATGAAGGATGAAGGATGAGGGATGAATAAAAATTATTGAGCCTGTGTTTTATTCATCCTTCATTTTTTCCCGACAGCTATGGAAATCAGACAAATAAAAGCCTTCGTAGCGATTGCCGAAGCGAAAACTTTTACGGCGGGAGCCAGACAGATGAATATCACGCAGGCGGCGATTTCGATGCAGATTCGTCAACTCGAAGAATCGGTCGGCTTGCCGCTTTTTACCAGAACGCCGCGCCGCGTGATTTTGACCGAAGCGGGCGAGCTTCTGATGCCGCGGGCGAGAAAAATTTTGCGCGAACATTCCGCCGCGCTCGCCGAGATTGCCGAAATCGCGGGCGCGGAACACGGACGGCTTCGCATCGGTTCGGCTTCGGCGACATTTACCACCGCGCAGCTTCCGGCAATTTTGGAACGGCTCAGAAATAAATTTCCAAATTCGGAAATTACCGTTAGTTCCGGCACGAGTCAAACGCTGGTTGATAAAATTCAGCACGGCGAAATTGACATCGCGTTTGTTTCTTTACCAGTCGAAACCTCCGGCATTCAAACCGATTTATTGTTCAGCGACGAGATTGTCGCTATCGCCAATCCGAAACACGCGCTTGCCAAAGAAAAATACGTCAGCGCGGCGCAACTTGCGGGCGAGCAGTTAATTTTGGGCGAAAAGGGAGGCAACACGCGCCGAATGATTGACGATTTTTTCGCGGCGGCAAACGTCAGACCGAATGTCGTAATGGAACTTTCGCGGCAGGAAGCCATCAATCGAATGGTTGAAAATCGAATGGGCGTAGGCATCGCGGGCGCGAAAAATGTATCAAGGGAAATCCGCGAAAAGCGTCTGGTTTCGTGGATGATCGAAGGCGCAGAAATTAAATGGGATTTGGGATTGGCAAGATTGCGCGGCGGATATTTTTCGCCGATTGCCAAAGAATTTGTCGAGCTTTGCAAAGATAGTTTTAAGGATCGAGAAAAGGAATTAAAGGCGGCAAGATGAAAAAATTATTTTTAAACGCGAAGACGCAGAGACGCAAAGGCGCAGAGAAAGAAAAAATAAAAGAGAATTTTTTTATGTTAAATTGCGTTAATTTCTTTGCGCCTTTGCGTCTCTGCGTCTTCGCGTTAATTTTCTGTGCTTTTGCCGACGCTCAAAGTTTGCCGCTTGCCGCGCCGCAGACAATCGGAATGTCCGCCGAGAAATTAAATCAAATTGACGCGCTGGTGGAAAAAGATATTGCCGATAAAAAACTGCCGGGTGCGGTCGTTCTCGTCGGACACAAAGGGCGAATAGTTTTCAGAAAGGCTTACGGCAATCGCTCGCTCGTCCCGAACGTCGAGAAGATGACGGTTGATACGATTTTCGATTTGGCGAGTTTAACGAAAGTTATCGCCACGACGACTTCCGTGATGATTCTCGTCGAGCGCGGACAGATTCGCCTGAACGACACAATCGGGAAATTCATTCCCGAAATCGAAGACGAAAACGTCAAGAAAATTACGATTCAACAACTTCTCACGCACGTCTCCGGTTTCGCTCCCGACTTTGATTTACGCGAAAAATGGACGGGACGCGACGGAATGCTGAACGCGCTTTATAAAGAAAAATTGCGCCAGCTTTCGGGAACGAAGTTTGTTTATTCGGACTTAAATTTTATTACGCTTGCCGAAATTGTCGGAAGAATAGCAGGTAGTCAAAATCTCATTAATACTGAAAAATATTTACCTGTTATTGTTAAAGGAATGGAGTTTTCACCTTTTGTTGAAAGGAATTTGTTTATACCGCTTTCAATGAATAATACGAGATTTTATACAACAAATGAGGCACAGGGATTTTATCTGCCCGACATGCCGGAAAATAATCAAAAGAGGAAATTGGAACTTTCGTTATTTGCGCCGACGGAAAACATCAAAGGTCAGCAAAATTATCTCGGCTCAAAGTTTGAAGGCGACGACAAAACTGGCGATGAAATTTTGCGCGGCAAGGTTCACGACCCGACGGCATTCCGAATGGGCGGAGTTGCCGGACACGCCGGACTTTTTTCGACCGCCGATGATTTGGCGCGGTTCTGTCAGATGCTTTTGAACGGCGGAATTTTGGACGGCAAAAGAGTTTTGTCCGCGCAAACCGTCGCGCGAATGACCGCGCCGATTGTCGTGTCTGAAACGGGCGCGACGCGCGGACTCGGCTGGGACATCAACACGGGATTTTCGTCGAATCGCGGCGAACTTTTTCCGCTCGGCTCGTTCGGACACACGGGTTTTACGGGAACGAGCGTTTGGATTGACCGCGTTTCAAACACCTTTGTCGTGTTTCTCTCGAACCGCGTTCACCCCGACGGCAAAGGCGACGTTACGCCGCTCCGCGCAAAAGTCGCAACCGTCGTCGCGTCGGCAATCGAAGACACGCCCGTCGAAGCGATTCGTCTCGCGGAAGACATTTACTCGTCGCAGGTCGCCGCGCAGATTCCAAAATTCAAAGCGCAAGTCGAAAACGCGAATTCTCAAAAATCCGCGTTCCGCAATCCGCAATCCGCAATCGTTTTAAACGGAATTGACGTTTTAGAAAAAAACGATTTCAAAGAATTAAACGGCTTGAAAATCGGTCTGGTAACAAATCAGACGGGCAGAGATTTGTCCGGTGTCCAAACCATTGACGTTTTGAAAAATGCGCCAAACGTCAAACTCGCCGCGCTGTTTTCGCCCGAACACGGCATTCGCGGGCTGGCAGACGAAAAAGTTTCCGATTCGACGGACGAAAAAACCGGCTTGCCGATTTATTCGCTTTACGGCGAAACGCGCCGACCGAAGCCGGAACAATTAAAAGATTTGGACGCGATTGTTTATGATATTCAAGATGTCGGCGTTCGCTTTTACACATACGAAGCGACTTTGCTCAATGTGTTGGAAGAAGCGGCGAAAGCCGGAAAACCCGTTTTCGTTTTAGATCGTCCGAATCCGATAAACGGCGCGGGCGTAGAAGGCGCGGTTGCCGACGCGGATAAATTATCGTTCGTCGTTTCGCATACCGTTCCCGTGCGGCACGGTTTGACGATTGGCGAACTCGCGCAAATGATGAACGCCGAACGAAAAATCGGCGCGGATTTGAAAATAATAAAGATGGAAAATTGGTCGCGTTCGATGTGGTTTGACGAGACAAATCAAACGTGGACAAATCCTTCGCCGAATATGCGCTCCTTGACCGAAGCGACTTTATATCCCGGAATCGGACTTTTGGAAACGACAAATGTTTCGGTCGGACGCGGCACGGACACGCCGTTTGAAATCGTTGGCGCACCGTGGATTGACGGTCAAAAGCTCGCCGCTTTTTTGAATGAAAAAAACTTGAATGGCGTGCGTTTCATTCCCGTCAAATTCAAGCCCGACGCTTCGATTTTCAAAAACGAAAATTGCGGCGGAATCAACATTATCATTACCGACCGCGAAAAATTTTCTCCGCTCGGCACGGGAATCGAAATCGCCGCCGCTTTGAGAAAACTTTATCCGAACGATTGGAAAATTGAAAATTTCATAAAACTGCTCGCTAACAGCGAAACCTTTGAGCGAATAAAACGCGGCGACGCGCCCGAACAAATCTTGGAAGCGCAGCAAAAAGATTTAGACGAATTTAAATCGCGTCGCGCACGATTTTTGCTTTACAAATAGACGTTTTCGAGTTATAACCAAATTCTGCAATCTTAAATTTTCGTTACAACTATTATTTACTTGATTTTAAAAATTCGACGCGGAATTTTTGCGAAATTAGTCATAACGAAAATTTGGAGATTTTTCCAAAAATCTAAATTTATCTTATAGCTTGCAATTACGTTTTTTAATTTTTTGAACTTGGAAGGAAGAAAAAATGAAAAATAATCTTTTGAAGCCAACGCTTTTTACGCTTGTCGCACTCGTCTGTATTTTAGGCTTGAGCAATTTGGCACAGGCACAGGAAATTACCGGAACAATCGTCGGCACAGTCAGCGATTCTTCGGGCGCGGCGATTCCGGGCGCGACCGTTACTATAACGGATCCGCAAAAAGACAACACTGTCATCCGTACGATAACGACAAATGATGCGGGTGAATTTTCCGCGCCAAATCTACAAAGCGGCATTTATCAAGTTGCCGTCGAAGCCGCGAATTTTAAGAAAACTGTAAAAACCGACGTAAAAGTCGAGGTCGGACAACGCCGGTTGGTTGGCGTTCAACTTGAAGCGGGAAACATTTCAGAAACCGTTACGGTGCAGGCTGACGCGGTAGCCGTCAATTTAACGACACCGACTGCGGGAACGACGATTAGCGGCGATCAAGTGCGCGAGCTTTCGATTAATAACCGCAATTTTGTTCAGCTTATAACGCTTGCTCCGGGCGTTTCATCAAACCTTTCAGACCAAGTTTTTGTCGGCTCGACAAACCCGGAAGGACAAGCCAATATCATCGCAGTTTCCGTCAACGGCTCGCGCAGCAGCCAAAATACTTTTACGGTTGACGGCGCGGACATCACCGACCGTGGCTCGAATTTAACGATTCAAGCCTTTCCGAGCGTTGATTCGATTGGCGAATTCAAAGTTCTGCGCTCGCTGTTTCCGGCTGAGTCCGGCTCGAGCGGCGGCGGGCAAATTAATCTCGTAACACGCAGCGGCACTGATAAATTTCACGGCTCGCTGTTTGAATTTGTTCGCAATGAAAAATTCAATGCCAACTCTTATTTCAACAATCAAAACGCTCCGCTCGGCAAGGACAAAAACGGCAAAGCGATTCGACCGCCTTTTCGATACAACAACTACGGTCTGACAATCGGCGGTCCGATTTATTTCTTGAAATTCGGTGAGCGCGACCCGGGCGACGGTTCTTTCGGCAAAGTGCCGAAAACGTATTTCTTTTTCTCAGAAGAACAACGCCGCGACATACGCTATACGACCTTGATTTCAACAGTCCCGGATGCGAATCTGCGACAGGGAATTTTTCCGATAGACGTTTGTCTAAGTGCCACGATTTCCGGCTCAACTCGCACCTGCACAAATATTTTGCCAGCCGGAACGCCGTTCACTTCCCGTGCCGTCATCAATCCGGTTTCGCAAGCGTATCTCGGAATTTACAGGCAACTGCCGCTTCCGAATCAGCCGTCTACCGTTGCGGGCTTTCCGGGTTACGGTTTAGCTTTTCCGACGAGAAATTTAGCGAATTTCCGACAGGAGATTTTCAAACTCGATACGACTTTAACGAATAAATTGTCGGCTTTTTACCGTTTTGAAAATGACAAAATCCCGACATTTGAAGCTAATTCCTTCTCGAACGGTTCGAGTTTGCCGGGCGTTTCAAATACGCAATCGAATTCGCCGGGACGCACGCATACCGTCCAAGCGACATACGTCGTCAGTCCTAATCTGATTGTCGAAGGACGCTACACATATGCTTACGGCGCGATTCTGGTTAACAGTATCGGCTTGCTGGCAAAGACGAATACGTCGGTTCCGGTTAATTTAGCTTATCCGAGTCAGCGCGACAATGTGCCGACGCTGACCGGCACCGGCTTTAATGGTTTTACCGGATTCGGTCCGTATAATAACTTTTCCAACAAACACAACATCGGCGGAAATGTAACTTATATTTTCGGCAGCCACACGACAAAGTTCGGCGCGAATTTTTCTAAATACCGGAAAAACGAAAATCAGTTGGCGGGCAGCAATGAAGGCTTGTTCAACGGTTTTTTGAACACGACTCTCGCCAGCCCGACTGCGGGAAGCGTCTGCGCTCCGACTCAGCAGACGACCACCGGAGCTTGCGCCAGCACGACTGCCTCCAACCTTCAACTCTTCGCTAATTTCCTGCTCGGTACAAACGCTTCGTTCACGCAAGCCAAAAGCGATTATACGGCAGACGTGCGGCAGCGAAATTTTGAGGCTTACGGACAGGACGAGTTTCGCGTGAGACGCAACCTGACGCTTTATTACGGCGTGCGTTATTCGTTCTTCGGCTCGCCGTATGACGCGCACGGACTTCAAAGCAATTTCGTTCCGCAATTGTATAATCCGGCGCAAGCACCGCTTGTAACGGGCGCGGGCAATCGCGTGGTCGGCACGGGAAATTTCTGCAACGGGTTAATTGTTAATTCGCAGAATTATCTGACCGCGCCGAACGGCTGCGTGCCGACTGTTTCACCATTCGGCAAATATGTCGTTAACGCTCCAAAGAGAAATTTCGCGCCGCGCGTCGGCTTGGCGTGGGACCCGTTCGGAAACGGTAAAACTTCGATTCGAACCGGTTACGGAATTTATCACGAGCAGACTTTGGTCGGTATTTTTGAACAAAATCTTATTTCCAATCCGCCTTTTCAAGAAACAACGTCCCTCAGTCAAATCGCTTTGAACCAATCGCTCGGCACTAATCCGGTCGCGGGTTTGACAACGATTTCGGTGCGCGGCGAAGACACGGATTGGAAAACTCCGTATATGCAGCATTGGTCGTTGGACGTGCAGCGTCAGTTGGCAAAAAACACGATAGTTGACGTTGGTTATTACGGCTCGAAAGGAACAAATTTAATTGGTATTATAGACCTTAATTTGTTACCGCCGGGAGCCGCGATAGCGCGGGGGGCGACCGGCTGCGCGACCGGAGCTTCGACGACACCGACCGTTCCGTGCCAGGTGAACGGAGTTCCTTTTACAAACTCGACGCAAGAAAATATTCTCGACCAGATTCGACCCTACAGAGGATTTAGAGCCGTTAATATGATCGAGCCGCGATTTGACTCGAATTATCACAGCTTGCAAGTTTCGGCGACCCAGCGTTTTTCCGGCGCGTCGCAGATAAATTTGGCTTATACGTTTGCGAAAAACTTAACCGACGCGCAAACCGACCGTTCGTCCGCGCCGCTAAATACATATGATCTTCGCGCTGAGTATGGACGCGCTCAACTCGACCGTCGGCACGTTTTCGTCGTCAACTATATTTATGAAATACCTTATTTCAGCAAACGAAAGGATTTTGCCGGCAAAGTTCTCGGCGGCTGGCAAACGTCCGGTATCTTTACCTACCAAACGGGTTTGCCCTTTACCGTAACGGGCGGCTTAGACCCCGCCGGTCTCGGATATTTCGGAGCATCGGCAACTGGGGCGCGACCGAATCAAATCGGCGACCCGAATGCTAACGCGCCGCATACTCAGCAGCAATTTTTCAACACGAGCGCGTTCCAAACCGTTTTCCAGACTTCCGGCGTTGCGCCGATTCCCGGCTCGACCGGACGCGGAACGGTTTTTGGACCAAGCACGACTCGTCTCGATATGACGTTGACGAAAAATATCAGATTCGGCGAAACGGTAAATGTGCAATTGCGCGGCGAAGCGTTTAATGTTTTCAACACGACAAATTTTACAACGCTTAACACTACCGCCACTTCATTAACTTTCGGCGCGGTAACCGGCACGCGCGATCCGCGCACGGTTCAACTCGGCATTAAATTTATCTTCTAATGCCTTGATTTAATCAAACTGTTTAAGTCCGCGTTTGTCTTTGACGCGGACTTTTTTATCTGTAAAAACAAAATAATGAAAACCGTGCTGAAAAACACAAACCTGATTTTGCCCGATCAAATCGGTGAAAATATTTCGCTTCTAATTGAAGATGAAAGAATCGTCAAAATTTCTTTTGAAAATGAATCTTTTGAAACTGACCGTGTTTTGGATTTGTCAGGCGCGACCGTATACGCCGGATTTATTGACATTCACAATCACGGCGCGGTTGGCGTAGATGTCAACACGGCGACGGCGGAAGATTTGCGAAAAGTCGGGAGATTTCTGGCGAGCCGGGGCGTAACGGCGTGGCTTCCGACGCTTGTTCCCGATGCGGACGAAAATTATGCGCGAGCAATTAAAGCGATTGACGAAGCGATGGAAATGCAAGCGAGCGATCTGACCGCGCGTATTTTAGGCGTTCATTACGAAGGCGTTTTCACCAGCGAGAAAATGTGCGGCGCGCTGCGTCCGCAATTTTTCAAAACTTTTGTAAAGGGCGATGAAATCGAAAAATTGCCGCGATTAAAAAACGGAATTCATTTGACGACGCTCGCGCCGGAAGTCGAAAACGGCATCGCACTTATCAAAGAACTCGAAAAACGAAATTGGATAATCTCAATCGGTCATACGAAAGCGGATTTGCAAACTTTAAACAGAGCATTTGAAGCGGGAGCGAAACATCTGACGCATTTTTTTAACGCGATGACCGGACTTCATCACCGAGAAACAGGCGTGGTCGGCTGGGCTTTGACGCGAGGCGAAACGACATTCGACATCATCGCCGACGGCGTTCACGTCGCGCCACAAATTTTGAAATTTGCCGTCCGGTGCAAAGGTGCGGACAAAGTTTCGCTTATCAGCGATTCGGTCGCGCCGACCGGTTCGGGCGACGGCGATTATGAATTATGGGGCGAAAAAATCTCGGTTGTCGAAGGTAAAACCCGAAACGAGCGCGGCAGCATCGCAGGCAGCGTCATCACGATTTTGGACGCGATAAAAATGATGCGGTCGCTCGGTTTTTCCGAAAGTGCAAGCTCGAAAATGGCGAGCGCGAATCCTGCAAAAATTTTAGGAATTGAAAAAACGCACGGCACAATCGAAGTCGGCAAACGCGCGGATTTGGTTGCGGTTGATGAAAAAGGAAACGTGAAATTGACAATTATCAGCGGAGAAATTCAAACAGGGTAAACAGGATAATTTTTCTTGATTTAAGAATCCTGTCTATCCTGTTTGAAAAGTCCCGACAACTCAAATTTTTGAAATAACTTCTCGCTTTCGCTTTCGCGTAACCAGAAAAACGCCCGCGAAAATCAGAATCATTGCGGTAAAAATGCGCGGCTTCCACGCTTCGCCCAAAACGAAAATCGCCAGCATCGTGCCGATGAGCGGCTGCAAATAAATATAAACCGCGACGATTGAAGGCTCGACCCGCGCCAATGCCCAAGCGTTCCAGTAATAAGCGAGAATCGTCGGAAACAGCACGACCGACGCGAGCGCGAGCCACGCGCTTAAATTTATTTGCGAAACGTCAACCGTCGAAAGCGAATACAAACCAATCGGAACATTAACGATTGACGCGAACAGAAAAACCCACGCAATAGATTTTAACGCACCGTAATGAGTAACCAATTTTTTTGAAACGGCAACGTATGTCGCGTAACTCATACTGTTGAGAATTATCAAAATATCACCCTGCGTTGTCGCCGAAGAAAAACTCGCCGTCGCAGGGTCAATCAAATAAACCACGCCGCCGCCCGCCGTAACCGTTCCGATAAATTTCAGCCAAGTAAATTTATCATTGCCAATGACGACGCTGACCAAAATCGCAAACACGGGAATCATCACGGCGAGCAGGGAAGTATTCGTCGCCGTCGTCAGCGACAAACCTTTGAAAAAAAGCAGTTGATTAAAAATCACGCCGAAACAAGCAAAGAGCGCGAAATATAAATAATGAACGCGCTTTTCCAATCGAAAACTACCGCGAAATCTTTGCAGAAAATAAAACGCCGTCGCCGCGCCGCCGACGCGAAACCCGACAATCGCAAACGGCGGAAACGCAGTCAGCGCGAGTTTGCCGAGCATCGCCGCCGAGCCGAAAAACACTTGGACAATAATCAAAGCGATGTGCGGAGAGAGATTGGAATTTTGCGAATCTCGATTTTTCAAATTTTAGATTACTCAAAAAATAAAGAACGGACAAAGCCGTTCTCTAAAAACTAAACTGCATAATTTTCATTACATCAACATCAAAACCGGATTTTCCAATATTTGCTTGAATGTCTGCAAAAACTTCGCGCCCGTCGCGCCGTCAATGACGCGGTGGTCGCAACTCATTGTTACGTTCATTATATTTCTAATGACGATTTCACCGTCGCGCACCACGGCTTTCGGCGCGGCTGAACCGACGGCGAAAATCGCGGCTTCGGGCGGATTGATGATTGCCGTAAATTCTTTGATGCCGAACATTCCCAAGTTTGAAATCGAAAACGTCGCTCCCGTATATTCTTCGGGCTGAAGTTTTTTCTCGCGGGCGCGTTTCGCCATTTCTTTGATTTCCTGTGATATTTGCCCGATGCCTTTTTTGTTCGCGCCGCGAATAATTGGCGTTATCAAACCTTCGTCAATGGCGACCGCTACGCCGACATCCGCATCTTCGTAAAAGCGAATCGTTTTGTCTTGATAAGAAGAATTGACAAACGGATGTTTCAAGGAAGCCATCGCCGCGACTTTGACGATTATGTCATTGACGCTGACTTTTTCTTCGTCTTTGACATTTCCGTTTATCTGTTTGCGAAGCTCTAAAGTTTTGTCCATTTCGATTTCGACGGTGAGATAAAATGTCGGAATCGGACCGATGGAAGTCGCCAGACGCTGCGCGATAACCTGCCGCATCTTTGAAGTGGTTTCTTCGCGGAAAGCTGATGCGCCTTGCGTTTGTGAAACGGTAAAATTAGGCGCAGATTCTTGAACTGAGACTTGCGACTTGGAACTTGCGACTTGGGAAATCGCCGCTTCGATGTCGCGCTTGATAATGCGACCGTTCGGACCCGAACCTTTGACGGATTTTAAATCTACATTATTTTCCGCCGCCATTCGCGCCGCGATTGGCGAGACAATCATTCTGCCGCCGTTCGATTCGGGATTTTGGATTTGGGGTTGCGGATTTTCTGCCGCTCCGGGACGCTGGTAATCGTAGCTGCGACCTTCGTCTTCAGAACTCGCCGGCAAATTTCGCCTTTTTACCGACGTGCCGTTTCCGCTTAATTCTTTGTCGAGTTCGACATTGCCTTCTTTGGCGACCGTGTTCGGCTTTTCGGGAACGGGAACTCTCGATTCGACTTTTTCAGTCGTTTCTTCGCGCTTTTCTTCGGTTTTCGCTGACGCGCCGTTTGATGACGCGCCATTCAAAAGCGCGGAAAAATCTTCGCCTTTTTTACCGATAACGCCAATTGTTTCGCCAAGCCGCGCGTTCGCGCCGTCGCCGATGACGATTTTCAAAAGCGTTCCGGCTTCGAGTGATGTAACTTCCATTGTCGCCTTGTCGGTGTCAACTTCGGCAATCGGTTCGTTGGCTTCGATTTCGTCGCCTTCTTTTTTCAGCCAACGCGAGATTTGTCCTTCCTCCATCGTCGGAGAAAGTTTGGGCATTATAATTTTGTTCGCCATAAAATTTTATCGTTTCCTGTTTGCGGCAATCATCCGCAATCTTTCTTCCTGCGTCAATTTTCGCTCGTTATATCCGCGCTCGCCGTAGGGCTGTAATTTTTCGAGCCACAAATCTTCGAGAAAATTTAACTCTCTTTTATTATCGAGATTTTCACGCGGCTCGAGTTCCTCTAAAATCTCGTAAAATCTCGAACGCGAAATTTTCCGCGCCAAACTCGTTCTAATCCGCCTGAAGCGATTTGTTTTGATGAGAGTCGGCATCGAGAGCAAATCTATGCCGGTTAAAAATCCCGTCGAGATTCGTGGATGAACCGACAAAAACTTTTTCATTTGCCGCGCTGCGAATTTGAAAAACGCCCATTGATTGCGGATTCAATTTGTAATCTCGTTTCGCTTCTTTTCTGTCCATCATAAATAACAAACTTCCTTGACCGCCGCGATGATTTTCGGAACGTCTGGCAAGGCGAGTTCTTCCAGATTTTTCGCATACGGCATCGGTGCTTCGGCGGTTGAAATGCGTTTGACAGGCGCATCCAGATAATCGAAAGCGTGTTCCATAACTTGATGCGAAATCTCCGCGCCGACCGAGGCGAAGGCGTGCGATTCTTCGACGATGACAAGGCGATTCGTCTTTTTCACCGAAGCGACAATCGTGTCAACATCGAGCGGTTTTATCGTGCGCGGGTCAACGACTTCGACCGATACGTCGAAATCTTTTTGCAACTGTTCGGCGGCTTGCATCGCCAACGGAACGGTCATCGAACGGGCGACAATCGTGCAGTCAGTTCCTTCACGCTTTACGTCAGCCACGCCGAGCGGAATCGTGAAATCTTCGTCTTCGGGAACTTCGCCTTTGATGCCATACATTCTTTCCTGTTCTAAAAAGATAATCGGATTGTCGTCGCGGATTGCGGATTTTAATAAACCTTTCGCGTCTGCCGGAGTCGAAGGCATCACGACTTTAAGTCCGGGAAAATTCGCGTAAAACGCTTCCAACGCCTGTGAATGCTGACTTGAAACTTGATAAGCCGAGCCGTTCGGACCGCGAAAAACAATCGGAACTTTAAACTGTCCGTTCGACATATAAAGCATTTTCGCCGCGTGATTGATAATCTGGTCAGCCGCGAGAATCGAAAAATTCCACGTCATAAATTCGATCACCGGACGCAAACCAGCCATCGCCGCGCCGACCCCGACCGCCGCGAAACCGAGTTCGGTAATCGGCGTGTCAACGACGCGCTTATCGCCGAATTCCTTCCAAAGCCCGCGCGTAACCTTATACGCGCCGTCATATTCGGCGACTTCCTCGCCCATTACGAAGACGTTTTCGTCTCTCAAAATTTCCTCGCGCAGCGCTTGATTGAGCGCGTCGCGGATTGTCAAAATTGCCATAAAATTACTTCGATAATTCTAATTCTTTTTCTTCCGTCCAAGCCGGTTTCAAATTATGATATAAAACATCGGGGTCAATGTCAGCGCCGTTTTCCCAAACGATTGTTCCCATTCTCTCGTCAACTTTCATTGCTCGGAAAGCGTCGGAATCGCTTCGTAACGATTCAAAAACTTTGCCGCGCAAAAAAGGTTCGAGGTCAATTTCCCGACTCGTTCCGTCGGTAAATTTTACTGAAACGAAAAAATCCGCTAACGGTTTTACTGATTTAACTCTGACTAATTTCATAATTAAACAAGCGGTTTTATACTAATTAAAGGCTCGCCCGCTCTGGCTCTTTCCCAATCGGCGGACAAATCGGCGCGATGCAGGTCAGCCCATTCGATAACCAGATTATGCACGCGGCGCGGCAATCTGCCCGCGTAAATCCGTAAGGTTTCTATTTCATACAACGCTTCGTCTCCGCCGTATTCGGCGTGAAAGTGCGGCGGCGCGTGGTCGTTGTCATACATATAAATAACGATGCCGAAAAATTGGCTGATGCACGGCATTTTAATTTATGCGTAACCGTCGGTGAACAATTCTTTTTCATCGGGAAGCGGACTTTCGTCGGCGAATTTTACGGCTTTTTCGGTCGTCTCTTTGGCGCGCGCTTCAATCGCTTCGTAATCGGCATCGGAGATGATTTTCGCTTCGGTCAATGTTTGACGAAACAGGAAAATGGGGTCGCGTTCCCGTTCTTTTTTTATCTCGTCGGACGTGCGGTATTTTCCCGGGTCGGACATCGAATGTCCCATAAAACGGTAGCAGCGAATCTCAAGCAGCGTCGGCAAACTCTCGTTTCGGGCGCGGTCAATCGCCCGCAAAGTCGCTTCGCGCACGGCTAAAACGTCCATCCCGTCAACGA
>JBPCMK010000133.1:0-3823 GCA_051002375.1 Pyrinomonadaceae bacterium | reverse complement strand
TGTCAAAAAACAGTTTTTATTTTCACTTGAAAGAATGCGAGTTTCGCTTCAATTACAGAAATGAAAATCTCTACTCTTTACTTTTGAAAATTACAAAAGATAATGGTCTTATCTAGTCTTGACCCTTTTTATTTTCTTCTGATATTCTCATCCGTCGTAAATTTTACCGCAACGCTTGACGCGCAAAATCTTCAATCGTAATTGTTCCTGCAATCTGGTTTTCGGTTTCAAAAGCGATGTGTCCCGAATTGAATCCTTTGAACATTTCAGCCAGAGATTCGGCGTTTTTTTCGCTGTTGTGATTTTTGAGAATCTCCACCCATTGACTTTCCGGCACGGCGACCGCCGTTACGTTTTTCCCCAGAACTTTGCCGAACGCTTCAGCAACTTCATTTGGCGAAACCCAAAATCCGGCAAGTTCCTTAATCTCGATTCCGACGGTTTTTTCCTGCATTGATTCGACAGCGACGCGCCCGATGTCGGCGGCGGCAACCTGCGGAACTTTGCGCCTCAGAGGTTGAAAAAAACTCGGCAAAATTCCCTGCGTCTTCGCCGTTTCTAAAACCGGATTCCAATTTTCCATAAAACTTCCGGCACGCACGAAAGTCGTCGGAACGCTCGAATTTTCAAACGCTTTTTCAAGCAGATGCGTCGTCAAAATATTGCCCGTTCCGCTCGCGTGTTGTGAGCCGATTGACGAAAGCGCGACGATTTTTTCAAGCGAATTTTTCCCGATTGCCGTCTGAAAAGATTTGATAACTTTTTCGGTTTCGAGAAACTGATTTTCCGATTGCGGCGCGGGCGGATTCATCAGATACAAAATTTTTCCGTCTTTCAACGCTTCGGTCAAAGCCTTCGCGTCCTGCAAATCCGCGACTGCGACTTCCGCGCCCAAATCCTTAAAACTCTTGCCTTTTTCTTCGCTACGAACAATCACGCGCACCGGCAATGCTTTTTCCAACAATGTTTTAGCCACGACCGAACCCGTATGTCCGGTTGCTCCGCTGACAATATACATAAAATATTTTCTTAATCTTTTTCTTTTCTAAGCACCATCAAACCGTCGCGCACGGCGAGCAGAATGTTTGAAACGCGCTCGTCAGCCTGAATTTTTTGATTGAATTTATGCAGCGCGACCGTGTTTTCATCCGTCTCTTTTTCGGCATTTAAAACCTTGCCGTCGCGCAAAACATTGTCGGCGATAATAATTCCGCCGACACGCAGTTTCGGAAAAACCAAATCGTAATACGCCGCATAAGCCGGTTTGTCCGCGTCAATAAAAACTAAATCGAAAGTCCCGTCGAGCGTCGGAATTATTTCAGAAGCGTTTCCCAAAAACGATTCGATTTTGTCGGCGTATTCGGATTTCGCCCAGAAACTTTTCGCTATTTGATTTGTCTCCGGCTCGATGTCGAGCGTGAAAAGTTTGCCGTCTTCGCGCAATCCTTCCGCCAGACACATCGCCGAATAACCCATATAAGTTCCGATTTCCAAGATGCGTCGCGGCTGAATCATTTTACTCAACATCGCCAGCAGACGACCTTGATAAAAACCCGAAAGCATCGCTTTATCGTCGCGCTCGCCAAAGGTTTTCTCGCGCAAGGTTTGCAAAACTTCGCTTTCTGCGGAAGTGTATTTTTCCGCGTAATTTTGAATTTCACTTGAAACGATATTCATAAAATTTTTCCTTTTTAAGAAACGCCGTCGAGCATTGATTCAAAACGCAAAAGCGTCAAATCGCCGCGCTTGTTCGTAATTTCCAAAATATTTTCGCTCCCGTCTTTTTCATACTGCACGGCGAGACCGTGAACGTCGGCAAGCGTGTCAACCATTCGCTCGTTTTTGTCCTCGCTTTTATCAACGCGCGTTACGACGACTTGCGTTCCGTCTTTTAATTTTTTCAGAGACACTTTTTGAAGCCGCGCTTCCTGTTCTTCCTCGTTCGCTTCGCCGTTCGTAAATATCTGAAATCTCGCGCGGCGATTTTTATTTCTGCCGGAAAATTCCTTCAAAAAGTTTTGCCAATTATTTGGTTCGATTATTTTGCTCATAATTTTTTTAGTTAATTTTTATTACTATCTTTCCGAAATGCGAGCCGCTTTCCATATATTTCAAAGCGTCTTTTATTTCGCCGAATTCGTAGACTTTATCAACGACCGGTTTTAAATAAACGTGCTGGCAAAGCATCAAATTCATCTGCTCGAACATCTGCCGCGAGCCGACGAAAATTCCCTGCATCTTCACCGCCTTCATCAAAATCGTCGCCGGATTTATCTCGCCCGCGCCCGATAAAACGCCGATGACCGCGATGTGTCCGCCGACTTTGACGGCGTTCAAGGACTTTTGCAAAGTTCCCGCGCCGCCGACTTCAACAACGTGGTCAACGCCCGCTTTTTCAGTCAAATCCAAAACCGCTTTGTCCCAATCCGTTTGCTCTTTGTAATTTATTAAATTGTCCGCGCCCAAATCCTTCGCCCGCCGCAATTTTTCATCGCTCGACGAAGTGATGATAATTCGCGTTCCCAAAACGCTCGCCATTTGCAGAGCGAAAACGGAAACGCCGCCCGTGCCTTGCAGCAGAATCGAATCGTCGGATTTCATCTGACCGGAAACGAAAAGCGCGTTGTAGGCTGTAACCGCCGCGCACGGCAGACACGCCGCTTCTTCATAACTCAAGTGGTCTGGAAATCTCACCAAACCGTTTTCGTCAAACGCGCCGAACTCGCGCAGACAGCCATCCGCGTCGCCGCCCAAAGCCGTCCGCCTTTTGCGAAAATCAATCGCGCCGTCCGTCCAGCCCTGCATAAAAATCGGGCAAACTTCGTCGCCGATTTTCCATTTCGTAACGCTTTCGCCTGTGGCGACGACTTCGCCTGCGCCGTCGGAAAGCGGCACGAGCGGCGTTTTTAATTTCGGATTATACGCGCCCTTGACCATCATCAAATCACGGTAGTTCAAAGACGCGGCGTGAAATTTTACGAGAACTTCATTCGATTGCGGCTGCGGTTCGTCGCGCTCGACGAGTGATAAATTTTCGATTCCGAATTCGTTTATCTCGTAAGTCTTCATAATTTTTTTACCGATGTCGTCCACGCTTCCAACAGATTTTCAAACTCCGCTTGAATCGCCTGATTTTTATCAGCCAAATACCAACGCTGCATATTTTCCATCATCAGAGGCTTTTCGACTCCGTGTTTTTTCATTTCGTAAAACAAATCCATCGCCAGATGCGGTCGCGGTCCCCAAGTTCCGATTTCTTCCAAAATCTCCGCGTCGAGACAAATCAGCTTCGGAATCGAACGCGCTTTATTCGTCAAATATGCGTCCATCAATTTCGGGCTTTCGTCGCGCAAAATATATCGCGTTTCAATATTGGAATTTTCCGCCGCGATTTTTTCGATGACCGGAATGTTCTGCGCCGCGTCGCCGCACCAGCCCTCGGTGATAATCAGCCAAATCCAGTTTGCCTTCACGCTTCGCGCTTTTTCCTTTAGCGATTCATTCAATTCAATCGTTTTTCCCAAACGCTTCATTCTTTGCCGATTCAATTTTCCATAATTAAACATCGCTTCGGATTGATTCTCGCCCGTCGTTTTTCCATCGGCGAGCAAATCGTCAATCAGCTTTAAATATTCGGCATAAGTCATTGATTTTTCGGTATAGTTTTTCATAAATTCGATTCACGCTGTTTCCAAATTAAATGAAGCCTGTGCATAAATCATATTGGAATCCGCCAACGAGCAGATTCGACCTGTTCTTTGACAACAGATAAAGGTTTATTCTGACGAAAATTCATCAGAAAAACGAGTTGATAGAGCCACAC
>JBPCMK010000132.1:0-24392 GCA_051002375.1 Pyrinomonadaceae bacterium | reverse complement strand
ATCAAGCACCAGAACATCCAAATCCTGAAGTTCGTCCATTGATTCTTCCGGGATGTAATTCAAATCGGTCGCATAGGCGAAATTGTTAAAGCGGTAGGCGATGACCGGCAGTTTGCCGTGAATGACTTCGAGCGGCGTGACCAGCAGATTCTCGGTGAAACAAAACGGCGCGTTTTTTTCGATGACGTGCGGAATCAATTGCGGCAGTCCGCCGCCGATGTGCGACGGCTCGAAAATGTATTGAAAAATGCGGCGCAAATCCTTCCAGGCGAGCGCGTCGGCGTAAATCGGCATCGCGCCGTAGCGGAAATTGAGCGGGCGAATATCGTCCATTCCGAAAACGTGGTCAACGTGGCAGTGCGTAATCAAAATCGCGTCGAGACGTTTGATGCGGGCGCGTAAGGCTTGCTGGCGAAAGTCCGACGAAGTATCAACGAGAATCGTTTTGCCGTCGTGTTCGATGAGAATCGAAACGCGCAGACGTTCGTCCCGAAAATCGTCGGACAGACAAGTTTCGCAGTCGCAGGCAATCGAGGGAACGCCGGTTGATGTGCCTGTGCCGAGAAAGGTTAATTTCATTTTTTATATTTTAGCCACAGAGTTCACAGAGAACACGGAGAAAAATTTCAAAAACTCTCTGTGTTCTCTGTGAACTCTGTGGCTAAAAAATTATTTCTTGCCGAGAATATCCTGCGCCGAAAATTTCTGCGCCGCTTTCTTTTTTAACTGTTCTTCCGCCAATCGCTGAATCTGGACGTATTGCATTCGCAAATCTCCCAAAAGACCGTCGAAAAGCTCGGTTTCCTTCGGGTGCAGATTGTTTCGGGTTTTCTCTTTGAGCATCGCCAAAACTTCAATCCAGTATTTGCCGGTTTCCAAATCCACGGTGCGCTGTCCGGTTGCCGGATGCGGCATCGCGCCGAGCGCAGCGGCGGCTTGTGAAGCGAGCGTCGTTAAGAAATTGACAAAACTCGTCGGGTCGTCCGCGCCAGGAATGTCCGAGTCTTCAAACTGTTCTTCGTCGTTTGCTGTCGGCGCGGTTTCGACTGTTTCCGGCTTTTCTGCGGCGGGCTGCGGTTCTTCCTTCGGCTTTTCCGTTTCAAGCTGCACGCCTTTCCGCAGCGAGCCGTCAACATTAAATTTGCGCCGGTCGGTTATGACCAATTCGGGTTGTTCTTCGTGGTTCGTATCTTCTTTTCCAATCATTGTTTTTACAAAAAATCCTAAAAATTCGATGATTCGATAGTAGCATTTTGGCAAAAGAAAGTTCAAAATCAATAAAAGTCTATGTCAAAAAATTTCGATGAACTCGTGAATGTGATGGCGCGGCTTCGCGCTCCGGGCGGCTGTCCTTGGGACAGAGAGCAAACTTACGCATCTTTGGCGCAGTATCTTTTGGAGGAAACCTACGAAGCCTTCGACGCGATTCAGGAAGCGGACGCGAGCGGCGAGACCGTAAATTTGCGCGAAGAACTCGGCGACGTTTTACTGCAAGTCGTTTTTCATTCGACGATTGCGGCGGCGCGCGGCGATTTTACGATTGACGAAGTTGTCGGCGGCGTAACCGAGAAATTAGTTTTGCGCCATCCGCACGTTTTCGGCGAAGCCGATTTGAAAACGGCAAACGACGTTTTGAAAAATTGGGACAAACTCAAAACCGAACAAAGACTCGCCTCCGGCAAGCCGGAACGGAAAAAAGATTCGATTTTAGACGACGTTCCGCAGGCGTTTCCGGCTTTAATCGAAGCCGACAAACTGACGAAAAAAGCGTCGAAGGTCAATTTTGATTGGGAAAATACCGAACAGATTTTCGAGAAATTGAGCGAGGAAATTGACGAATTGAAAACGGCAATCGAGACTGCCGGAAACATCGAAGAGGAAATCGGCGATCTTCTTTTTTCGGTCGTCAACTTAGCCAGAAAATTGTCAATCGAACCGGAAACCGCTTTAAAGAAAACAAATCGCAAATTTCGGCGGCGTTTTAAGTTTATCGAATCCGAGTTAAAAAAACGCGCGAAATCGGTAGAAGAATCGAATCCGGCAGAGATGGATGCTCTCTGGAATGAGGCAAAACAAGAAGGGCAAGCCGAAAATTCCGCAAATTAAACTTAAATTGAAATTAAATTCGAGTTTTTTGAAAAAAAGATGAAAAAAAGTTGACTTCGACAAATTTTCAGACTAGATTACATATTACTAAGTTTTAATAACTATGTTTTCGGACGGTTTTTGAAACTTCAGGCTTTTCAAAAAATTATTGATTTTTAATAGAGTTCTTATTTGTTAATGTCAGGCAGAATTTGCCCGACTTGCAAAACAGTCGCAGTTGTTGAAAATCATCCGAATTTATTTAAAAATTACAAAGGAGTTTATGAGAACTATGAACAAAAATTTTTACGCGAACGGGCTTCGCAACATCACTGCCGCTTGCTTGGCGTTAGTGATTTTCACGACTACTTCAATGATTGCTTTAGCGTCGCCGGCTGGAGATAAATCGTTGATGGGAGAATTAACGGTTTCGGGACAGGGCGCGAATGCTTCGGTTCTGCTAAACGGCGAAGCGGCTTTTACCGGACGTACGTTCTTTTCAAACAGCACGATTGCGACGAC
Organism: Pyrinomonadaceae bacterium; assembly: GCA_051002375.1. GTDB lineage: Bacteria > Acidobacteriota > Blastocatellia > Pyrinomonadales > Pyrinomonadaceae. The sequence goes on along the minus strand of JBPCMK010000132.1, from coordinate 21,785 downwards.
TGAAGATACCACTTCAACCGTTAAACTCGGCAAATTAGGCTATATCAATTTAAGCCCGAACACGACTTTAAGTTTGAGCTTCGACGAAAAAACGATTTCGGGAACGCTCGAAGCGGGACAAATCAAGGTTTTCAACGCCGACGGAGTTGACGTTAAAATTCAAAATCTTAACAATGCAAACTCGGCGGTCGTGCCGGTGAACACCGCCAAAAAAGACGACGACAGCGGATTTTTCAAACACGGCGCAGCCGGTCCGTTACTCGTATTTGCCGGAATCGTTACGGCGGTCGTAGTCATTGTTCTGGTCAACAACAATAACAACAACACGATTACCAGTCCGGTCAGATAAATTTTCTACAACTAAATAAAAATAAAAAGCGCAAACTGATTTCGGTCTGCGCTTTTTTTTTTGCTCTATTTGTCCGCGCTGTTTGATTCGAGCCGACCCGCGAATCTATGATTAGATAATGCCTTCTGTTGCGCCACCCAAATCGTTAAGCCTCGCCGAATTTCGCCGACAATTTCCTTTAACTGTAGAAAACCTCGCCGCGCTTCCGAATCGTGAAGCGTGGCTTAATCGAATTTGGGAAATCGAGCGGCGTTGGCGGGAATTTCGGGAAAACCCGAAACAATCCGAAGAAGCGTTTTTTTTCAATTCCGCGCCGAAGGATTTAATCATCGAAGCGGAATTTGAAATCGTCTACGCGGGCGGAACGCTCGGACTGCTGCACGCGGCGGTGATGGCAGCCGAATATGACCGCAAAGTTCTCGTTTTCGACGCGCACACGGTCGGCAAAACGCACCGCGATTGGAATATCTCCGACGAGGAATTACGCGAATTTATAAAAGCCGGACTTTTCACCGAAGCGGAAATCGAAACCGCCGTGATGAATCGCTACCGCACAGGCTTTGTCAAATTTTACGATGCTAACTCGAAGATAAAAACGCCGCCGCTTTTTATGGATAATGTTTTGGACGTAGCGATTGAAGCCGACCGGCTTTTGGAAATCGCCGCGAAAAAGCTCAAAAAAACCGAATCGAAAATTATCAATAATCTGCGGTTCATTCGCGCCTTTGTTGGGAAGGAAAAAGTTTTAATCGAATGCGAAGACGCGAAAAGCGGAAAAAGACGTTTGTTCGCCGCGAAACTTTTCGTTGACGCGACGGGAACTAATTCGCCCGTCTCGCGGCAGTTGAATGCGGGAAAATCAATCACGCACGTTTGCCCGACGGTCGGCACGGTCGCCAGAGGTTTTAAACGCGGCGCGGGCGAAGGGGAAGTTGATTTCAGCGTCGGCGAAATTTTAGTTTCGACCGAAGATGCCGCCGACAATCGCCAACTGATGTGGGAAGGTTTTGCGGGAAATTCCAAAAAGGACGAATACACGACGTATCTTTTTTTCTACGACTCAATTGAATCGAAAGCCGACAAATCGCTTTTAAGATTGTTTGAAAATTATTTCGAGAAACTGCCCGAATACAAAACGAAAAACGGCGCGTGGAGCGTCGTCAAACCCGTGTTCGGCTATATTCCGAGTGTGCATCATCGCGGCTGGAACAACGTCAAAAAAACGGCGACCGACAGAATTATGCTCGTCGGCGACGCGGCTGGTTTGTCTTCGCCTTTGACATTTTGCGGCTTCGGCTCGCACGTTCGGAACTTGCGGCGGCTGACGCGGCTGACCGAAAATGCCGTGCGGGAAAATTCGTTTGACGAAAAAACTTTATCGCAAATCAACGCTTACGAGCCGCGCGTCGCGCAGGTGTCGAGCCTCGCCGAATTTATGCGCCCGACCGATTCGAGCGATGCGTCGGCGGTCAACGAAACGATGAACGCGGTGATGGCGGCTTTGTCATCGCTAGATAAACGAATCGCCCGCGAAATGTTTCAAGACCGAATTTCGTTCGATTCGTTCAAAAAGGTTTTAGCGAAAACCGCAAAAATTCACCCGAAGGTGTTCAAAAAAATGTTCGCGCATCTCGGCGCGAAAGGCGCGTTTTGGTGGCTTGCCAACATCGCGGAAGCGGCTTTACAGGAAGTAAAAAGTAAAAAGTAAAAAGTAAAAAGTAAAGAACAGATTCCTAACTTTTTACTTTATCTGATTTGAATCGGAAACGGCACGAAGCAGAGAATAAAAATCACGAGCGTTAAAACGGCGATAATCTTTCGTTTAAAATCAAGCGGCGTGTAATCGAGCGGTTCGGGATGGCGAATCCGCATCATTACGGCGAGCAAAATCGCAAACAGAAATCCACTCGGACTGCTATATAAAAACCAGCCTAAAATTGAAATTACGGACATCGCAGCGAAGGCGATTCTGCCCGTCCAAAAATGAATGCGTTCGCCGAAAATCGCATAAACCGCGTGTCCGCCGTCAAGCTGCCCGGACGGAACTAAATTCAAACTCGTAACGAGCATTCCGATCCACGCCGCCGCCAGAAAAGGATTAAAATAACCCAAGTTCGTATCAACGCCGACGATTTTCGCCAATATCTGCGTCAAAAGCGGGTCGGAGAAAAACAAACCGCCATCTGCCGCAAACGCCTGCGTGGGCGAAACCTGCTGCATCGTTAAAAGCCCGTAAATTAAAATCGGAATCAGAACTATAAATCCGGCAATCGGACCGGCAACGCCGATGTCGAACGTGGCGCGGCGCGAAGGCAAGGGCGAAACGATTTTGATAAATGCTCCCAAAGTTCCCGCCGGACTGAGCATCGGCGGCATCGGAATAAAATACGGCAAGGTCGCGTCAACGCCGTAAAGCCGACACGTAGCGTAATGTCCGGCTTCGTGCGCCGTCAAAATTCCGAGCAAGGAGGCGGAAAACTCCAAGCCGTATTTCAGAGTTTCATAATCGGTGAAAAGTTTCTGAATCGTGCCGGAAACGAGTTGAAAATATAGAGCCGGCAACGAAGCTAAAAGATTAAAAACTTCGACGGAAGATTGCGGGTCAGGCACGTTCGGAAAAATTTCGATTTTCCCGAACGGCTGTATAACGCCCGCAATCGTAACGGTAAAAAACGCGGCGAGCAGCAGAGCGATGTGTTTCGTCCACGTCCAAACCGTCGGACGCATCGCCTCGCGGCGGTCGAAAAGTTGATTCGTTAGCGAGTTTAAATTTGGCACAAATGAGTGGAGAGTGGAGAGTAGAGAGCGGAGAGTAGAAAACAAATCTTCGGCTCTCCACTCTCCACTCATTTTTTGATGGCTTTGGCTTGCAGTTCTTTGCCCGGTTTAAAGCGGATGGTTTTGCCGGGCGGAATCGGAACTTCCTTGCCCGTTCGCGGGTTGCGACCGATGCCGCGCTTTCGCGGTTTGACGACGAACACGCCGAAGCCGCGAAGCTCGATGCGTTTTCCCTTCGCCATCGCTTCCTTCATCGCATTGAAAAGCGCGTCAACGACTTGTTCCGCTTTTTGTTTCGGCACGCCGGTTTTTTCAGCCACACGGTTGATAATATCGAGTTTAATCATATCTTCGGACCTCACATCTGGAAAATAATATAGAAAATTTGGTTGAAGCTGTATTTGAATAATAAAGACATAACTCTACATCTGTCAAGAATTTGCATCGTGAAACTCGAAAAACTTTTCCAAAACGAGCGCGGGCGTTTCAAAATGCGGAAAGTGTCCGATGCCTTCGAGTTCGATAATATCGGTTTGCTGCGGCACGACCCGGCGAAATCTTTCGACCAAATGCGCTCCCGAAACCGGATCGGCTAAACCGTTGATAAATCGAAACGGGATTTTCATTTTTTGCAATGCGCCGACCCAACGCGCCCGGTTGGTTTTCCGCTCCGTCATATAACGAATGAGTTTGTGCGCGATGCGTCTGCCGTCGTTAAATTTGAACGCCGCCAGAAAATCGTTTAACTCGTTTGCGGTCGGTCGGGTTTCCGCGCCGAAAATCGCCGCCAGACTCGTTTTGAAACGCACGTCGGAAATAAATCTGCCGAACAAAAAACCAATCGGGCTGATGAGAATTTTCTGCGCCAAGACGGGACGATGCGTTTCGGGAAACAACGCGCCGTTCAAAAAGCAGATTGATTCGACGGAAAAATCCAGACGCTTTTCCTCAGAGCGGGCGAGCAATTCTAGGGTTATCGTATTGCCGTAATCGTGCGCGAGAATGTGAAGTTTTTTAATTTCCAGATGCGCGATTAACGCTTGCAAAATGTCCGCCTGCTTGAAAGTCGTGTAATCGAAATTCGTCGGTTTGGCGGAAAAGCCGTAACCGATCATATCGAAACTCAAGACGGAAAATCGTTTGCCGAGCGCGTCCCAAATTTTATGATAATCAAACGATGAAGTCGGAAAACCGTGCAGGCAAAGCAAAACTTTTTCATTCGTTCGACTCGTTTGATAAAAAATCGGGAAGTTTTCGTAATCGAAATATTTTCCGTTCTCGCGCCAATTTTGCAGTTTCATTGATAGTTCCAAAAATGATAACATCAAGGGCGAAGAAAACTTCAAAAAGGGGAGCGAAAAAATTATGTTGGAAGAAGGCGAAAGCACAAATATCGAAGACCGGCGCGGAATGGGCGGCAGAGGAATTGCGCTGGGCGGCGGCGGAATCGGAGTATTGGTTTTAGCGCTCGTTATTTATCTATGCGGCGGCGATCCGAGCGCGTTGCTCAACCAATTAGGCGGCGGCGACACCACGACCATTCAACAGCAGCAACCGCAGACGAATCCGAACCAGCCGCCGAACGACGACGAAAAACGCTTTATCTCGTCGGTTTTAAAAAGCACCGAAGAAGTTTGGGGACAAATTTTGCCGCAGCAAGCGCACATCAAATACACCGACCCGAAACTCGTGCTTTTCAGCGGGCAATATCCATCCGCGTGTGGTCAGGCGAGTGCTTCGACCGGACCGTTTTATTGCCCGGGCGACGGAAAACTTTATCTCGATTTCGCGTTTTTCGACGAACTGAAAAGAAGATTTAAAGCTCCCGGCGATTTCGCGCAAGCCTACGTCGTCGCGCACGAAGTCGTGCATCACGTGCAGGACCTGTTGGGAACGATGGACAAAGTGAACGCGGCGGGAAATTCAAACGAAATGTCGGTTCGATTGGAACTTCAAGCCGACTGCTACGCCGGAGTTTGGGGATTTTACGCCAAGCAGAAAGGCTTGCTCGAAGCGGGCGACGCGGAAGAAGCGTTGCAGGCGGCTTCATCGGTCGGCGACGATAATATTCAAAAACAAGCGCAAGGCTACGTCGTGCCGGAATCGTTCACGCACGGCTCGTCGCAGCAAAGAATGCAGTGGTTTTCGCGCGGTTTTCAATCAGGCGATATGCGTCAATGCAACACTTTTGGCGCGAGATGAATCAATTTTGCAGGAGATTGATTTTATGAAAAACATTTTGAAGCAAATCGTGTTTGCGGCGTTTTTTATCGCCTGTGTTTCGGGTTGGTTTTATTTCGGAAATTCTACCGCGTCGGCTGACTCCAAGAAAACCGGCGCGGCGACGCTTTATAAAACCAACTGCGCTTCGTGCCACGGCAAAGACGGGCGGGCAAAATCGTTTCGCGGAAAGTTCACCAACGCGCAGGATTTAACCGATTCGGCTTGGCAGGCGGACGAAATGGACGAAGATATTTTTAGAGCCATCAGCAACGGGCGCAAAAAAATGCCCGCCTTCGGAAAGAAATTATCCGAGAAAGAAATAAATTCGCTGGTGGATTACGTCCGAAATTTGAAAAAATAATTGCTTGGAATACCGATTTTGCGTGTGAGGTCAGAACCGCTTGCGGGTAGCGGGCGGGTTTTCGCTCGGTAGCTGTCCTGCCCGCCATCGCAGGCGGTTCTGACCCGTCCAAACTTGAGAATCGCTCTAAACAACGACCGGCTCGAATGGTTTCCCATACAATTCTTGAAAAACCCAGCCCAAAAATCTGACTTCCGCCGTGCAGAGCGATTCAAGCCAGTAGCTTGTTAAATATAATCTTCGCTCGATGTATGACGGAATCTTTTCGGCTTGCGCGATGTGCGATTCGTTTTGATTTAATTTGTAGCTCGCCGCGATGTCTTCGTTGGTCTGCTTCGATTCGCCCAACGCCTGAAGAACTTCGGTTATCCAAGTTTGCAGTTTCGCTTCCGAATCATATTCGGCGATTGCCTGAAAAACACCGATGGCAAATCTGGCTTCGGCGTTCTCGAACGGATAAGTTTCGATGCCGTTTTCCGCGTCGTCTTTTTGCTTCCACTGAAAAAGCTCTTCGACCTGCGGATTACGGACAATCGCCACGCGCGAATCGCAATTCAAAAACCATTCGAGCAAGTCCGCCAGAGAATTCGTATTGATGTCGCCGCTCGCGGTTTTCGCCAGTTTCGGCGGCTCGTTTTGAGCCTGTTTCGCTTCATTCGTCATAATTTTATCAGTATACCGCACCGGCAATCGCGTAAACGCATCGGCAAGTCATCTCAACACGTCGGCAAGTCGCGTCAACCAATCGGCAACTGAAAATAACCAATCGGCAAGTCATCTCAACACACCGGCGGATGAAATTTACAAGCCCGCAGATGAGATAAACACATCGGCAGAAGAAAAAAACACATCGGCAAGTCGTTTCAACGGCTCGGCAGATGATTCGCGCAAGGCGTTTGCGCTTATTTAACGCTCGCCCGCAAATCAAAACTCGCCCGCGTTTCGCCGACTTTATCGCTGCGACGGTTAAAAATCGGCAGCGGCGAAAATTCGCGCAAAGTATTTTTATCGAAAAGTCCGAGTTGCCGGAGCAGTTCAATCAGCACGACGGCGCGGGCGCGTTTGTCGTCGCCGTCTTCGATTTTCAGCCCGATGCCCAAACCCGTTTTGTATTTTTCCGATGGCAAAACCGCCGCCGAATAAACGCCTTCCGCGCCGATTTTGGAAATCAATTTGCCGCCGCCTGCTTGCATCAGCATCGTGTCTAATCGGTCAGTTCCGCCAATCATTTCCGGGCAGTTCAGCATCGCCGAAACAATGATTCGACACGCTTTTTTCGTCGCTTCGTCAAAACTTTCCGGCGGCGCGACGAGTCTGGCAAATGCCTTTGCCATCGCCGCGACAGGAATGGCGAAATTCGGTGCGGCACAGCCGTCAATGCCGAACTTTATTTTATCGGCGGGAACATCTGTAAATTCCTCAACTGTCTGCAAAATCGCCTTCTGCAGCGGATGTTCAAAATGTTCATAAGTCGTAATGTCGGCGTTTGCGTTCCGGCAAAAAGCGAGCATCGCGGCGTGTTTGCCCGAACAATTATTGTGAAGTTGATTTGGTGTTTCTCCTTCACGAATCATTTCCTCGCTTCGTTTTTCGTCAAACGGCGGATGCGCCCCGCAGCGCAAATCCGCTTCGCTCAAATTGATTTTCTCAAGCATCGCGGCGGCAGTTTCCGTGTGCATTCGTTCGCCCGAATGCGAACCACAGGCGAGCGCGATTTCGCGTTCCGTGTAACCAAATCTTTCCGCCGCGCCGCCCGTCAAAAACGGAATCGCCTGAAAAGCCTTCGCCGACGAACGCCAGAACGTAACAGTTTCGGGATTACCGAGCGAATAAAGCGTTTTCCCGTCGCCGCTGACGACAATCAGATGCCCGCGATGAACAGATTCGACCGTCTCGCCGCGAATCACTTTGGCTAAAATTTCAGATTTCATACAAGTAGAGAGTGGAGAGTAAAGAGAAAAATTGCTTCCACTCTCCACTCTCTACTCATTTCCCCAACATTTCCCGCGCGTGCTGTCGCGCCGTTTCGGTGATTTGTGCGCCGGTCAGCATTCGGGCGATTTCCTCGATTTTTTCCGCGTCGTTTAATTGCTTGACGCGAATTTCGGTTCGTTTTTTTTTCGTTTCCTTTTCCACCAGAAAATGCTGGTCTGCCAGCGACGCGACTTGCGCTTGGTGCGTAACGCACAAAACCTGCTGCGTTTTGGCAAGCTGTTTTAATTTCAAACCGACGGCTTCGGCGACGCGCCCGCCGATGCCGACATCAATTTCATCAAACACGACCGACTTTTCCGCATCGTTTGATTTCGCGGTTGTTTTCAAAATCAGCATCAAGCGCGACGCTTCGCCGCCAGAGGCAACACGCGCGAGCGGTTTCACAGATTCGCCGACGTTCGCCGAAAAATAAAATTCGATTTGGTCGAAGCCTTTCGCCGTCAATTTTTTATTCGTTTCGCTTTGCAAAGCGAGCGCGTCAGGCGCGTCAATTCGCACTTCAAATTTTGCTTTCTCTAACGCGACGGCTTTTAAATTCGCTTCGACTTCTTTTTCAAATTTCTTGGCTGCCTTCACTCGCCGGTCGTGAACGTCCGCTGCTATTTTCAAATAATCTTCGCGCTGCCCGGCTGAAATCTTTTTCAATTCTTCCTTGCGTTCTTCAAAGGTTTCGATGTTTTTCAAACGCGCTTCGGATTCTTCAAGATGCGCCAAAACAGTTTCAATCGCGCCGCCGTATTTGCGTTTCAGACGCGAGATTTCCGCCAGACGATTTTCGATTTCCTCAAGGCGTTCGGGCGAAAATTCCAACTGTCCGCGAAAATCTCTGACGGCGAACGCCAAATCTTCCAACACCGCTTGCGCCGTCTGCAAGCCTTCGGTGTATTCTCGAAAACTCGATTCGTATTCGGCGAGTTCGGCGATTTTTCGGCTCGCTTTTTCGAGCGTCGAAACGGTCGCCGCTTCATCGTCATAAAGCAGCAGATACGCTTCGTCGCCGAGCGCGGAAAGTTTCTCGACATTATTCAAACGCCGCTTTTCTTCGTTCAACAAATCTTCCTCGCCCGTCTGCGGATTAACCTTTTTTATCTCGTCAACCTGAAACTGCAAAACGTCGAGCAGTTGAAGTTTCTGCGCTTCGTCCATTCGCAGATTTTCGATTTCCTTTTGCGTTCTCGCCAGCGTTTGATATTTCACCGCAAGGTTTGTCCGCAGATTTTGCAAACCGGCGTATTCGTCTAAAATTTCGAGATGATTCGACGGATTGAAAAGCGTCGCTTGCTCGCCTTGCCCGTGAATGTCCACGAGAAACGCGCCGATTCGCCTTAGAAAATTCTGCGTAACGAGTTGATTGTTGATGAAAATCCGGTTGCGCCCGTTCGAGGCGAGTTCGCGCCGCACGATCAAATCTATTTCGTTTCCGTCATCGGTTTCGATTCCGCTTTCATAAAACGCTTCGTACAAATCCGCCGTTGCCTTGAGATTAAAAAGTCCTTCAATCTGTGCCGCGCCCGCGCCTTCTTTTATCAAATCCGAAGAAATTCTATCACCGGTCAACGCGCCCAAACTGTCCACAATAATTGATTTTCCCGAACCGGTTTCGCCCGTCAAAAGATTCAGTCCGTTCGAGAATTCAATCTGTAACTCGTCAATCAGCGCGATGTTTTTGATTTTCAGAAGTGAAAGCATAATCCAATTTTAGATTTTGGATTTTGGATTTTGGATTGTAAAGCCGTTAAGTTCAAAAATAGATTTTCTAATGAATGAAACTACACACTTTTTATTTATTATTTCTCTGCTCCAAAATAGCATTTCTTAACGAATCATAATCTACTGCTTTTGTTAGTTTTTGTAGCGACGGCAAAGTTATGGAAGTTTTACTGCGGGTGTAATTATCAAGTGTTTTTGTCGAGGTAACATAAAATTCCCATTGGTCTAAATTCATCGGGTCGAGCGACTTTTTATCTTTGTGTTTCAGCAAGCAAAAAACATAAATGTCTGCGTGTCTTTCTGAATTTTCAGATTGCTTGTTAGTTAAGCTATCCCAGCTTTTGGCAGTTCTAATTGAAAAGCTGATATTTGAATAATCTTTCTGAAACCAACTTTGTAAATATGCAGCGGACTTAACTTCAACTTTTATTCCTTCAGGACTGTTCAAATCATACGCGCTCCATTCATCTCTGATAGTTTTCAAATCAATTTGTAGTGCGGTCGCCACGATAAACTCGGCGAAACGTCCGCGAGTCGCATTGCTGATAATATCGGAAACACTCCAACGCCAAAAATCAATCAACTTGAAATCTAAAATTTGATTGTCATAAGTTAATCGTTCTTCGCCTGTTTTCTCTTCAACAAGTAATTTTCCTAATTCCATCATTTTTATTTCGGAAACGGTTTTATCCATTTGCCGTTTGAGAAAATCGCATCGGGCGCGTTGGTTTTATCGAAATCTTTCGTCGTCCAATCAATCGTGCGGGACTTTTTATAAAACCAAAGTTCGCCGCCCGCGCCGTTTCTGATAAGCCCGCTTTTCTGAACGAGATAAAAATTCTTCGCGTCGAATTCTTCCAAGCCCGTGTAAATTGATAAATCGCCGATGTCGCGGATATACGTCGGCGCGGTTTCGCTGGCGCGGCGGCGTTCGGCGTTGATTGCGACATCGGCGATGAAAGGTTCGACATTTTGAGAAAAATTGACGATGTTGGCGCGGCGGAAAATGAAATTGTAAATGTTGCCCGAATCGTTTTCCGGCAGATTGTCGTAAATTTTCGCGGCGGCGTTTTGCTCGCTTTTATCTGACAGGGATTTGAGCGCGGTGAGAAAAGCGACGAAGTTCATTTTGACCAAAAACCATTCGTCTTTGCCATGCAGTTCGCCGGTTTCAATCAAAATCACGGGCGTTCCCCATTCGGAAATTCTATCGCCGAACGCGCGCGGATTGTATTCGTCATCGTATTTGGCGATATGTCCTTCGATAAAATTATTCAGGGCGGAAATCATAAGAGCGCAGATGCGTTTGTTTCGCTCGCCGCCTTCGTCAAATTTTCCTTGCGGGTCGCCAGAAACAACGAGCAGCGAAATCGTCGCCTGTTTGCTCGTATTTCCGGCGGTCGTCAAAGATTGTTGATTGTGCAGATTAAAACCGATGTCGGGCTGCCATTGGTCGCGCAGTTTTTTGAGCAGTTGACCTTCGGGCGTTTGCAAATCCTGCGCGTCGCGGTTGATGTCTATGTATTGCAAATTGCGGCGTTGGTAAAGTTCCGCGCCGTCCGGGTTGAGCATCGGCACGACGCGAATCGTCAGATTATTTTCCAAATCTTTGACCCAAGTTTTATTTCGGTTTTTCTGCAAATACGCGAACATATCAAGCACGGCATCGGTCGCCGTCGGCTCGTCGCCGTGCATCTGCGACCACATAAAGACCTTCGTCTTCCCGCGTCCCCACTCGACTTGATAAATCTCGCGGTTCGCATAACTGCGCCCGACTTCATCAATTTTCAAGCCGAGCTTTTTCAATTCGTCGAGCTGCGTTTTCAAATCGGCGTGTCGCAAATTTGAAGGAATAATCGTCGAAAAATGTTCCTTCTCCCAATCGTCGGCAAGCGTCTTGGCGGTCTGCGCGGGCGCGGGCGCGACAAGTAAAAAAAGAAAAACGAAAATCAGAAATATAAATTTCATAACGAGAAGATAATACTTATTTTCGCGCAAAAATAAAACGGCAAGCCGCAAAAACATGCCGTCGAGAATTTATAAATGGTGGCTGGAGAGTGACTTGAACACTCGACCTCGGGGTTATGAATCCCGCGCTCTAACCAGCTGAGCTACCCAGCCACGAATCTAAGATTATAATTTGCCGTGCGAAAAAATCAAGCGAATTTTGGCGAAATTCGCTTTCAGTCGTATTATCTATAAAAATGGATACGTTAAAAATCGAACAAATCGAATTGATAATTCTCATCGGCGCAATCGTCGCGCTCGTCGCCCGACGCTTTAAGATTCCATACACGGTCGGCTTGGTCGTCGCGGGATTTTTTATCGCGTTTCTGCCGCTCAATCTCGAAGTAAATCTCAGCAAGGACATGCTTTTTAACGTCCTGCTGCCGCCGCTTATTTTTGAAGCCGCGCTTTATATTCATTGGAAAGAATTGCGAAAAGACCTCGTGCCGATTGTAACTTACGCGACGGTCGGCGTGCTTCTCGCGGCGTTCGTAACCGCCGCGATTATGCACTTTGCAATCGGCTGGAGTTGGGAGGCGGCGATTTTGTTCGGCGTTTTGATTGCGGCGACCGATCCGGTTTCGGTTATCGCCACATTCAAGGAAGCGCGGGTCGAAGGCAGACTCCGGCTGCTGGTCGAAGCCGAAAGTTTATTTAACGACAGCACGGCGGCAGTCGCTTTTACGGTCGCTCTGACTTTTGCCGTCGGCGAAACGGTAAGCCTTAGTTCCTCTCTGTGGAAGATGAGTTTGTCGGTGGTCGGCGGCGTTCTCAGCGGGCTGCTGGTCGGCGGTTTGGCGATGCTTTTGATCGGCAGAACAAAGGATAATCTCGTCGAGTTAGCGATGACGACGCTCGCCGCCTACGGTTCTTTCTGGCTCGCCGAGCATTTTCATCTGTCGGGAATTTTAGCGACGACCGCCGCCGGACTGCTCATCGGAAATGCGACCGCATTCGGAACTTTCACCGAAAAGGGCGAAGAATCGGTCGGACATTTTTGGGATTTTGCGGCGTTCGTCGTCAACTCGATAATTTTTATTATTTTGGGAATCAACGTCGCGTATCAGGATTTTGCCAAAGCGATTGTGCCGATTATCGTGGGGATTTTCGCCGTCATCATCGCCCGCGCGATTGCCGTCTATCCGTGTTCCGCGCTGTTTTCAAGGTCGTCTCTGAAAATCGAGCGTAGTCATCAGCACATTTTATTCTGGGGCGGCTTGCGCGGCGCGTTGGCGTTGGCGTTGGCTTTGGGCGTGCCGGAAGATTTGCCGTATCATCAAGAAATTTTGACCGTTACGTTCGGCGTGGTCGCGTTTTCGGTTTTCGGACAAGGCTTGACGATAACGCCTCTGCTGCGATTTTTAGGACAGATTCCGAATGACGTTCAAACAGATGATATTGAAAATACCGAAACGCCGCTTAATAAAGCGGCGCAGGGTTAGATACGCAGAGGCGTTTTTCGTTTCGTCTTTAATCGGTGATTATTATTTATTTGTCATTGTTGTCGGAAGGCGAAACTTCAAATTGTAAGCAGTTGAACAAAGTTATTTTTAAACTAAAATTCGGAATAGATGAAAGATAAAAATCTATCAGTTATCATCTTTCATCTATTCCGAAAGTAAATTTTTCATCTGAATTTGTCCGACCACTTTATGAAATTAAAGCAGTTGCATTCTCTCAAAAAACTGAAAAGATTTTTGCGTTTTACCGCTTCTTTGATGGGCGGCACGGACGCTGAAGGAACGATTGAGGAAATCTCGCAAAACGTCGCTCTGCGCGGCGCGAATATTTGGATGCTGGTTTGCTCGGCGATTCTCGCCTCAATCGGTTTGGACGTAAATTCGACCGCCGTCATTATCGGCGCGATGCTTATCTCGCCTTTGATGTCGCCGATTTTGGGAGTCGGATTGGGCATTGCGATTCACGACCGGAGGCTTTTGACCGCCGCTTTGAAAAATCTCGTGTTCGCAACTTTTCTTTCGCTTTTGACGAGCTTCGTATATTTTTTTATTTCGCCGTTCGGCGATTTAACGCCGGAACTCAGCGCGAGAATTACACCGACGATTCTCGATGTCGGCGTGGCTTTTTTCGGCGGCGTTGCCGGAATCGTCGCCGGTTCGCGCCGCAATAAAACGAACGCGATTCCGGGCGTGGCGATTGCGACCGCCTTGATGCCGCCGATTTGCACCGCCGGTTACGGTCTGGCGAAAATGAGTTCGAGCGTTTTTCTCGGCGCGTTTTATTTATATTTTATCAACGCCGTGTTTATCGCGCTGGCGACTTACCTGATTTCCAAATGGCTCAAATTTCCGCATCGCACGCCGGTTGACGAAGAACAGGAAACGACCGTTCGCCGTTTTATCATCGGTTTTGTCATCGTCGTCATTATTCCGAGCGCATTGATTTTTTATAATGTTTTGGAAAAACTGCAATTCGACAAAGGCGTGAAAGATTTTGTCAATACGAAGGTGCGAACCGATAACCGGCAGCCGATTCAATGGAAGATAATCGAAAAGACTTCGCCGCAGACACTCAAGGTTTATACGGTCGGGCAGGCGGCAAGCGACGAGCAAAAAAGAGAATTGCAGCAAACGCTCGACGGCTACAATATCGGCGATTTAAAACTCGATTTGGTGCAGCTTAACGTCTCGCCCGACGAATTTAATCGTCTGACTTCCGACGTGCAGACGAATCTTTCCGAGAAGATGAGTCTTTTGCAATCGGTCGAAGACGAGCGTAAACAAACCATCGAAACCTTGCAGGCGCAAATCGCCGATTTGCAGGAAAACGCCAAGCCGGACAAAACTTTTTTCAACGACGTGAAATGGATTTTCCCCGAAATGGCGGACGTGGCGTGGCAAAACCTGACAACCGATGATTCCGAAAATCCATCGAATCAATTTAAAACGCTCGTCGTTACGTTCAAGGAGAATGCGGCGGCGGCGGCGAAAAGCGCGGCTCTGGCGCGGCTTCAAAGATTGGCGCAAAGTCGTTTTGCCGACACGCGCTTTCGCGTGGTGGAAAAACCTCCGCCTCCGCCGCCGACCGACGCGAATGAAAATGAAAGTCAAGGACAAGATAATGCGAATGTATCAAAACAAAAAACGCAATAACATAATTAAACAAATCGTTTTTTGCGCGTTAATTTTTTTAACAATCGTTCCGATTGCCGCGCAAACCAACCGCGCGATTACAGTCGTTACCGAACCGAAAGCAATCGTCTGGCTCGACGATTTGCGGCGCGGCAAGACCGACGAAAATGGAAAGTTAATCGTCAAACCCATTACCGCCGGAGCGCATAAAATCAGGGTTCGCGCCGACGGTTTTAAGGAAACTTCGCAAGCGTTGACCGCCGCGCAAACGGGCGAAGTGAAAATCGCTCTGGCGAAAACCGACGACGCGGCGGAACTCGCTTTTCAGGAAGCCGAAAGGTTAATGGCGGTTGACCGTCAGAAGGCGATTGCGGCGTATCGAAAGGCAATCTCTCTGCGCCCGAAATATGCCGAAGCGAATCTCGCGCTGGCGCGAATTTCGTCCGACGCGGGCGAATACGAATCCGCGCTGAAAGCGGTTGCGGAAGCCCGCCGAGCGCGTCCCGGTTGGGCGGAAGCGTCAGCCGTCGAAGGCAGAATTTACGCGGCGGAAGGCGAGCAGGAAAAAGCGATTGCCGCCTTCAAACGCGCCATCACCGAAGGCAGAGGCGTGCAGGCTGAGGCGACCACGGGTTTGGGTTTGATTTACAAAGAAAAAGCGGAAGAATTCGGCGGCGGCGGCGATTTTGAAGCGGAAGCGGAGAATTATCAAATCGCCGCAAATTATTTCAAAAAAGCAATCGCCCAACTCGGCGGTGCGCCGGACGCGATAACGATTTACCAATTTCTCGGCTTGGCTTATGAGAATATGAAAAAATACGACGAAGCGATTAAAGTCTACGAACAATTTTTGCGCGAATTTCCCGACGCGAACGAAGCGACGACCGTGCGTTCATTTATCACGCAGCTAAAAAAACAAATGGGCGAGCAGTAGAAATTTCTAACAAAGAAAGAAAAAGCGTGTTCAGATAGCGAACACGCTTTTTTACAAATCAATATAACTCGTTGCGATTAGCTGGGCATCAAAACCGTATCAACAACGTGAATCACGCCGTTTGATTGTTTGACATCGGCAATCGTAACTCTCGACATTCCGCCTTTTTCGTCGGTTAAAACCAGCGTGTTGCCGTCCATCGAAGCGGTCAAAGTTCCTCCTGCAACGGTTTTGAACATCGCTTTGCCGTTGCCTTTTTTGATGGCTTTCATACTCGCTTTGGAATCGTAATTTCCCGCGATGACGTGATACGTCAGAATTTTCGTCAACATCGCTTTATTTTCCGGCTTTAACAAAGTGTCAACCGTTCCCGCCGGAAGCGCGTCAAACGCTTCGTTGGTCGGCGCGAAAACCGTGAACGGTCCTTTGCCTTTCAGCGTGTCAACCAAACCGGCGGCTTTGACGGCGGCAACCAAAGTCGTATGGTCTTTCGAGTTCACCGCGTTGTCAATGATGTCTTTGTTTTTATACATCGCCGCGCCGCCGACCATCGGATTGCCGCTTTTCATCATTTTGTCGTCTTTCATCATTTTGTCGCCCTTCATATCTTGCGCCGAAACGCTGCTCAAGCCGAAGCCGACAACCATCGCCATTAAAAAAAATGCAAAAATTAGTTTCTTCATATTTATCCTCTTTTGTTTAAATTAAAGGAATGTTCCTTTGAAATAGATTTCGCTTAAACTTACCAAACGGATTCAATAAATTATCTTTAAATTTTTATTTATGAATTGACAACGGGACTTTCTCAAAAGTTTGAAAGCGTTGGAAATTGTCAATTATCAATTATTCATTATCCATTATTTTTGCCGGAATAATTGATAATGAATAATTTCTCCCATTTTGAGAAAGTCCTAGACAAAAAAGCGAGTTTTAAAAAACGCGTTTTTTCGAGTTTATTCTCGCCTTGTTAAGCGACCGTGATTTTCTTCGAGAGATAAACTTCCTGAATCGAGTTTAATAATTCAACGCCTTCGGACATCGGACGCTGAAAGGCTTTTCTGCCGGAAATAAGACCTGTTCCGCCGCCGCGTTTGTTGATGACGGCGGTGCGAACCGCGTCCGCCAAATCCGATTTGCCTTTTGATTCGCCGCCCGAATTTATCAAGCCGCAGCGTCCCATATAACAATTCGCCACTTGATACCGCACAAGGTCAATCGGATTGTCGGTCGTCAATTTTTCATAAACCAATTTGCTCGTTTTGCCATAAGCCGGACTTCCCGATTTATTGAGAGCGTTGTAGCCGCCGTTTCTTTCGGGCAATTTTTGTTTGATGATGTCGGCTTGAATCGTAACGCCGAGATGATTCGCCTGTCCGGTTAAATCGGCGGCGGCGTGCATATCGCCTTCGGGCGTTTTGAAGGCGGAATTGCGTAGATAACACCAGAGAATCGTCGCCATTCCGAGTTCGTGCGCGTAGGCGAAGGCTTCCGATACTTCGATAATTTGGCGGGTTGATTCTTCCGAACCGAAATAAATCGTCGCGCCGACGGCAACCGCGCCCATATTTCTCGCCTCGTCAATCGTGCCGAACATCACCTGATCGAATTTGTTCGGATAAGTTAAAAGCTCGTTGTGATTTATCTTTACGACGAAGGGAATTTTGTGCGCGTATTTGCGGGCGACGATGCCCAACACGCCGAAGGTCGAAGCAATCGCGTTGCAGCCGCCTTCGACGGCGAGTTTAACGATATTATCCGGGTCGAAGTATTGCGGATTCGGCGCAAAACTCGCGCCTGCTGAATGCTCGATGCCTTGATCAACCGGCAAAATCGAGAGATAACCCGTGCCGCGCAAGCGTCCGTTATCGTAAAGCGTCTGCAGCGAGCGCAAGACTGTCGGATTGCGGTCGGACTGCATCCACACGCGGTCAACAAAATCCGCGCCCGGCAGTTGCAGATTTTCCTTCGGTATAGTTTTCGATGTGTGGCTTAAAAGCGTCTCGGCTTCCGCCCCGAGCAATTCCTGAATTTTTTGATAATCAACGGACATTTATATTCTCCTGCGATATTTATGAATTTATAAAGCGTTTTGCGCCCAATTATAACATAGAATTCAGGTTGATTATAAAACGCCGCCATTTGAAAAACTTCGCAAAATTAATGTTTGTTCTTTGATTTCCGGCACGATAATTTTCCATTTTCCATTTTTTCACCTTCTCACTTTTTACTTTTGCCCTTTTACCTTTTACTTTTTAAATATGCTTCGACGCTATATGCACAACCGCGAACGCTATTTTGCGATGCTCAACGCCAACCGCGTCGTGCGCCCGTTTGAATGGGGAACGGAGTTCGTTAAAGAAAATGCTAACGGCGGCGACCCGCGCGAAATTTTTCGCGCCTACACGAAACGAGTTCTGGCAAACAGCGACGAATTTTTTTATCTGCCGGAAATCAAAGATTACGAACTCGACGACAAATTATTAACTTGGACGAGCGCGATTGAAACCACTTCGATTGAAAACAACACGGCTTACGCCCGATTTTTCCCGCACGCGAACGATAAAAAATCGGCGGTCGTCGTTTTGCCGCATTGGAACGCAAAAGCCGGAAGCTATTTCGATTTGTGTAAAGTTTTCAACCGCGTCGGCGTGTCGGCGTTGAGACTGACTTTGCCGTATCACGAAGAGCGCATGCCGCCCGAATTAGAACGCGCCGATTATCTCGTCGCGCCGAATGTCGGACGCACTTTGCAAAGTTTGAGGCAATCGGTCGTTGACACGCGCGCCGCCGTTCGGTGGTTGAAAACGCAAGGTTACGGACGAGTCGGTGTGGTCGGCACGAGCATCGGCTCGTGCGTCGGATTTTTCGCTTTCGCGCACGACGCGACGATTGACGCGGCGGTTTTCAATCACGTCTCCGGCTACGTCGCCGATGTCGTCTGGCAAGGTCTTTCGACATACCACGTCAAGGAAGGCATCGGCGACAATGTTTCGCTCGACGAGCTGCGCGAGTTTTGGCTGCCGATTTCGCCGATGGTTTATATGGACAAATTAGCGAAGATGCCGCCGCGTCCGCAAAGATATATTTACACGCTTTACGATTTGACTTTTCCGGTGGATTTATCGCGCGACGTGATGCGTTCCCTGCGCGAACACGGCATCGAACACAGCGCGGTGAAAATCCCTTGCGGACATTACACGCTCGGCGAAAAGCCCTGGGTTTATCTCGACGGCTGGAAAATCGTTTCTTATTTGAGAAAGCATCTGCGATAGCGTAAAAAATTCTCAACGACAAAGGTTAATCGCGTAAATCTGTTAAGATAATTATATGGCGGAGATGATGGTAAATTTGCGCGTCCTGCGAGACCTTGCGCCGGTTTTGGACGAGCAGCGGGCGAACGGTATAGAAATACGTCGGGCGCGTCCGTCCGAAACCGAGACGATTGTTGCGTGGGTCAGCGAAAATATAAATCCGAATTGGGAAGTCGTCTGCGCGGTCGCGCTTGAACAAACGCCGCCGAATTGTTTCATCGCGCGTCAAAAAATTTCGACTGACGATTCATTCGATTTATCAACGGAAACCATTCTCGGATTCGCCTGTTACGATGTCGTAAAACAAGGTGTATTCGGTCCGTCGGGTGTGCGCGAAGACCAGCAGGATAGCGAGGTCGGCACGGCATTGATGATGAGTTGTCTGCACGCGATGGCAGAGGAAAATTACACGCAAGCAGTGATTGGTTGGGCTGGCACGACCGAAGGTTACTCCGGCTGAGTTTTAGTTTCGCTGGCAGGGAAATTAAATCGTTTTTCGTTGTAAATTCGCGCGAGTTCGCGTTTGAGCAATTTTCCGGTCGCGCCTTTCGGAATATCTTCGACAAAGTAAAACGTCTTCGGGCATTTGTAATCTGCCAAATGCTTTTTGCAGAAATTTATCAACGCTTCTTCGCTCGCCTTTTCGCCATTTTTCAAAACGACAAACGCCGCGACTTCTTCGCCGTATAATTCATCGGGTATGCCGATAACGGCGGCTGATTCAATCGCCGGATGCGTATACAAAAGTTCGTCAATTTCGCGCGGATAAATGTTTTCGCCGCCGCGAATAATCATATCCGATTTGCGGTCGGCGATGTAGAAAAATCCGTCCGCGTCTCTGTGTCCGATGTCGCCCGTATGAAACCAGCCGCCGGCAAAAGCCTTTTCGGTTGCCGCGTCGTTTTTGAAATAACCTTTGAAAATATTTTCGCCGCGCAAAACGATTTCGCCGAGTTCGCCATCAGATAATTCACTATTGTTCTCATCGAAAATTTTCATCTCGTTGCCAATCGGTTTGCCGCACGAGGAGGCGCGGCGCGATTTGTTCGGCGGATTAAAAGTCGAGCGGCAGGTTGATTCCGATAAACCGTAACCTTCGACGACCAAACAGCCGAATGTTTCTTCAAAATTTTTCAAAACTTCCGCCGGAACGGGCGCAGAGCCGCACATTGCGAAACGCAAAGAGTGCGGAGTGCGGAATACGGAGCGCGGAATGATTTCTCGATTTTGGATTTCGTTTTCTGATTCCGCGCTCCGCATTCCGCATTCCGCATTCGAGAGCAGCATCGAAAGCATCGTTGCCACCGAACCGAACGAAGTTATTTTGTAATCTTCGATAATTTGCCAAAAGCGCGACGCGGAAAATTTCGGCGAAACGACGGTCGAAGCCGATGCGTAAAGCGCGGTCATCGTCGTAACCGAAACCGCGTTCATATGGAAAAGCGGCATAATCGTCAAGAGTCTGTCTTGTTCGGTAAAGCCGAGCCATCGGGCGATTTGCCTTGCATTCGCAATCAAGTTGGCGTGCGTTAAAAGACAGCCTTTCGGTTTGCCGGTCGTGCCGGAAGTGTAAATGATAATCGCTTCGTCCGTTTTTTCGATTTTCGTTTCGCTTAATTCTTCGCTGAAATTTTCGGTTATCGCTTCGTCGTCGAACTCGATTTTTTTCGATAAAGAAATAGGTTCGATGACGGGCGCGAATTGTGAATTAAAAAGTAATAATTTAGCTTCGGAATTGCCGACGACAAATTCGATTTCTTCGGCTTTGAGCAGAGAATTAACCGGATTAGCAATCGCGCCGATTTTCCAGCAGGCGAAATAAGCGATGATATATTCCGCCGAGTTCGGTAATAAAAGACTGACGACATCGCCTTTTTTTATTTTGTTTTCTTTTAATAAATTCGCGGCTCGGTTGACCGATTTATCAAATTCCGCGTAAGTCCAGCTTCGAGCGTCGGCTTCGGAAAATAGAAATACTTTCTCAGGATTTGTCGCCGCGCGATTTTGCAGAAGTCCGCGCAAGTTTTCGTTGCTTTTTACACTCATCTCGTTTAAATTAACACAACCTAAAATTTCTGTTCTAATAAACTGAAGCCTGAACGTAATTAAGTTTTATGAAAAAGATATTTAACCATTCGGAATAGATAGTAGCTGATAGATTCGGATTACGATTTCATTTTTCATCATTTCATCTCTTATCTATTCCGAAGCATTTTTCATTTGCGTTCAGCCTTCAATAAATAAAAAATTACTTGTTTATGAATATCTATCAAAATTACATCGGCGGCGAATGGCTCGAATCCGTTTCTGAAAAAACCGCAGACAATATCAATCCGGCAAACACGAATGACATCATCGGCACAATCAAACTTTCGACGCGCGAAGAAGCGCGTCGCGCAGTTGAAGCCGCTTATGACGCTTTCAAAGGTTGGCGAAACACGCCCGCGCCGACACGCGGCAAAATCGTGGCGAAATTTGCGCGTCTTTTGGAAGACAACAAAGAAGAATTATCGCAAATTTTGACGCGCGAAGAAGGCAAAACTTTGGCAGAATCGCGCGGCGAACTTTCGCGCTCGATAAACGTCGCCGAATTTTGCGCGGGCGAATCGCGCCGCTTGAACGGCGAAACGATTCAATCGGAACTCGCCGCCAATTTCGCTTACACAATCAAAGAACCGCACGGCGTTGTCGCGCTGATTACGCCCTGGAATTTTCCCGTGGCGATTCCGGTCTGGAAAATCGCGCCCGCGCTCGTCGCTGGAAACACAATAGTTTTTAAACCTGCCGAAGCCACGCCCGCGACTGCCGTGCGAATCGTCGAAATTTTTGAAGCAGCCGGAGTGCCGCGCGGCGTTTTGAATTTGATTTTAGGAGCGGGCGAGGAAATCGGCGAGGAAATCGCTAATCACGCGGCAGTTAAAGCAGTTTCTTTCACCGGTTCAACGGAAATCGGCATTAAATTATATGAACAAGTCGCCCGGCGCGGCGCAAAGGTTCAATGTGAGATGGGCGGCAAAAATCCGGT
>JBPCMK010000131.1:0-16388 GCA_051002375.1 Pyrinomonadaceae bacterium | reverse complement strand
AGCGCGTTCGGGCGAATCACGTCGCGGTCGTATTCGGGCAGAAACCAGCGCACGGCGGCTTTATTGGCATAGACGTTAAAATGATTCGTCCAAAAATCAACCATTTGTTCCTGAAGCTGACGTTCGGAATATGCCGCCCGCAAAATGCGCGAAGCGTTTAATTGCTGCGTGATTTGCTGCGGTCTGCCGAGATTATATTGCTGATAAAGTTCGGCGACTTCCTGTTTATATTTTTGCCGGTCGGCATCGCTTAACTGCGCGGCGTTCGGATTATCGTTTTTCTTATCGTCCGCCGTCATCGCCTCGTCGGTTTTCATTTGGTCGTCGGCTTTGACTTGATTTTTCTTTTTCAGTTCCGCCACATCGCCTTTGTTCAAACCGTTGCGCTGCGCGACCGTCATCAAAACCGCCGCCGGATTCGGATATTTAGTGAAAAGCTCTTCGTTCGTCATTTTCAAAACGTCGAAGTTTTTCACCTTCGCATCGGCGACCGAATCGTTTATCGAAGACGGATTTAATTGCTGCTCGATATATTTGTTAATGCCCGACGCTTTGACGCGTTCGACATCGCCCGGACGCGCACCGAAACCCAAACGATTTAAAACGTGCAGGATTTTCTGGTTTTCGGTTAAAGGCTTCGATTTCGCGTTTTGCCCGTTGTCGCCGGCAGCGGCGAGCATCGGACTGAACATCGCCAGAATCATTAAAAAAGATGTGGTTTTTTGTATTAAAGAAAACTTTTGTTTCATCGCTTTTGTCCTCGTATAAATTTATTATTGCTTCGGATGCGTCCAAAGATTATCTGCCAGCTTAGACGCGCGAAAATCGAAAAAAGGCGAAGAAATCTTTTTATGCGCCTTTAATCTTCTATAACCGGAAAGCTGAAACAGCGCGAATAACAATGGACAAAGGACAACCGAAGACAAATAAACAGACATCTAAAAAATCGCCGTCTGTTGAAAAATAGGTTAAAATATCAACGCTTTTCCAAACTAATTTAACTTGAATTGCCGATTCACTGCTTTTGCTTGCGGCGAAGGTAGAGATAGACAAATAATTATCTAATCAAAGTAGAATAGGAGGTTGCGATGGCACTTTATTTCCCCGCGCCGAAATGGGTCGGAAGTTATGTAGAAATGGCGAAGTTCGGACACCGGCGTAAGAGCGGCGCAAGAATTCACGCCGGATGCGATTTATACGCACCGCTCGAATCTGATGTGGTCGCGGTAGACGGCGGAATCGTCGTTGAACTAAATCCGGGTTTTTCCGGTCATACTGCGGCGATTGCGATACGCCACGAAGGAATCGGCGTTATTCGTTATGGCGAGGTGATAAAGATAACCGAAGAATACAACAAGGTCGGGGCAAAGATTAAATCGGGCGAAAGAGTAGTTATCGCCAAAATCGGACGAGCAGTTGCGAAACTCAGCCCAATGCTTCATTTTGAATTGTATGATGGTTTTGGTGTCGGACCTCTGAGCGATAGAGTTCATAAAATCGAATATAAGAATGAAGATGTTTTGAAAGACGCAAATTATGAAAGAAGAGCGGATTTAATGAACCCGACTAAATTTCTTGAACGCTTGTGGTTGGAAGGAATAAAATAATTATGTTTAAGGTTAATAAGCAAAAGGTAAATGGTTTTTTCTCGGCAGTAATTACTTTTTTTGCATTGTTGCTTTGTTTGAACTTTTCTGCGAAAGCTCAAGCCGCTAAAAGTGTTGAAGATTTAGTAAAATCGCTTTCCGGCGGCAAACTACAAGTCGAAACAAGAGCCGTGCCTTACTATTTAGCTGCCGATTTTGACGGCGATAAAGTTGAAGATGTAGCTGTTATTGTCAATTTATCCGACACGGTTAAAAATATCGCAGAAACCGTGAAAATCGAATATCCATATCCTTTCGGAAAACAAATTGATGACGGAGATTTAGCGTTATTTATTATTCACGGTAAAGGAAAAGGCTGGCAGTTCGCGCAAAAATCGTCGGTGTTACTGCTTGGTCGCAGTAGTGCGATGATTTTTCAAAAACGTCGTCTCGGCGAGCAGGGAGAGGGCGGCAATAATCTAGAAATTAAAAAAGACAAACGCGGAAAAGCAAGCCTTCTCTTTGGCACGGAAGCCTCCGAAGGCATTCTCAAATGGAATGGCAAAAAATATGTTTGGACGGAAGATGAAGAACCTTAAATAAACAATACTTCGTTTTGAATTATTCAACGACACGGCGATGTGAAAATGATTAGTAGAAAAAGTATCGGTTTATCGGCGAGTTTATCGCTTTGTTTTTTAGCGATGCTTTTTTGTTTTAATTTGACCGTTGAGGCTCAGACTGCAAAGAGCGTCGAAGAAATAGTCAAATCAATTTCCGGCGATACGCTGCAAGTCGAAACAAAAGCTACTCCTTATAAACTCGTCGCAGATTTCGATGGCGATAAAATAAAAGACGTAGCAGTCATCGTAAGACTTTCCGACACGGTTAAAAATATCGCAAAAAATGTGAAGATTGAATATCCGTATTATTTCGGAAAGGACAAAATAGATACGGAGCTTTTGGCATTATTTATTATTCACGGCAAAGGAAAAGGCTGGCAGTTCGCACAAAAATCGTCGGTGCTGCTTCTCGGTCGCAGTAGTGCGCTTATCTTTCAGAAAGAACGCCTTAATGAAACGGGCGACGGTATGAAACTCGAAAAAGATAAACGCGGAAGAACGGGTATCTATCTCATCACGGAAGGCGCGGACGGCACAATAAAATGGAATGGTAAAAAATATACTTGGACGGAATCGCAGCCTTAATTTGGAATATCGAGAATCAGCAATTCGAGTTAAATTAACAGGAAACAACTAAAATGAAATCAACCAAATATTTATTTTCTATCTGTCTGGGTTTGCTTTTCGCAATGTCGGCGTTTGCCCAGAGCCAAACTTTTTCCGACGCGAATGTCGAATACACATTCGATTTGCCGGAAACCGCTTGGAAGCAAACCGTCAAGCCTTCGGCGACCAGCCCGAATGTCGAATACGTCTACAACGACCGCAACGACGGACATTTTGAAATTCGCAAACTTTCGGTAAAGGCGGGCGACACGCTCGCCGATGCGATTAGCGACGAAGAACAGAAACTGCAATTTTTGCCCGGTTATGTTACAGCCAAAACCGAAACCTTCGACGGTAAACTCGATGGGAAAGTTTTCAATTACGAATTCGTTCGTTCGGGCAGAAATATGAGCGGCAGATTTTATTTTCTCAAAGCCGACGACAAAACCGTCTACGTTCTGCGCTTTACCGGACAGCGCGAAAAACTGAAATCAATCCGCAATCAAACCGATTCGATTGCCAGAACTTTTGCCGTCAAGAAGAAATAATTCTAAACTTCGCGCCGAAAGGCAGAATGTAACCCTTCGCGTTTTTGCCGATTTTCGACAACGCCGCTTGCAAATCACGCGCTTTGTGCCGACGCATCGGGCGCGTTTCTGTTTCGTCGAGCGAAGTGATGATTTGAATATTAAATCGCCCGGCTTTCCGTAATAAACTCCACGCCGTCTGCCCGTTGACTCGATAATTCGCGCACAGTTTTTCGGCTAAATCGTTTGAATCTCGCGCCGCAAACCATTCGAGAAAATCCTTTCTCCCCAAACCGTCGGCGCATTCGGCGAGAAGTATAATCGCGCCGTTTTCCGTGCAGGCGTGCGCGGCGGTTTCGAGTGCCTTGTGCGCTTGAATCATATTTATATCGTGCGGGAAACCGCCGCAACTGACAATTACCAAATCTCTCTTTTCGGCGATTTTGATTGTGTGATTTTTCTCGTAAAACTCACACGCCGCGCGATGCGACGAAATCCAATCGCCGCAGAATAAATCCGTCGCTTCGCCTTTATCGTTGACAATCGTATTAACCGCAAACGACGGCGGAAGTTTGGCGGCGACTTTGACAAACGCTTCGTGAACGGGATTTCCGTCCAGAATTCCCGCGCCGACACCGACGCGGCGCGTCTTCGATTGGCAATCGAAGGCGAGCGCGTGCGTTCGGGAAATCGTTCGGGCTGAAGCGAGTCCGGGACAAATCAATTTGCGCCCGCCCGTAAAGCCCGCGAAATAATGAAACGAGATTCCGCCGACGATTATCACGCGGTCGTGTTCGACGAGAGCGCGGTTGAGTTCAATCGGAATTTTGTCGTCGGTTTCGCCGAGCCGAACGATGGCGGCTAAATCGCGCGGATTGTGATTGAGCGTTTTGACGCGCTGAAAGATAAACGGCGTGAGCAAATTTTTCTTTTCCGCATCGGTAACTCGACGGTGAATGCCGGTCGCAAAAATTATCCGAATGTCGTGCGGCATCGTGCCATTTGCAATCAGTCGCCGCACGATTAAATTAACCGTTGACGCGCTCGCCGTCCGGCGCGTCGCGTCCGGCACGACGATTAAAACCGTCTCGTTCGGCTGGACGATTTCCTCGATTGTTTTCGAGTCAAACGGATTATCGAACCGCTCGCCGATTTCAACGTCGGAAAGCGCGGCGTTTTGCCGCTCATCGCCCAAAACTGTAAATCGCGCCGCGTCATAATCAAAAGAAACGCGCGAATTTCCGTATCCGAGTTCGATATTTGGCATAAAAACCCGTCCGATTTAACGATAAACAAACAAATTTAGACTTTTCGCCCGCGCACTTAAGGCTTAAACGCGCGGACATAAGGCTTAAGTCCGCGCGTTTAAGCCTTTCGTCTGCACACGAAAGGCTTTCGTCCTCGCGCATAAGGCTTTCGTCCGCACGTTAAAGGCTTTCGTGCGCGGACGAAAGCCTTTAACGTGCGCGTTAAAAGGGCAAATGTGAAGATTGAAAGTCTCTTTCATCGCGCGTAAAAGCCTGATTTCAATAAGTTTTGACGTTAGTTTCGACTTTTGCCTCCGAATCGAAGCAGTTCGCGCCTGAAGAACACGGCTGCCCGTTCGATTGTTCGCTGCCGGAAGTTTCCATTTGAATCGTTAAATGATCAATGCCGAATTCGTCGTGCAGATTTTTTCTGATTGTTTGCAGCAGCGACGCTTGCGAAACTTCCGGCGCGTGGACGACGTGAACGCTCAAGGCTTCCATTCCCGAAGTTATCGTCCAAACGTGAAGGTCGTGAACGTCGCGGACATTTTCCGTCTGCCGAATCGCCGCTTCGACCGCCGTTAAATTGATGTGCGCGGGTGTGCCTTCGAGCAGCACGTTGACCGATTCTTTGATTAAATTCCACGAGCCGAAAATGATAATTACGCTTATCAAAAAACTGCCGACCGCATCAGCCCACAACCAATTAAACGATAAAATCAACACACCCGCCGCAATCGCCGCCACCGAACCGAGCGCGTCACCGATAACGTGCAGCCACGCGCCGCGCAAATTCAAATCGTGTTCGTGTCCGCCGTGCAGAAGCCACGCGCAGATAATATTTATCACGAGTCCGCCGACGGCAATCAAGGTCAATTCCAAACCTTTGACGGCGGGCGGCGCGTAATATCGCTCGAACGCTTCGTAGATAATCCACAGCGAAATCAAAACCAGAGCGATGCCGTTGACAAACGCGGCGAGAATTTCCAGACGATAATAACCGAAGGTTTTCTTCGCGTTCGCCGGGCGCGATGCAAACCAAATCGCCGCCAAAGTCAAAGTCAAAGCGGCAACGTCCGTCAACATATGTCCCGCGTCGGCGATGAGCGCGAGCGAATTGGCAAACCAGCCGCCAAACGCTTCCGCCAGCATATAAACGAACGTCAGGAGAAGCGCGAGCTTTAATTTTCTCGAAGTCTGCGCCGAACGTCGTTCGTGTGAATGTGTGTGCATAGTTTTAGTGCGGAATGCGGAGTGCTGAGTGCGGAATGAGATTTGAAAATTCCGCATTCCGCACTCCGCATTCCGCGTTCATTGCCTCGTCGCCCGCGCCGAATTCAAATTTAGAGAATAGCGGCTTCGGTTGCCGCGCTCGTCGCTGATTTCCACCGCGGCGGCGGCAGAGTTCGCCGCGATTTGCAGACGGAATGAACCGTCGGCGGCGGCGAAAATCTCGCGTCCGGCAATTCTGACCGTCGCGCCCGGCTGCGTTTTGCCGCCGACCAGATAAAGATTGCCGCCGATTGGTTCGACCTGCCAATCGGTCGCCGACAAAGTTTCGCCCGTCGCCGCTTTGACGATGGTGAATTTCCAAGGCTCGCCCCAATCGCTCGTCTGTCCCGACGCGGCAGCCGCGCGAAGCCGCCAGTAATAAGTTCCGGGTTGGAGATTTGCCAGAGTGAAAATCTGACTCGTCAAATTTTCGCGTTCGAGAACGAGCGCGTCGGCGACGAAAAACGGCGACTTCGAGACTTGCAGAGAAAAGTTGACCGCCGAATTTGCTTCCGGCTTTTGCCATCGAAACGATACGTCCGAAGAAGCCGTAACCTGCTCGGAGTTTGCCGGCGCGACCGGCTTCGGCGCGTCGAGCAGTTTTTCCTTCGGCTGGATTTTGCCGTTATTGACCGCCGCAAACTCATTTTCCTTTATAACGGTTTTTTCGCCGCCGACGTTCGATTCCACGCCGCCGCGACTGATGCGGATTTCGCCGCCGTTCGTCTGGTCGTTGATTCTAAAGCTCGCGTCGGTTTGCGAATAAACGCGATTTTCCGATTCCATCATCTCGACGACGTTTTTCGTGTCTTCGCCCTGCTCCTGCGTTTTGACGTTAAGCTGTCCGTCGTCGAGCGTTACGCGCACGTTCTTTCCGCCGAAAATCGAAGCACTTTCTTTAATGATAATCGTGCTGTTCGGGCGAATCGAAAGCGTCGAGCCGTCAATCATCTGCACCTGCGCCCGACCGTCGGCTTGCGTCTGAATCGTATCGCCCGCCGCCACGTAAGTCGGCTTTGTTATCAAAATCGTTTCGCGTGTCGAATAGCGGACGATTCGCACGTCGCCTTCAAAGGAAATAATCCGCGCCGCGTCCTTCGGAATCTGAGCGGTGTCCGGCGCGTCGAGAAAAAAATTCTTTTGCCAAACCCACCAACCGCCGCCCGCAAGTGCCGCCAGAAAAAGAATTATCGCCACGCCGCCGTAAATCGTGCTGCGCTTGATTTGCCACCAATCGAGGTAGAATTTGCGATGTTTCTTTTCCATTGTTTTAAATTACGCGCTTTCAAATTTGGCAATGCCGCAGAATTTATGATGCGGATTTTTCATCCCGCAATAGATGAAAGATAATAGATAACAGATGAAAGATTTTATCTATTAGTTATCATCTTTCATCTGTTATCTATTCCGAAAGTATTTTTCATCATAAAATTTGAGATGCTGCCAAAAATTCGCGCATTGTCGAACTATTATTCGCCAGAAACATCGGTTTCCTTCGGCGGATAAATCAGCGAAAAAATTATCGAAAGCAGAATCGCGCCGATGACGATACCAAGCGAGATATTGATGACCGACTGCTCGTATTCGTGATGCAGATATTTTTGCAGAAATGCGCCGAAACCTGAATCCGCGCTTAAAATCATCGCCAAACCGTGCGCCGCGAGCGGCAGAAGCATCTTCACTCCGATAAAACTCAAGACGAACGCCAGACCGTATTTGAGCAGGTGAAACTTTTCAGCCATTTCAACCAGAAGAAAGAAAAACGTCCGCAAACCGAGAATAGCAAAAATGTTTGAAGTATAGACAATAAATCGGTCGGTCGTGATGCCGAAAATCGCCGGAATCGAGTCAACCGCAAACACTAGGTCGGCGACGTTTATCACAATCAAAACCAGCAGCAGAAGCGTTCCCATTCTCCGCACCTGTTTTACAGCCGTAATTTCTTCGGACGAGGTTTCGCTCATTTCATCGCGCGAATGTGTTTTTTCGATGCCGCCGTCGGTCGTCTCGACGTATGTGAAAAACTTTTCGCTGTCGTAGATTCTGGCAATCGGCACAAAGCGCGTCGTGATTTTTATAATCCGGCTTTCTTCCGGGTTAAATTCCTCGCCGCCGGAAAACATTTTGATTCCCGTATAAACCAGAAACGCGCCGAAAAAATAAAGTATCCAATCGAATTTCTCGACGAGTTCCGCGCCCGCGAAAATCATTACCATTCGCATCACGAGAGCCATAAAAATTCCCCAGAAAAGGGCGCGGTGCTGATACTTTTTCGGGACTTTGAAGTAATTGAAAATCAATAGAAAAACAAATAGATTGTCAATCGAAAGCGAAAGCTCAATTAAATAGCCGGTGAAAAATTCTTTCGCTTTGTGCGCGGCTAAATCCCAATCCTGATGATGTGTGCCGACCTGCCAATAAATGAATCCGTTAAAAGCGAGCGCAAGCGAAATCCATACCGCGCTCCAGAAAATCGTTTCGCGGCGCGTCGGCGCGTGTGCTTTGCGATTGGCAATTCCCAAATCAACGGCGAGAGCCGCCAGCACGACCGCAAAGAAAAAAATCCAAACCCACATCGGATATTCCATAGACAATTTAAGATACAAGTTTTGGAGCGCAAAATCCAAAATCGGGCGAGCGGGAAATGAAAAAGCGAGAGCCGAAACTCCCGCCTGAAATATTTCCGAAGTTTAAGTGCCGCCGCTTACGGAGTGAAATTATAAACGATTATTCCGGTAACTTTGACCGGAACTCCGCTTAACATTACCGGCGCGAATTTTGAATTTCGCGCCGCTTCTTCCGCCGCCTGCCGCAGAAGCGGATGACCGGAAACCGCGCTTGCTGAAATTACGTCGCCCTGCTCGTCAATCGTTACCTGCACGTTGACCGCGCCGCTCGCTTTTACGGCTCTGGCGGCTGGCGGATATTCGGGCTTGACCAATGTCGTCGCCTTTCCGTTCAAAACGCCGCCGGAAAGCGGCTTCAGCGTTCCATTGCCGTTTGTCGTCGAACCGCCGATTGTCTGCGCCGCGTCCGAAGATTTTTTCGTGAAATATAACACCGCCGTCGTCGCGCCGCGCGGCGTTTCCGTGTAGCGCGTTACTTTCAACGCTTTTCCTTCGTCGAGCAATTCCCAAGTATCGCTCGTCTTCAGCGTAAAATCGCCCATTTGGGTGCTGACATTGCTGGTCGTGATCAAGTTCAAAATGCCGCCCGCCGTAATAGACGCTTGCCGAACTGCCTTGCCTGACATCATCGGATTATTGATGTCGGAAGTCGTTTCCTTGCCGTCAAGATTGTAAGTGTTCGCGCCGTTGCCGCCTGCGAGAACGCTCGTTCCCATCATTTTGCCGCCGTCTTTAGAAGCCGCGCTGCGCGTCGAGACACCGACAATGCTTAGTTGATTTTCCGTCTGCTCGACTGTCATAGTCATTGATTCGATTCGCATCGTTTCGGGCAGAACGGATTTGCTCGCGTCCAACTCCCAAAAGCCCGCGTAATTCGGTTTGGCGGTTTGTGCCGAGACTGCGATTGCCGTCAAAAAGAGCGAAACAACCGTCGTCAAAACAAATTTCTTTTTCATAACGATTTCCTCCAGAGATTTAAGTTTAACGCGCATCTGATTAAAACGCAAAAAAAATGCAAGAGCTTTGGCTCTTGCATCAATATTCGCGTCCGAAAAATCCCCGATTGCTCGATAAACTTATTTTTTGTTGAAAACCATTTCCGCGCTTTGCGAGCCGCGCGGCGTTTCCGTGTCGCGCGTAACTTTTAAGGTTTTGCCGCCGTCGGTCAATTCCCAAGTTTCTTTGGTCGTAATCGTCATTTCGCCCATCTGTCCGCTAAAAGTTCGGCTTGAAGTTAATTTCAACTTGCCGTCTTTTTCAACTTTAGCTTTCAAAGTCGCTTCGCCGCCCATCTGTCCGCCGGTCGCCGCTTTGGTTTCCTTACCGTCGAGGCTGTAGGTTACGGTTTGCGTTCCGTCGCCGCGTCCCATTCCGCCGCCGCGATTCATTCCGCCGCCGTTGGTATCGCCTTCGGGACGCGCGGCGCGTTTGACCGTGCTTTCGACTTTTAATTCCTTATCGGTTTGCGAAACATTCATCGTCATTGATTCGATTCGTAACCGGTCGCCCAACTTCGATTTGCTGACATCGAGTTCCCAATTTCCCGAATAATCAGTTGTCTTTTCCTGCGCGGAAACCGCCGCCACTGCCAAAAACAGCGAAAAAATCGCCATAAAAATGACTCGTCTTTTCATTTAAGTTTGCTCCTCTGAAATTTAATATGGATTCTTGTCCGCGTAGTTAGACGTTCGGAAAAAGAATTTGGTTCGGGAAATCGTGTAAAAGTTTGTAAAGTTTTGAGAAGCTGTTTGGAAGTTGTGGATTTGTTAAAAATGACAGCCAAACTATTCGCTGTTCGCTATTAACTATTTGTTGTTTATCAGAAAAAATTTACTTGGAAAAACAGCGAACAACTAACAGCGAACAGCGAATAGTTTGGCTTATATTCTCTCAAATGAGTTTCCAAAAGGCTTCTTAAGTTTCCACCGCAACTTCTTCACGATTATTCAATTTGCTGTGGCTGTAACTGTAAAAGAAATAGACTACCAAGCCGATAAGCAGCCAAACGGCGAAGCGAACCCAATTTGTCCAGCCGAGTTCGGTCATCAAGTATGTGCAGAACATAATGCCCAAAACCGGAATCAGCGAAAGCCGTTTGACGAAACACAACGCCGCCATAATCAGCGAGAAAACGATAAACGTGAAATACGGAATTTTTTCGGCAACCGCAGAGAAAGCCGAACTGTCTTTGGCTGGCTTAAAATCTGTAAAGAAATTTTTAATGACTGCGTAGTCGACAAAATAAATAATCAGAGCCATTACAATCACATAAGCAATCGGCACGATCCATTGCGAATTGATATACGGCACATAGCGTTGCTGTCCGGCAAATTCTTTGTCTTTAACTAAAACTCCGGCGCAGACAATCGTGAAAGCGAACAAAGTTCCGATGACGGACAGTTCCGTAACTTCCGACAGATTCATAAACAGCGCGGGAATCGCCACCATAAAGCCGGTTAAAATCGTCGAAAACCATGGCGTTCTGAATTTCGGATGAATTGAAGAAAATATTTTCGGCAGCAGTCCGTCGCGGCTCATCGCCATCCAGAGACGCGGTTGACCGAGTTGGAAAACGAGCAAAACCGTCGCAATCGCAATCACCGCGCTGACGGCGATAACGCCCGAAACCCAGGGAATGTTCACGCCTTTATCACCGAAGACAAACGCCAGCGGGTCTGGAACATTTAGCTGCGAATAACTGACCATTCCGGTTATAACAAGCGCGAGCGCGACATATAAAACGGTGCAGATAACGAGCGAATAAATCATTCCGCGCGGCAGAGTTTTATACGGGTCTTTGCATTCTTCGGCGGTCGTCGAAAGCGCGTCGAAACCGATATACGCAAAGAAAACCGCCGCCACACCAGTTTTCAATCCGCTAAATCCATTGGGCGCAAACGGACTCCAATTTGACGGATTGACGTAAAACGCGCCAAGCCCGATAACCAGCAGAATAATCGCTAGTTTAATACCGACCATTATGTTGGAAGCGGTTTTCGATTCGCGGATGCCGATATAAACCAGACAAGTGATGATAAAAACGATTCCAAGCGCGGGCAGATTCGCAATTATCGGCAAACCGCCGATGTGCGGTGCGTTTAACCAAGCCGTGTAAGCGTCAATTTTATCGCAGCTAATCGCCGCGCCCGTGTTTTTGCAAACCGCCTGAAGACTTTCAATCGTCGAACCTTTGCCGAGTGCTTCGCTTACAAGGTCAAAGCCGGAACTCGCCGTGCGGTAATCCATCGTAAAATGCAGCGGAATATTTATTCCATTCGGAATTCCGAGCGACGGGATTTTTATCGAACTCAGCAAACCGACAAAATATCCGCTCCACGAAATAGCGACGGCGATGTTGCCGATGGCGTATTCGACCAGCAAATCCCAACCGATAATCCACGCCAGAAGCTCGCCGAAAGAAGCGTAAGCATAAGTGTAAGCCGAACCCGCAATCGGAATTTTCGAGGCGAATTCAGCGTAGCAAAGCGCGGAAAATCCGCAGGCGATTGCCGCGAAAATGAAAAGCAGAATTACGGCAGGTCCGCCGTCGAAGGACGCTTGCCCGACCATTGCGAAAATGCCCGCGCCGATAATCGCCGCGATGCCGAGCATCGTCAAATCGAATGTGCCGAGCGAACGCCGAAGCCCGACGTTATCGCCGGGAACGGTTTCCGCGTCGGAAAATCCGCTCGCCGCATCCGCCTGAATTTGCGCGATAGATTTTTTGCGAAATAAATTATTCATAATTTTGTCAGTTGTCGGTAGTCAGTTGTCGGTTGCGAGTTGATTCTTTTAGTCAGCCGGTTTTTAACGAAAACTTCAACGAACAAATGCGACAGACTGCGGACAACTGGCAACTGACGAATTGCTTGTTTGCGAATTTTGACCGAAAAATAAAAAAGATGCAATGGAAATTTATCGAAATTAGTAATTTTTTACTTTAAAGAGTGAAATATATTTCGCGCTTTTCCATCGTTCGACAGATTCCCAATCAAATGAAAAATCGTTTGCTGCACGAAAATTTAGACACCTCGTTCGTCAATTTGTCTGCGCTTCTGAAATATTTGCGCCGCCGCCAATTTGCGGGCAGCGTGCGCGTCGAACTCGCCGGTTACGAAGCCGAAATAATTTTAGCGGGCGAAAATGAAATGCTCGTCCGCGAACACGACCGCACCGCCGGACGCATCGCCGAAGGCGAAGACGCATTACAGCGACTTTTGATTCGCGCCAGAGAATCGGGCGGAACTATCAATGTCTATCAAGCGATTGAAGAAACTGCCGCGCCGACTTTTGAAAAATCAGAAATTATCGGCGCGGAAAAATTCGTCGCCGGAAATAACGAAATAATTGCCAAACCGCCGCACAAAAACGGAAACTCGAAACTTCCGAAAATTGAAACTCCGCCGGTCGAAGAAAATTTCGCGCCGCCGAATCCTGCAAAACTTCCGTTTGAATTTACCAACCGCGTCGAAGTGCGGGCGAAACAAACCGGCGCGTCGCCGCAGGAATGGCAAACGCTCGTCAATTTAACCGCCGAACTTCTCGCCGCCGTTGACCGTCCGCTCGCCGAAGCAAGTCTCGATTTTACGGCGGCGTTTGAAAAGGCGCGAATGGAAGTCGCGGGCGATTATCCGTTTTTGCATCCGGCTTCGGATATTTTCGATTACCGCGACGGGAAAATTATCGTGCGCCGCCAGATAAACGCCAAACTTTTCGCGGCAAGCATCAACGAAGTCTTGCGCCGCATTTTGGAAAAGCTCGGCAGAAATCCGAAATTCTCCAACGTCCACCGCATTATCAGGCAAAGTATTCTCACGCTCATCAAGCGTCGCAAACCGCTTTATGATAAATTTTCCATCACGCCGCCGCTCGAAAAAATAATCGGTGCAAAGTGATTTTCGATTATTTGCATTAACCGCGAAATTTTCTTGAATCCGAAAACCGATTTTCGCCGAATTAAAATTTGTAAGCCTAAAGCGATTTAGACTTACACTGAGCTAAAACCTATTTCGTCAAACTCGGACGAAGTAGATTTTAACTCTAATTCATCTCCTTTTTTGAACTAAAAATGCCGGATGTTTCCCGAAAAGAAACATCCGGCATTTTTGGCTCTCCGATGTTATTAACCGCGCCTTGTGATAAAATTCTTTTGATATGAAAGGCAACGAACTTAGACGCGCATTTTTAGAATATTTTGAAAAACACGGACACAAAATCGTCCATTCGAGTCCGGTTTATCCGCCGAACGACCCGACGATTTTATTCACCAACGCGGGAATGAACCAGTTCAAAGACGTTTTTCTCGGCAACGAAAAACGCGAATACACACGCGCCGCAAGTTCGCAAAAATGTATCCGCGCGGGCGGCAAACACAACGATTTGGATGAAGTCGGAAAAACTGCCAGACACCACACATTTTTCGAGATGTTGGGGAACTTTTCGTTCGGCGATTATTTCAAAGCGAACGCGATAAATTTCGCTTGGGATTTTCTCGTCAACGAATTAAAGCTCGATGTCAATCGCCTGTGGTTCACCGTTTTCGCGGGCGACGAGGAAGTTTCGGCGGACGATGAAGCTGCCGAACTTTGGATCAAAGCGGGTGCGCCGCCTGACAGAATTTTACGTTTCGGACGCAAAGATAATTTCTGGCAAATGGCGGAAACCGGACCGTGCGGACCGAATTCGGAAATCAATTATTACTTGGGCGACGAGCCGGAAAATCCCGAAAAAAATCGCGCCGATTTGGTTAATGCTGAGATGGGCGACACGACGATGGAAATCTGGAATCTCGTCTTTATGCAGTATAACCGCGTTGAGGTTGAAAAAGGCGTTTATAAATTAGAACCGTTGCCCGCGCCGTCGGTTGACACAGGCGCAGGTTTAGAGCGAATGGCGGTCGTGATGGAAGGCGTTCATTCAAATTACGAAACGAGTTTGATTCGTCCGAT
Organism: Pyrinomonadaceae bacterium; assembly: GCA_051002375.1. GTDB lineage: Bacteria > Acidobacteriota > Blastocatellia > Pyrinomonadales > Pyrinomonadaceae. The sequence goes on along the minus strand of JBPCMK010000131.1, from coordinate 1,952 downwards.
TATTGATTTCATCGCCGAACTCGCGGGCAAAAAATATGTTTACGATTCGACCGAAGGTTTTGCGGTGCGCGTCGTCGCCGACCACGCGCGAACGACGGCATTTTCTATCGCTGACGGGATTTTGCCCGGCAATGAAGGACGCGCTTACGTTTTGCGGAAAATTATGCGCCGCGCGATTTATCACGGGCGCGAACATCTCAATTTTCACGAGGCGTTTTTTTACAAAGTCTGCAATAAAGTTGTTGACGAGATGAAAGACGCTTATCCCGAACTCGAAACGCAACGCGAATTTATCAAGGCAAGAGTTTTAAGGGAAGAAATAGATTTTGGAAGAACATTAACATTCGGCTCGGAAAAATTCTCTGAATATCTCAAAGAACTTGATGAAACGAATAAAAAAATTGAGATTTTGTTTGATGATATTGGAACACCGGATTTCAATGATGAAGAATTTGACAGAAAGATAGAACAACTTTCGACAGAACGAAAGAAATTAATTGGTAATGCGGACGTTGAAGCAAAGTTAGCCAAACTTTCATATCAATACAAAATTCCGCCGATTATTATCGAACTAAAATCTACCAATTTTTCCAATAGCTTTAATGAAACATATCAATTTGATAAATATGGCTTCATTTTGTGGCTGACAGAGTTCTTTCTGCGCGGGACAGATGAGGAAATAAATTTTGTAAATAATTTAGGTGAGAGGTTTGAATTTTTTAGCAAAGAATATACTGACGAATTTATTAATAAGTTGGATATTTGGTTTAAAGGTATAGACACTCTGAAAACCATTAACTTTAAAAATTTTGCAGACCTTTACAATACATTTGGTTATCCCAAAGATTTAATTCGAGTCGGACTAGAAGATTATGGAATCAAAATTCTTGAAGAAAATTTCAACAAAAAGTTTGATGAAGCACTAATCGAATTACAAAATCAAAGCGCGGTCGGAAAAACTGAACGCAAATCCGTCATCAGCCCAATTTACCACGAACTTTTGGAAAAAGTCGGCGCGAATAAATTTCACGGTTACGATGCAACGCAGACTGAAAGCACAAAAGTAGTGGCAATCGTCAAAGACGACCAACAAATAAACGAACTCAAGGAAGGCGAAGAAGGTTTGATTGTTTTGAGCGATACGCCTTTTTACGCCGAATCGGGCGGGCAGGTCGGCGATACGGGATTTTTGACGACTGAAAATTCAAAAATAAAAGTTCTCGACACTTTCGCGCCCGTCAAAGATTTGATTTTGCATAAATCGAAAGTCGAAAAAGGTGTCGTAAAAGTCGGCGACGAATTGACGGCGACGGTTGATGCGGAAAAGCGCGACGCGACGCGACGCAATCACACGGCGACGCATCTCGTTCACGCGGCGTTGCGCGAAGTTTTGGGAACGCACGTTAAGCAAGCCGGTTCGGTTGTTGCGCCGAATTATTTAAGATTTGATTTTACGCATTATCAGCCGATCTCAAAGGACGAAATCCGGCAGATTGAAAATTTGGTTAATCATTATATTTTGCAGAACGAAGCCGTCACGACGAACGTGATGGCGATTGAAGAAGCGATGCAGTCGGGCGCGATGGCTTTGTTTGGCGAAAAATACGGCTCGGCGGTTCGCGTTTTGTCGGTCGGCGGCGGCACATTTTCCAAAGAGTTATGCGGTGGAACGCACGTTCGCGCGACAGGCGACATCGGCTCGTTCAAAATCACTTCCGACGAAGCGGTTGCTTCCGGTGTGCGCCGAATCCGCGCGATTACGGGCTTTGACGCTTTTGAAAGATTCCGCGACGACGAGCGAATGATTGACGAATCGCTGGGTTTTTTGAAAACTCAGCGCGACCAGTTGCCGAACGCGATTGAAAAATTGCAGGAAGAATTAAAACGAATGCGCCGCGAAAACGACGAATTAAAGATGAAAATTGCGACGGGCGCAATCGGTAGTGTTTCAA
>JBPCMK010000130.1:0-17100 GCA_051002375.1 Pyrinomonadaceae bacterium | reverse complement strand
CTAAGACGCAGAGACGCAGAGAAATTTTATTGGAAAACTCTGCGTCTCCGCGGTTAATTCCTTTTTCGTCCGCTGCTTTTAGATTCGCGTTTTAAGTCGTTGCCTTTTTGCGATGTTTATTCAACTCGTTTTCCGTTTCTAAAATCGAATGTGTCGTCTGAATCACGGTATCAGGATTAAGCGAAATCGAGTTGATGCCGCGCTCAACCAGAAAGCGCGCAAATTCCGGGTAATCGGACGGCGCTTGCCCGCAGATGCCGATTTTTTTGCCGTTGCGCTGTGCGGCTTCAATCGCCATCGCCACCATTTTTTCAACCGCGCCGTTGCGTTCGTCAAACAGATGCGCGACCATTTCCGAATCTCTATCTAGTCCGAGCGCAAGCTGCGTCAAATCGTTCGAGCCGATTGAATAGCCGTCGAAAACTTTCAAGAATTCGTCGGCGAAAACGACGTTTGCCGGAAGCTCGCACATCGCATAAATTTCCAGATCATTTTCGCCTTGCCGCACGCCGTATTCCGCCATCAGAGCGATAACTTTTTTGCCTTCTTCGACCGTGCGGCAAAACGGAATCATCGCCTTGACGTTGATTAAACCCATATCTTCACGGACACGCTGCATCGCCAGACATTCGAGACGGAAACCGGCTTTATAACGGTCGTCGTAATACCTCGACGCGCCGCGAAAACCGAGCATCGGATTTTCTTCTATCGGTTCAAATTCAAGTCCGCCGATCAATCTCGCGTATTCGTTCGATTTGAAATCCGACATTCGGACAATCACGGGTTTCGGATAAAACGCCGCCGCGATTTTCGCAATTCCTTCCGCCAATGCCCGAACGAAAAATTCTTTCGGGTCTTCTTCGCCGATTCTTTTGGCAATCTCTTCAACGTCTTCGCGCCGTTTCAAATCGGGATAATTTACCAACGCCATCGGATGAATGCCGATGTGATTGTTGATGATAAATTCGAGCCGCGCCAAGCCAACGCCGTCGTTCGGATACATCGAAGCGGCAAACGCGCGATCCGGGTCGCCGACGTTCATCATCACTTGCGTAACGGGTCGCTCGTCGTCGGTTACAAATCTTTTATCAACCTTAAAATCAATCGTGCCGTAATAAATTTTCCCCTGCTCGCCCTCGGCGCAGGAGACCGTCGCGTCCGTGCCGGATTTCAAAATTTCCGTCGCGTTGCCCGTGCCGACAATACATGGCAAACCTAATTCACGGCTGATAATCGCGCTGTGGCAAGTTCGCCCGCCGCGGTCGGTTACAATTGCCGAAGCGCGTTTCATAATCGGCTCCCAAGCCGGATCGGTCATCGAAGTTACAAGAATGTCGCCCGCTTTGAAATCGAGCAGTTTGTCCGGGTTTAATAAAACGTGAACTCGTCCGTGCGCGATTTTTTCGCCGACCGCCACGCCCGTTACGAGCGGTGCGCCGTGTTTGTCCGAGAGTTTGTAAGTCTCGACAAAGTTCGTTTCCTTTTGCGTGTGAACCGTTTCGGGTCGCGCCTGCAAAATAAAAAGCTCGCCCGTGATGCCGTCCTTCGCCCATTCGATGTCCATCGGCTGCGGTCGTCCGGCGAGTTTTGAATAATGGTCTTCAATTTTGCAAGCCCAATCCGCAAGCTGCAAAACTTCAAAGCCGGCGAGACAAAAACGATTGCGCTGCGATTCGACAACATCACGAACCTGCGTTCCCGTGCCGTCGTCGGCGAAAACCATTTTGACTTCCTTCACGCCGAGTTTGCGCGTAACAATCGGACGAAAACCCAATTTCAAAGTCGGCTTAAAAATAACCCATTCGTCGGGCGTTGCCATTCCCTGCACGACCGCTTCGCCCAAACCCCACGCGCCATTGATGACGACTGCTTCACGAAAACCGCTTTCGGTGTCGAGCGTGAACATCACGCCCGAACAAGCGATGTCGGAACGCACCATCGGTTGGATGCCGATTGAGAGCGCGACATCGAAATGGTCAAAACCTTTCGCCGTCCGATAAGAAATCGCGCGGTCTGTCCAGAGCGACGCATAGCATTGATGACACGCTTCAATCAATCTTTTGTCGCCGAGAACATTTAAAATCGTGTCCTGCTGACCGGCAAACGAAGCGTCGGGCAAATCTTCCGCCGTTGCGCTCGAACGCACCGCGACTTCGCAAGTTTTTTTGCCGACGCGCCCGCACAAATTTTTATGCGCTTTCAAAATCGCCGTCTCGACTTCCTTCGGAAATGGTGTTTCGAGCATCAAACGACGCGCTTCGCCGCCCACGCGGGCGAGTTCTTCCAGATTGTCCACGTCGAGATTTTTCAAAAGTTTCTGCAAACTTTTTCGCAATCCGCCGGTTTCGAGCAGCAGATTGTAAGCCTCGCTCGTCGTCGAAAATCCGTCAACGGCTTTTACGCCCTGCGCGGTCAATTCGCGGAAAAGCTCGCCCAAGGAAGCGCATTTGCCGCCGACGATTGCCACATCGTCTGCGCCGACTTCAATCAAATCGAGAACTAAAGGTTTTGTCATAATGCTTTGCATTTTAGAAAGTAAATCGGGAAAAGCCAAATTACAAAATAATTAAATACGGAATCAGCGAGGTTTTGAAATTTTCGGTGAAAGTTATTTTAAAGACAAAACGAGCGAGGACAAACCTTGCGGCGGCAATTTCGCTTACAAAATATCTTTCGGTTCGACGGCTTTGATGTTCGCGTAGCGTTTGAAATCTCTGGCGTTAAAGGTGAGAACAAATTGAATGTTGTGCGCCTTCATCGCCGCAACGATTTTCGCGTCGTGAACTTTTACGCCGGAAACCGAATAGTTGACGACCAATTCGCGCCAATTTTTATAAACGTCCGCCGTATCGGGAAGAATATCGAAAACTTTTTCCAGATTTTCTAATTCGGCATCGGTTTGGGCAATCGAAAATCCTAAACCGTTTTTATCGAGCGGACGGGTGCAGACGTTCCAAAATTCCGAAACATTCTGCAATAAAATACAGAGCGTAAAACCCTGCGCCAAAAGACGGTCAACGGCTTTTCTCGCTTCCGCGTGCTGGCTGTGCGCCATCTCGACCAATCGGAGAAGAATATTCGTGTCAATCAGATATTTCACAGTTGTCTTAAAATTTGTTCTTCGTAGATGCTCTCGCGGCTGATTTGTTCGTCCGTCAGATTCGGCGTATTCGGGTCGAGATCGTTCATCCATTCATCGAACGCTTTTATCTTATCTGCGTTGGCTGATTCCTTTTCGTCTAAATTATTTTGCGTTTCGCGTTCGAGAACCGCACGCGCGTATTCTTCTAAAGATTTGCCGTTCTCTTGCGCCAACGCTTGTAGAGCGTTAACAGTTTCGGGCGAAATTTCCTTTATCGTAACGTCCATAAAATTTTACCTCAAGCCGATTTTAACACATTCGCTTTAAAACAAAACGGGCGGCGAATTAGCCCGCCGCCCGCAAAAATTTCACTGCCGGATTTTTATAACTTGAAACCGTTTCTATCCAGCAGTGCTTCAAAGCCGGTTTTCTCGACCGACTTCAAATATGCGTCGCGCGGTTCGACGATTCCTTTTTGCACGAGTTCCATCAGCGCGTCGTTGAGCATTACCATTCCGTGTTTTTTGCCCGTCTGCATAGCCGACGGAATCTGGAAGGTTTTGCCTTCGCGGATAAGATTGGAAATCGCGGGCGTAACAATCAAAATTTCAAGTGCCGCGATGCGCCCGCCGCCTTTTTTCGGTAGCAACGTTTGCGCGATAACGCCTTTCAAAGATTCCGAAAGCATCACGCGAATTTGCTGTTGACGGTCGGCGGGAAATTGGTCAATGATGCGGTCAACGGTCGAAGGCGCGGTCGTCGTGTGCAGCGTTCCGAAAACCAGATGTCCGGTTTCGGCGGTTTCAATCGCAATCGAAATCGTTTCCAAATCGCGCATTTCACCGACCAATAAAATGTCCGGGTCTTCGCGCAGCGCGGCGCGTAAAGCGTCTTTAAATGAATCGGTGTGATTGTGAACTTCGCGTTGATTCACTAAACATTTTTTGTTGTCGTGAACGAATTCAATCGGGTCTTCAATCGTGATGAGATGTTCTTCGCGTTGCCGGTTGATGTGGTCAACCATCGCGCACAACGTCGTAGATTTTCCGCTTCCGGTCGGACCCGTTACGACGACGAGACCTTTCGATAAACTGCACAAATCGAGAATCGCTTTCGACAAACCTAAATCTTCGACGGTCAAAATCTTCGAAGGAATGATGCGGAAAACGCCGCCCATTCCTTTTCTGTCCATAAAGATATTTGCCCGGAAACGCGCTAAACCTTCGATTTGATACGCGAAATCCGTGTCGTGCCGGCGGTCGAATTCCTCTTGATTTTTCGCGGGCATAATCGAAGTCAGAAGTTCTTTCATCGCTTCGGGCGTAAGCGTCTGTTCGTCAGTTTCGAGCGCGGCGATTTTGCCGTCTTTGCGAATAAGCGGCGGCATACTGGTTGACAGATGCAAGTCCGACGCGCCGACTTCCGCCATTTTATAAAATAGCTTGTCCATTCTCGCCCGCGCCTTCGGATTCGACGAAGCAGACGCGAAGGTTTGCGGCATCTCGATTTTCGGCGCGAATGAGTTTGCGGGCTTTGCAGGCGAGGCAAAATCTTCGGTTTTCGGAGCGTTGAAATTCGTTTCGGCTTTCAATTTCGGCGCGGCGTTAATTTCGTTTTGAAAATCAGCAATCGTTGGCGGTTCGACGATTTCGACTTCGCTGTCCGACGATTCATTAAAATTTCGTATTGAATAATCCGGCATTTTCGCCTTCGGCGCGGCGGGCTTTTCACTAGCGGCAGGCGGAGCAGCCGCGTTTATTTTCGGCGGAACGATTGGCGCGTCCGTCTCGTCCGCGACGACTTCCGAAAGCATCGGACGAATCGTTACATTAAATCCGGCGGGCGTTTTTTTTACGTGAGAATTGAAATTGCCGAGATTGTGATGATGAACAAATTCGATTTCCGGTTTGTTGGGCAATTCCTGTTTCGCCATCGAAGGAATCAGCGGAAAAACCAGCATACTGATTTGCGTTCCGAGAAGCGGCGAATTAGCGACTTCGGTCGTGCCGCTGCCGGAAACCAAATACGGCGTTTTGTTCGGTTCGAGATGCAGTTCATAACTGCACGTCGAGAGCAAGGTTTGTAGATATTCGTTTAACTTTTCCATTTTATATTTTGATTTTCTAAAAGCGTGGATTTGAGAAGAAAAAAGAGTTCGCGGGAAAACTCAAATAAAAGATTAACATAACAAAACACGGTTTGTCATCAAAAAAATCGAGTTTCAGGTTTCAAGTTTCAGGTTTCAGGTTTTCGCGTTGTTCGTTCAATTTTTAGTTTAAACAGTCGAGTTTTCAACCTGAAACTTGAAACCTGAAACCTGAAACTAATCGTGAACTGTATTTTTACGGCGGAAAGTTTTACATTATTTATTTCGATTGATAATGAATTCGCAGCCAAACTCCAGAATGTCCGAAACAAATCACGCGCCCGAATTGTCTCTGTTTTTGCCGGTTCTCGACGAAGAACAAAACTTGCGTCCGATGCACGAAAAAATTTCCGAAGCGTTGAACGCGCTCGGAAAATCGGCGGAAGTAATTTACGTTGACGACGGCTCGACCGATAAATCTCTCGAAATTTTGAGGGAAATCGCCGCGCGGGACGAGCGCGTGCGCGTCATTTCTCTGCGCCGAAATTACGGACAAACCGCCGCGATGTCGGCGGGAATTGACGCGGCGAAAGGCGAAATTTTAATCCCGATGGACGCGGATTTGCAAAACGATCCGCACGACATCGCAAGGCTTTTGGAAAAATTAAACGAAGGCTACGACGTTGTTTCCGGCTGGCGCAAAAACCGGCAGGACAAATTAATTTCCCGAAAAATTCCGTCGCAAATCGCCAACAAAATTATTTCTCTGATTGGCGGCGTTCCGCTTCACGATTACGGCTGTTCGCTGAAAGCGTATCGGCGCGACGTGATTCAAGACGTGCGGCTTTACGGCGAGATGCACCGTTTTATTCCCATTTACGCGGCTTGGGCGGGCGCGAGAGTAACGGAAATTCCGGTCGAGCATCACGCCCGCACGATGGGCAAATCGAAATACGGAATCTCCCGAACAATCAAAGTCGTCTTCGATTTGATGACGATAAAATTTATGGCTTCGTATCAAACGAAACCGATTTACGTTTTCGGCACGTTCGGCTTGATTGCCTTTACGCTTTCGATTTTCGCCGGACTCTGGGCGTTTTATTTGAAATTTATCCGAAGCATTTCGTTTATCTTAACGCCTCTGCCGGTGATTGCGATTGTCCTTCTGGCAATCTCGATGCAGTTTTTTCTAATGGGACTGCTGGCGGAAATGCTCGTGCGAACGTATCACGAATCGCAAAACAAAGCGATTTACGCCGTGCGCGAGAAGATTGGATTCGGGTCAGAGCCGCCTGCGTAAGCGGCGGATTTTACGCCGGATTTTTGAAATGTTAATTATTATCCGCCCGCTTACGCAGGCGATTCTGACTTATGTGCGGAATAACGGGTTGGGCAAATTTAGAAAATAAATCTTCGCAAAATAATAGTGAAGCGATTTTGCACGCGATGTGCGAGCGGATGAAGCATCGCGGTCCTGATTCGGAAGGTTTGTGGACGGACGAATCGGTCGCGCTCGGAATGCGAAGGCTTTCGATTATTGATTTGCATACGGGCGAGCAGCCTGTTTATTCGGAAGACAAGTCAATCATCGTGGTGATGAACGGGGAACTTTATAATTTTCGAGAGGTAAAAAAAGAACTAGAAAATAAGGGACACCGATTTGAAACGCAGACCGACACGGAGATTTTGCCGCATCTTTACGAGGAATATGGCGACGCGATGCTCGAACATATCAACGGAATGTTCGCGTTCGCGCTGTGGGATAAGCGCAAAAAGAGACTGCTGATTGCCCGCGACAGATTCGGCGAAAAACCGCTTTATTACGGCGTGTTTGACGGCAAACTTATTTTCGCTTCCGAGCCGAAAGTGCTTTTGACGCATCCTTCGATAAAGCCGGAAATAAATCTCGACGCTTTAAGAAAATATCTCTCATTCGACTACGTTCCCGCGCCCGATTCGATTTACAAAAATATTTATAAACTTCCCGCCGCGCATCTTTTGATTGCTGAAAACGGTGAAGTGAAAACGCGGAGATATTGGAATCTGACTTGGCAGAAGGGCGGAAGCCCGCACGGTAGTAAAGGCACGAATGATGGAAACGGAAACGCCCTTGCTAACGCGCGGGCTTCTGCCTCGAACCGACCGCTGACGATTGACGATGCCGCGATGGATTTGCGTGAGTTGCTCGCCGATTCGGTCAGAATGCGATTAGTTTCTGACGTGCCTTTGGGAATTTTATTGAGCGGCGGCATTGATTCTTCAACGGTTGCGGCGTTTGCCCAAAAATTTTCAACTGAAAAGGTTAAGACGTTTTCCATCGGTTTTGAAGAAGATTCGTTTGACGAATCGAAGTTTGCGCGGCAGGTTGCGGCGCATCTCGGAACGGAACATTACGAAGATAAATTGAGCGTCGAGCGGGCGGCGGATTTGGTTTCCGAAATCGGAACATGGCTTGACGAACCTTTGTCGGACGGCTCGCTTTTGCCCACGTTTCTGCTTGCGCGTTTTGTTCGCAAATATGTAACAGTCGCGCTCGGCGGCGACGGGGGCGATGAGATTTTTGCGGGTTATCCGATGTATTTCGGACATAAGATAGCGCGAATTTATGACTCGATTCCGCGCGTTTTGCGAAACGGATTGATCGAGCCGGTCGTTAATAATCTGCCGGTTTCAACAAAAAATCTTTCGTTCGATTACAAAGCGAAACGGTTTGTCGCGGCTTCAAAATATGATACGGTTACGCGCCATCATTCGTGGTTCGGCTCGTTTTCGATTGACGGGCAAAATGATTTATTAACGAAAGATGTTTTAGCGCAAACTTCCGGCGATATTTATCAAGGCGCGAAGGATTTACTGCAAATTTGCGACGCGGCGAATGAAATCGAGCAAATGCAGTTTCTCGATATGAATTTTTATATGGCGGAAGATATTTTGACGAAAGTTGACCGCGCTTCGATGGCTGTTTCGCTGGAAGTTCGCGCTCCGTTTCTTGATCCGCGCGTCGCCGAATTTGCCGCGTCGCTGCCGATTGAATACAAACTCAAAGGCAGCAAAGGAAAATACATTTTGAAAAAAGCGGTCGAAGATTTACTGCCGCGCAATATTTTGCAGCGTCCGAAAAAAGGTTTCGGAATCCCGCTTGCCGAATGGCTCAAGGGCAGATTAAATCCGCTTCTGCACGATTTGCTTGCGCCCGAAAGATTGAAAAATCAAAATTTATTCAACGCCGATTACGTGCAGAAACTTTTGCGCGAACACGAGCAGGGAAAGGCAAGCCATCACAAACAGCTTTGGACTTTGCTGGTGTTTCAGCTTTGGTATGACAATTTTTTGGAAAACAAATAGCCACAAAAAGGCACAAAAGGCGCAAAAGAATTTTTTGATTTTCTTTTTGCGCCTTTTGTGCCTTTTTGTGGCTGGTCAATTTCTTTACTGCGTAATGGTAAATTTCGCCGAAGGTTCGAGCGTTTGGATTTTACCGTCGCTGTTCGGCACGCGGTCTTTGATTTTGATTTTCAATTCATAATCGCCGGTCGCCAAAGTGTTGGTCGGAATCAATCTGGCTAAAGTCAAACGCTGTCCCGAATCGCTCAAGCCTTCCCAATTTTCCGGTTGACTCAACACTTCCTTGCCGTCCTTCATCAAAACATAAGTAACGTCAACTGCCGGACGAAGCGTGGTTTGGTCAATGCCCGTGTTATAAACTTGCAGATAAATTCCGACATCCTGACCTTTTTTATAAACGCCGGAAAGATTCGGAATCACCTTCGCCGAGCCGATGACGAAACTTCCGCCGATGTCGCGGTCGGTCGTCGAACGCAGCGTCGAAGCTAAAATCAAAGTCGAAGTCGCCAGCTTGTTTTCGTCGTATCTCGGCACGGTAAAACCGATGCTGCGAACGCCCCGATTGCCCGTTCCGACATCGCGGACGACGACATCAACTTTGTAAGTTCCGGGCGTTAAGGCAATTGCTTTTTGATAAACCGATTTGCGGTCTTTCGCATCAATCAATTCCTGCGCGGTCGCACTCGTCGTAACCGAATCTTCAAAAATGCCCGAACGCTTGCCGGAAACCGCCATAATGCGCCCGAAGATATTCATTTTCGCGGTCTGCAAGCCGCCCGTGTCGGCAAATGAAAGCTCTTTATTGCTTGCCTGAACGGTGAAGGCGGTAATCACGCGGTCGTCCGATTGGCGGAAAAAGTCCACGCGCAAATCGAAGTTGAGCGGATTGTTATCAATCACGCCCGAATCGCTCAGAGACGATTGCAAATCGCTGAATTTAACTTGCGGCGGACGCGACAGAGCGGTGATTATTTCCATTCGGCGAAACGGATTATCCTGCTCGCGCGAATAATTTTGACTGTCAATTCCCGAAATGCGGTCGCCTTTGTTTGCCAAACCCAATTCTTCGGCGGTCGTCAAGCCCGCGCCCGGCACATTCAGCATCGCGTCTTTTTCGTTCGGATTGCGAGCAATGCGGTATTCGCCAGAACCGGTCGGGTCAACAAATTCGATTTCGATTCCGTCGCCGACATTATCGAGATGCCTGTAAAACCACACTTCAAACGGATAAGTTGTCGTCGAGCCGCCGCCTTCGTAACTCGGACGATTATATGCGCCGCCGGTCGGGTGCGTTTCGATTTCGTCCGGCTTGCCGAAAGTAATATAAATTCGCCCGCGGTCGGTTTTCCAGCCCGGAATGCCCGAAGCGTAATGTTCGTTGGCGTAAGCGATGCGCTCGTAATATTGTTCACGAAATTCATTTTCTTCGGTGTCCGGGTCCGGGTCGCGTCTGCGCCAGAAGTTTTCGATAAAATTTTCGCGCTCTTCGTTGGTTTTCAATGTTTTGAAAGCCTTTTTCTCGTCGCCCGTAATGATATACGGAACATCTTTGTTCATCCAATTTTCATAGACTTTATCGTTTTCCACTTTAACAGTACGCGATTTATTTGAAGGGTCGTCGCTCGGTTTTTCCTTATTTTCCTTTTGGGCAAAGCCGACCGACGCGCTCGCCGCCAAAATCGAAGCGGTCAACACGACGCTGTGAATCAAACTTTTTTTAGACATAACTGTCAAACTCCTGATATTTACTGCAATCAAACTTTCTTTATAAATTGTAACTTTTTAAGTTTTAGACGGAAATTCTTATTTCTTCAAGATGCCGCGCGACGCTCGCAAGTTGCCCGTTTAAGATGAAAAGCGGGAGATGAGAAATGAGAGATAAGAGATGAGAAATAAAATTTGTTTTACGACGACACCTGAAATTTTATGCTGGATTATTTCTCGGAAATTTTTAACCGCGAACAGGTTCGAACAAACGCGAAACAAATCCGATAAATTGCGTAGTATTTCGTGTTGATTCGCGGTTATATTTTCCTTCGTTTTTATTTCTCATTTCTCATTTCTCATTTCTAAAAACTTTTATAAAATTCTCGATAATCCTATCTTCGACCGCCGCCAAATCGAGTTCGCGTCCGAGAAGGCGTTCCATCGAAGCGACCGGCTCGCCTTCGCAGGCTATTATCCAATCGAAAAAACTCAAATCCGTATTGACGTTGAGCGCGAAGCCGTGCGTCGTAACCCAACGCTTGATATGAACGCCGATTGCCGCGACTTTGCCTTCCTTCGTGTGAACGCCCGTCAAACCTTCGATGCGAAAGGCTTCGATTTTGAAATCGTCAAGCGTGCGAATCAAAACTTCTTCCAAATCGCGCACGTATCTGTGAACGTCTTCGCGGTCTGGACTCAAACTTATAATCGGATAACCGACGATTTGCCCGATGCCGTGATATGTAACTTTGCCGCCGCGATTCGTCTCGAAAACCGACACGCCCAAATTTTCCAACATTTTGGCGGTTGCCAAAACGCCGTTTTCCTTGGCGCGTCGCCCGATTGTGAAAGTGTGCGGATGTTCGAGAAGCAGCAAATAATCCTGCTCGCGTTCACGGATAACTTCCTGTTCGAGTTCCTTTTGCAGATGCAATCCCGCGTCGTATGCAAAACGTCCGAGACGGCGAACTTGTAAATGTCTTTCCAGCATCTCTAATATGATAAAATTATCCGCGCCGTTTTACGAGCAGGGAAAATATGAAAATAAATTTTACAAAATTCGCCGTCATTTTTTTATGTTTATTATGCTTGGCTTTTTCAGCGCAAGCCCAAAAACGCAAGCCGACAAATAAAACTCCGAAAACCGATGCGACCGCGCTGACCAACTCCGCCGAAATCAAAGCGGGCGCGGAAAAGGTTGCGACGCAGATAAAAAATCTGTCGAAATTTGTTTACAGTTTGGGCGACGTGGCGCGAGTTACCGAAGACCTCGACCGCGAAATCGCAGATGGAAAAGCCTCGCGCAACGCGCCCGCGCTTAACGCGAAAAACAAGCAAGCCGTCGTTACGACGATTAGAAATTTACACGCCGGATTCGCCGCTCTGGAAGTGGAATTTCGCACGAAACCCGCGCTCAAAAATTACCTTTTTCAGATTCAGGGAATATCGGATATGACCGGAATCGCCGAAGACCAAGCAGCGGCGGGACAACTGACCAACGCGGGCAAAACGCTTCTGCAAGTGATAGAAAAACTGACCGATACGCTTGCGGCTCTGCCGTAAATTTAACGTAAGAATTCCAAATAAAAAAGCGCGAGTTCGGTAAAAACTCGCGCTTTTTTATTTTAAGAAATTTGGCTCCGCAGGTAAGACTCGAACTTACAACCCTTCGGTTAACAGCCGAATGCTCTGCCATTGAGCTACTGCGGAATATCGCCCGAAAGCGAATTTTTAGGTTAAGTATTTTGATTTATCTTGTCAAGCCAAGTTCAAAACTTTATGGTATTATAAAAGTAAAAATTAGCGGCAATCAATAAACATAAAAATTTGGCAGTTCGCCGGATTTATCAAAACGGATTTTAATCGAGCGATGGGAGGAAATTAAATGGCGAAAGGCAATAATACAAACAAAAATGCAAAAATCGAACAGTTATCGCAAGACTTTGAAAGCGGTATGGATCAGGCTTTGACGACAAATCAAGGCTTAAAAATCAACGACAATCAAAATTCCTTGAAGGCGGGCGAACGGGGCGCGACGCTTTTGGAAGATTTTATAATGCGCGAGAAAATCACGCATTTCGACCACGAACGGATTCCCGAACGCATCGTTCACGCTCGCGGCGCGGGGGCGCACGGCTATTTCGAGTTGACCGAATCGCTGGAAAAATATACGAAGGCGAAATTTTTAACCGAAGTCGGCAAGAAAACTCCCGTCTTTACACGCTTTTCGACGGTTGCGGGCTTTCGCGGTTCGACTGATTTAGCGCGTGATGTGCGCGGTTTTGCGGTAAAATTTTATACCGAACAAGGCAATTATGATTTGGTGGGAAATAATATTCCGGTCTTTTTTATTCAGGATGCGATCAAATTTCCCGATTTGATTCACTCGGTCAAACCCGAACCGCACAACGAAATTCCGCAGGCGGCTTCGGCGCACGATACTTTTTGGGATTTTATTTCGCTGATGCCCGAATCAATGCATATGATGATGTGGGTGATGTCTGACCGCGCGATTCCGCGTTCTCTCAGAATGATGGAGGGTTTCGGGATTCACACATTTCGTTTTATTAACGAAGAAGGCAAATCAACTTTTGTGAAATTTCATTGGAAACCGAAGCTCGGCGTGCATTCGGTGGCGTGGAATGAAGCGCAGAAAATTTCAGGGTTCAACGCTGATTTTCACCGGCAGGATTTGTGGGAAGCAATCGAAAACGGCGCATATCCCGAATGGGAATTTGGCGTTCAGCTTGTCGCGGAAGAAGACGAACACAAATTCGATTTTGATCTTTTGGATGCGACAAAACTTATTCCCGAAGAACTCGTTCCCGTGAAAATCATCGGCAAAATGGTTTTGAATCGCAATCCCGACAATTATTTCGCGGAAACCGAGCAAGTCGCATTTTGTCCTTCGCACATTGTTCCGGGCATTGATTTTACAAACGATCCGCTTCTTCAAGGTCGTCTGCATTCGTATCTCGACACGCAGATTTCGCGCCTCGGCGGACCGAATTTTCACGAAATTCCGATCAATCGCCCGCTTGCGCCGCTGCATAATAATCAGCGCGATTCTAAAATGCGGCAAATGATTAACACGGGCAAAGTCGCGTATGAGCCGAACAGTTTGGCGGGCGGTTGTCCTTTTCAATCAATGATAAAAGACGGCGGTTTTGCTTCTTACGAAGAAAAAATTGACGGTCGCAAAATCCGCGCACGAAGCGAAAGTTTTACCGATCATTTTACGCAAGCCGCTTTGTTTTTCAACAGCCAGACCGAATATGAACAACAGCATATAATTGATGCGATCAGTTTTGAACTCGGCAAATTGGAAACTGAACGCATTCGCTCGCGCGTCGTGTATATTTTGAATCAAATTGACAAAAAACTTGCCAAAGGTGTCGCCGAAAATCTCGGCATCGAGATTCCGAAAAAAATTGACGGCTATATCAATCACGGCGTTCCGGCGGGCGCGGATATGAAAAAATACGAATCCAAACCGAAGAAAACCGACGGACTCGAAAAAGACTCTGCATTAAGTATGGCGGACACCGTTAAAGACACGATTGAAACGCGCCAAATTGCTTTTCTCGTCGCCGACGGTTTCAACGCCGACGATGTAAATACGATGAAAAAAGCCCTCGAAAAAGAAGGCGCGGCAGTGAAAATTATCGGGATGAAATCAAACACGGTCAAAGACGCAAACGGCAACGAAATGAATGTTGACCACGCGCTGCGAACGGTCGCTTCGGTGCTGTTCGATGCGGTCTATGTTCCGGGCGGCGAAAAAAGCGTCGCGGCTCTGGCGAAAAAAGCGGACGTTGCGGAATTTATCAACGAAGCGTTTCGCCACTGCAAAGCGATTGCCGCCAGCGGCGAAGCCGTAAATTTCGTCAAAGAAGAAACCTACGTTCGCAAAGCAAAAGATGACGACAAAGCCGTAATTTTAAGCGACGACGGTGCGAAAGGCGCAGCAAAAGATTTTATCAACGCCATCGCCCAACATCGCAATTGGGATAGAGAAACGGCTGGAATAGTCTAAATTTAATTTGCCTTTAATTAAATAAAAAAAGCGAGGTGATTTTAAAGAAGAATCATCTCGCTTTTTTACTATTTAAAAGATTAGAAAGAAAAGTCGTCATCATTATTTGTTAGCAAAAAATCGCGCAATGCGGCGTTTATATACAAAATTGGCAAAAACTATCGAATAAATTTCTCACGTTTCTAAACACAAGTTATAATCTTTCTTTTATCAAACTCGGAGAGATTTTATTTTGCAACACGAACTTATTTTAATTCTCGATTTCGGCTCGCAATACACGCAGCTAATCGCGCGGCGCGTGCGCGAGCAAGGCGTTTATTGCGAAATTGTTCCGTTTCATTATTCGCTTGAAAAGATTATCGAGCGCAGTCCGAAAGGCGTGATTTTGTCGGGTGGTCCGAATTCGGTTTATGACGCGGACGCGCCGCAGATTTCGACGGATTTTTATCAGGAAATCAACGCGCCGGTTTTGGGAATTTGCTATGGAATGCAGCTTCTCGCTAAAGATTTGCGCGGCGAAGTTTCGCCTTCCGAAAGGCGCGAATACGGACACGCGAAGCTCAAAAGATTAAGCGGGCGGACGGATTTATTCAAAGGCTTGCCGGAAATCCTCGACGTTTGGATGAGCCACGGCGATCACGTTACGCGGTTGCCCGAAGGCTTTCATCAAACCGCGACAACGGGCAATGTCATTACCGCGATAGAAAATGCGGAACGGCAAATTTTCGGTTTGCAGTTTCACCCAGAAGTCGCGCACACGCCGCTCGGCAGAGAAATTTTGCGAAACTTTTTGTTTGACGTTTGCGATTGCACAGGCGATTGGACGGCGGCGCAATTTATCAAGGAAGAGATCGAAAAGATTTGCGCAATCGTCGGCGAAACGGATAACGTCGTCTGCGGTTTGAGCGGTGGCGTTGATTCGACCGTGGCGGCAACTCTCGTTCACGAAGCAATCGGAGATAGGCAAACGTGCGTTTTCGTCAACAACGGACTTCTTCGCGCCGGAGAATTTGAAGAGACCTTAAAACTTTACAAAGAAAATCTGCATTTGAACGTGCGCGGCGTTGACGCTTCCGAAGAATTTTACGAAGTCTTAAAAGATGTCAGCGAACCTGAACAAAAACGCAAAAACATCGGGCGCAAATTTATCGAAGTTTTCGACGCGGAAGCGAATAAAATCGGCAATGTGAAATTTCTCGTGCAGGGAACTCTTTATCCCGACGTTATCGAATCGGTCAGCTTGCGCGGCGCGAGCGTTACGATAAAAACACATCACAACGTCGGTGGTTTGCCGGAGAAAATGAACCTGAAATTGATTGAACCGCTCCGCGAATTATTCAAAGACGAAATTCGTCTTATCGGCAAAGATTTAAAAATTCCCGACGAGATTTTGCAGCGTCATCCGTTTCCCGGTCCCGGACTTGCCGTGAGGATTTTGGGCGACATCACGAAAGAGAAAATCGAAATCCTGCAAAAAGCCGACAAAATTTTCATCGAAGAATTGCACAATTTCAAAATTTATAACGATGTATGGCAAGCCTTCGCGGTGCTTCTGCCGATTCAATCGGTCGGCGTGATGGGCGATTTTCGCACTTACGAACGCGCCATCGCGCTTCGCGCCGTAACTTCGACTGACGGAATGACGGCTGATTGGGCGCGTCTGCCGTTTGACTTCCTGCAAAAAGTTTCATCGAGAATCACATCGGAAATTCGCGGCATCAACCGCGTCGTTTATGACATTTCATCAAAACCGCCAAGCACGATTGAGTGGGAATGATTCGGACATTAAATTTCTTTACAATCTGTATTTAATCTGTATATTATCAATATGGAGTTTGAATGGGACGAGAATAAAAATCTCACCAACACTAAAGACCACGAAAGCATTTCGTTTGAAGATGCGACCGAAGTTTTTAATGATATTTGGGCGATTGATGAATATGATTCGGAACATTCGACCGCCGATGAAAGAAGATTTACCATCATCGGCTTGGCTGACGGATGGCTTTTGCGCGTAACTTATGCGGTAATTTCCGAAGGAACGGATGAAGAGATTTTCCGCATAATTTCAGTTCGGAAAGCGCAGTCGACAGATAAGGAAAATTATGAAAAAGCAAGAAACATCTACGACCGATAAAGGATTTGAAGTCGAATACACGGAGGCAGATATTCAGGAAATGCGTGAAAACGGGTATTCCGAAGACGAGTTGCCGAGCGTCAGAAAACACGTTTTTCGCCGTGCGCGTCATATCGTTTCGCGCAAAGAGCAAAAACTAAAAGTTACGATAATGCTCGACGCGGACGTTTTGGATTTTTACAAAGAACAAGCCGCCAAAGCCGGTAATCTGCCATATCAAACTCAAATCAACCGCCAACTTCGCAAAGCAATGGAAAAAGCCCAAAACCCGAACAGCCAAGTCGTTACAATGGAAATGCTGGAAAATCCGGCATTTCTGGCAGAATTGGCAAATAGATTGAAAAAGGCGGCTTGATTGTAATGTGATAGATTTTCGGCGAACAGTTTCGTCAAAAATCACTTTGGAAATTTGACGTTCATTTTTGATTTTTCAATTCACGTAGTTTCTTTTGAAGCGGCGAATTTTTGTTTTGGACGACGAGTTTATTTACTTCGTTCAGACGCTGCAAAATTTCCGCTTCGAGTTCTTCCCGATGAGTATAATACCAAGTATCGCTAAGTAGGTTTTGTACGTAGCCATTGGAAATTTGTTAATTTCCTGACTGCTTCCGGTTTCGCCAAGTATCGCTTGAATATCTCTTCGACCGCTTTTTCCACTTCCTCGTAGCTTTCATAGACCTTATTCTTTAACTCGCGCCGCAGTTCCT
>JBPCMK010000129.1:0-40180 GCA_051002375.1 Pyrinomonadaceae bacterium | reverse complement strand
GAACAAACTGCAAAATTTGGACGCGAAAAAGGCGACTTAGGTCCAATTTATGGTTATCTGTGGCGCAGTTTCGGCGGCGATTATCCCGAAAGAAACGGCTTCGACCAGATAAAATTTTTGATTGAGGAAATCGAAAAAAATCCTAATTCGCGCCGCCTTATCGTTTCGGGCTGGAATCCGAAACAAGCGGCACAGGTTGATTTGCCGCCGTGTCATACATTGTTTCAATTCAAAGTCGAGAACGAAAAAATTCTTCACTGCCAGCTTTACCAGCGAAGTGCGGACGCATTTTTAGGCGTTCCGTTTAATATCAGTTCCTACGCGCTACTGACGCATCTAATCGCGCACGTCTGCGATTTGCAGGTCGGCGAATTCGTTCATACTTTCGGCGATTTGCACATTTATTCAAATCATCTCGAACAGGTTGAAGAATTACTAAAACGCGAGCCGCTTGAATTGCCGAGATTAGAATTTATCGGCGCGGAAAATTTAAAGGGCTTAGACGGTTTGCTAAATTTCAAATACGAAAATCTAAATTTAATCGGCTATCAATCGCATAAAAAAATCGCCGCGCCCGTCGCGGTTTAATAAAATTATGAACGTCAAAAAATTTCAAGTGCCGGAAGGCAAAAAGCTGAACTTAAAAAATCACCCGACCGATTACACGGGCGATTACACCGACAAAAAAGAAGCTGTCGCCGATTTGATAAAAAACGTCGAGCGGCTCGACGAATTGCAAGACGTGCTTTACGCGCAAAACACGCACGCGCTCCTTATAATTTTTCAAGCGATGGACGCGGCGGGAAAAGACGGCGCGATAAAGCACGTAATGAGCGGACTGAATCCGCAAGGCTGCGAAGTTACGTCGTTCAAACAACCTTCGGCGGAAGAACTCGACCACGATTTTTTGTGGCGTTCGATGAAGCGTCTGCCGGAGCGCGGGCGCATCGGGATTTTTAATCGTTCCTTTTACGAAGACGTTTTGATAGTGCGCGTGCATCCCGAAATTTTGCAGTTTTCGCAATTACCCGACGAAATAAAAAAAGATAAAAACATCTGGAAAAACCGCTTCGAGCAGATTCGCAATTTTGAAACTTATCTGGCGGAAAACGGCGTTCACACATTAAAATTCTTTCTCCACGTTTCAAAGGAAGAACAGAAAAAACGCTTTCTCGCCCGAATCGAAACGCCGGAAAAGAATTGGAAATTTTCCGCCGGCGATGCGAAAGAGCGCGGCTTTTGGGACGATTATATGCAGGCTTACACCGACGCTTTGCAAAATACCTCGACGAAAAACGCGCCCTGGTTCGTTATTCCGGCGGACAAAAAATGGTTCACGCGCGTCGCTGTTTCCGAGATTATTATCGAGAAAATGGAATCGCTCGATTTGTGCTATCCGCAAGTTGACGAAGCGCACCGGCAAAGTCTTCTGGAAGCGAAAAAGATTTTGGAGAGTGAAAAGGGTTAAAAGTGAAAAGGTGAAAAAGCAACTGTCAACTTTTTCACCTTTTCACTTTTTATACTTCGCTCAAAACGATAATCTCGCTGCGGCGTTTGGAAAAATCCAGAAATTTCTCGATGTCGCCCGCCTTTTTTTGCTCGGTCAAAATTTGGTTGATTCTCGTTCGCGCTTCGTCGAGCGGCGGCAGCAGAAGTCCCGGGTTTTTGCGGCGAAATTCGGGCGTGAAAACTTCGCGGTAATACTTTGCTTCGTCTTCCGGCGTGATGACGATAAACGAGGTGAAACGAAACTCGATGTATTTTTCTATCGCTACGCGCTGCGCCATTATTCGCTCGAAATTGTCGTCTTTGACCGAATCGAAGCCGACGGTTCGCAGACGTTTTTCAAATTCAAAAGTTGAAGGGAAAAGCGCGAGAACGCGCGTTATCTCCGCGGCAATTTCGGCTTCGGTCGGCGCGGCGCGCGGAACTCTTTCGGCTTCGAGCGCGAAAAGACGCTGGTTGATTTGAAGCTGCAAAGCGCGGTTTACATCTTCCGAAGTCGGCGGATCGAGCGGCACGCCCGGCTGCAAGGCGAGCGTCCAAAGCAAATCCGAATATGTGATAAGCTGCGAATCGCCGATGCCGTCGCCGACCGTCGCCACCGTTTTGTCAACGATTGTCTGCGCCCGCAAACCACCCGCCAATAAAACGAAAAAACCGAGACAAAAGAGAATTATTTTTAGCCTGAAAAATCTTTTCATACGAAACACTTGATTTTTATTCACAATCGAAAATCTGTCAAATTTAGCGGCTCGAATTAGTTGCTAAAAACATTGACAAACAATAAAAAATCCTTTTTAATTAAGTAGGAAGTTTTAAAACTTCCCGACTCCTGAAATTCAACCAACCTCTCAGATGACAAATCTGCGAAAGGGTTTGTCAGAAAGCTCTGTAAAAACCAAGAAAATGCTAGTCCCGAAACGAACCAGACGCGAGACGGAATCGTTTTCCGCGATACGGAAAAAGCCGGATTCTTCGCGCGAATTAAAATTTATCACCGAACTCGGACGCAGCCTTTTGGTTACCGTGCATCCGAAGAAGGTCGCTCTCCGTGTGGCGCAGGCGATTCAGACGGAGACGGGGGCGAGCGTCTGCGCGGTCGTCGCGTCCCTCGAACACATCGGTCTGGTTTCGTCGGCTTACCTTTCCGAAATCGGAGAAACGGACGCGAATTTTCTGCATCGCAGCCGCTTTGTCGAGCGTCTGGAATTTTTGCCGACGCAAATTTCTTATCTCAAGGAAAACGAATCGGATTTTTTGCTCAAAGGCAACACACATCGGCTAGAATACGTTTCGCCTCTGCACATCAACGGCGCAGTTAAAGGCGCAATTATCGTCGGTTTTGCAAACCGAAAAGACTGCACCGAATCGGCGCAGCGAACCGTTGACGCGGCGGCGCAAATGACGGCGATGTCCATCAATCTGTCGGCGCATTACGAAGCGACAATCAACACTTCAATCAACCGAGCAAAGGAAGAACACCGCCGATTTACCGAAGCGATTTTAGACGCTTTGCCCGTCTCGATTTATGTGATTGACCGCGATTATCGAATCGTTACGTGGAATCGGCATCGTGAAGTCGGCGTGCAGGGAATTCCGCGCGATTCGGTTATCGGGCGCGACGTTTTTGAGGTTTTAGCCAAACAGCCGCACGGCAAACTCAGACAAGAATTTGAACGCGCGTTTCAGACGGGAAAAATCGAGCGCATCGAACAGCGCACGACTGACGAGGACGGCGCGACGATTTATTGGATGGTCAGCAAAGTTCCGATGCGCGACCGCGAGACGGGCGAAATCACGCACGTCATCACGGTCGGCGAAGACATCAGCCCGCGCGTCGAAGCGATTCACGCCATCGGACGCGCCGAAAAGCTCGCCGCCGTCGGACGGCTCGCGGCGGGCGTGGTTCACGAAATAAACAATCCGCTGGCGACGATTTCCGCCTGCGCCGAATCTCTGGAATCGAGAGTCGAAGAAGGCGTGTTCGGCGCGTCGCCCGACGTTGAAGATTTACGCGAATATCTCGGCTTGATTCGCAGCGAGGCGTTTCGCTGTAAGTCAATCACCAACGGTTTATTGGATTTCAGCCGAATGCGGACGGGCAATCGTTTTCCGATAGATATTTCTCTGGTTCTGAAATCTTCCGCGCGACTCATCACACATCAAAAGCGCGGCGGCAATATCGAAATCAGATTCGATATTGAAGAAAATCTTCCGCCGGTGAACGCTGACGAGGGACAAATACAGCAAGCGATTATCGCGCTTTCGACCAACGCGATTGACGCGATGCAAAATGGCGGAACTCTGACATTTCGCGCCTTCGCGCAAAGCAGCCGCATCGTCATCGAAATTCAAGACACCGGACATGGCATCGCGCCCGAAGACGTTTCAAAAATTTTCGAGCCTTTTTTCACGACCAAAGAAGTCGGCAAAGGCACGGGTTTGGGTTTAGCCGTTTGCTACGGCATCATCACCGAACACGACGGACGTTTAAGCGTTCGCTCGAACGTCGGCGTGGGAACGACGTTCTCGATTTTTCTCCCTATCAAGTCGAGAGAGTCTGGAGAGTCAAGAGAGTCGGATTGATTTAAGACTCTCCAGACTCTCCAGACTCTCCAGACTTTCTTGACTCTCCAGACTCAAAAACTTATGGCAAAACTCCTTGTAGTTGACGATGAAAACAATCTGCGCCTCGTCGTGCAGAAGGAAATGACGCGGCAGGGACACGAAGTCGAAACTGCTTCGGACGGCGAAGCGGCTTGGGAAATCCTTGAGCGGCAGGATTTCGACGTGCTTTTGTGCGATATAAATATGCCGCGTCTGGACGGTATCGGACTTTTGCGCCGTCTGCGCGAGAAATCGCAGAATCCGCCCGAAGTGATTATGCTCACCGGACAAGCGACGGTCGAGTCGGCAATCGAAGCGATGAAGCTCGGCGCGTATGATTATCTGACGAAACCTTACCGCATCACCGAACTTTCCGTTTTGGTCGCGCAAGCCGCCGACAAACAAAAGCTCAAAATTGATAATCAGAGGCTTCGCGCACAGGTCGAACGCTCGCACCAGAATATGCCGGAAATCGTCGCCGAATCGCCGCAGATGAAGGAAGTCCTTCGGCTCGTTCAGCGCGTCGCGCCGTCCGACACATCGGTTTTAATCACGGGCGAATCGGGAACGGGCAAAGAACTTATCGCGCAGGCGGTTCATCGTCTTTCGCGGCGCAGCGATAAAACTTTTATTGATTTGAACTGCGCGGCTTTGCAGGACAGCTTGCTCGAATCCGAATTATTCGGACACGAAGCCGGCGCGTTTTCCGGCGCGAGAGCGAGAAAGCTCGGACTGTTTGAAATCGCCGATGGCGGAACTCTATTTCTCGACGAAGTGATGGAAATGCCCGCGCAGCTTCAATCGAAACTTTTACGCGCATTAGAGACGCGCTCGTTTTTCCGCGTCGGCGGCGTAAAAAAAGTCGAGGTTGACGTGCGCTTGGTTGCGGCGACCAATCGCAATCCGACGCAGGCGATTAACGAAAACGTCTTTCGCGCGGATTTGCTTTACCGCATCAACAGTTTTGAGATTAACATTCCGCCGCTTCGTCAACGCCGCGAAGACATCGAGCCGTTGGCGCAGTATATCTTAAACAAAATCGCCGGAGACCGCGCTCCCGAACTCGCGCCCCAAGCCGTTGACGCTTTGAGTTCGTTTAATTGGACGGGCAATGTTCGTCAATTAAGAAATTGTCTCGAACGCGCGATTTTGCTCGCCGACAACGGCAGAATCACGACCAAGGAATTGCCGCCCGAAGTTGTCTATCGAACAAACGAGCCGAGCGTTTCAATCAGCTATCACACGCCGAAAGGGAATGGCACGAATTCGTTTCACAACGCCGCCGCGCCGACGGCTTTGCACGAAGTCGAAAAACAGCAAATCCTGCGTGCGTTAGAACAAACCGGCTGGCATCGCGGCAAAACGGCGGAGCTTTTGGGGATTTCATCTTCGACGCTTTACCGTCGCCTGCGCGAGTATGATTTGGACGCGAGATAAAAATTTGCATGAAAAATTTAAAGCTAATTTTCCTATTCATTTTGATTGTCGCAAACGCGGCTTTCGCGCAAACCAGAGTCAACGGCAAAGTCGTCGGAGTGGTGAACGGCAAAATCCTTATTATCGAAATGCCGAATCGCACGCGGCTTGTCGCCGAACTGCAATACATCGAAGTTCCAGAAGCCGGACAGCCGCTCAACGAAATTTCGACACAACATCTGCGCGAACTTGTTCTTGATGAAATCGTCGAATTTCGGGCGAAGGGTTTAATGCAGACGAGAACCGTCGGGCAGCTTTTCTTAAACGGCGTTGATGTCAGCCAGCAAATGATCCGGGACGGCGCGGCGTGGTATGCCGTCTTGGAAAAAGACCGGCAGGACGCGGCGGAAAGCGACGTTTATCAAAGCAACGAGGCGCAGGCGAAAGTAGAAAAACGCGGTATCTGGTCAATCGAAAATCTGAAACCGTCCTGGGAAGTTCGCGCCGAAGCAAAAGCAAGACAAGAGAGATTGGCGCAGGAAGCCTTTCAAAAAACAATCGAACAAAAATCAAAACGCCGCACTGTCGGCACTCGCGGGTTATCCAACAACGATTTTCAGATGTGGGTGGACGTGGACAGCTACGCCGTCGAACAATCGGTTGGAGTCGGCGGTTTGGAAATGAAATACGATTCTTCCGCGAAGATCGGTTATGTCGCTACTTCGCGGGCGATTCAAAATTTGATTGCCGCTAAAAATTCCAATCAAAAAGTTGATATGCGCGTCGCATATGTTTATCGGGATTGGGAGCGGGGCAGAGAAAGCGTCTATCTGGTTGGCGTTTTATCCGAAGCCGAAGATTGGAAATTCTTAAAATCGAACAGCCTGACGGTCGTCGCCGACGGACAAAGAATTTTTGTCGGAAATGCGTATCGTCTTTTCCGCCGAACGCCTTCCACAGTGCAGGAACTTCTTTTATATAAAATCAGCCGAAGCTCGATTGCGAAAATTGTGGGCGCGAAAAAGTTAGAAGTAAAAGTCGGAGCGTATTCGGGAAATTTGACCGATAAATTACAACTGATGCTCAGAAATCTGCTTCAGGCTTCAGCGTAATTTGTTTGAAAATTATCTCTGCGGTTTAATTTTATCTTCGAGCCACTCGGTCAAATCGTCCACCGATTCGATATGCACGGGTTTTCCCTGCCACGCTTTGATGGCGAAAACGATCAGCATAATCATCGTTACAACCTGAAAAATCGCGTTGCCGACGCTGGCAAAATCCGTAACGTGACCGAGACCGCCGAGAATCGCGCTGACGATTAAAATCGCCAGATGCGCCGCCAAACCTTGAGCGGCGTGAAAACGCACTTTCGTTTCGCTTTTCGGCACGACAAACAAAATTATCAAGCTCGCAATCAAACCGATATACCACGGAATATACGGCAAACCGCACAGCCATTTTTCGGGAATTCCGACACCTGGAACATTGCGCGAACTCGCCCGATTCATATCTGCAAGATTCGTCGTTTTGAAATTCGCGGGCGTGTTTTGTCCGTTATAAGGCGCGTTGTAATTATCAAAATTCGCTTCGTCAAAACGCCGCGTCTGCTCTTCGGTTACCGACGGCGGCGCAAATTCGGCGGTCTTAAATTTATTTTTCGGCAAGGGAACAGTTTCCGCTTCTCTTTGAACTCTTTCGGGAAACGTCGGGTCGAGCGGATTGGTGTCGAACTTTTTCTTTGCCATTGTTTTTTGATTTTACGACATCGCGGCGGATTTGGTTCGGCAAAATTTTAGAATGTTTTTCGCTAAACATTTGTGCCGAAAAATAAAGACTGTTGGCTTTCTTCCCTTTTATTTGTTTCGATTAGTTTCGGCGGCTCAAGAAAGAAATCCTGATTACGGCTAATCCGACTTAAGATCAGTTCGTAATAATCCGGGTTCAATTCATACGTAATATAACGGCGATTATTCAGCAGGCAAGCGACGGCGGTCGTGCCTGTTCCGGCAAACGGGTCAAGCACGATTCCATTTTCGGGACAGCTTGCTTTAATCATTCGCTCGATAATTTCAAGTGCCTTCTGCGTCGGATGGTCTTCGCGTTCGGCGTGAATACGATGAAGACGAGAAACCGACCATAAATCTTTCGGATTGTAACCGACTTCGAGCCATTTTTTACTTTGAAACTTAAATATAACTGACTCTTAAAATAACATCTTGAAAAAACACCTTTCAGGTTATAAAATCCAATTAAACTATGCAACTTATTGATTTGATAATTGATATTTTAGACAATGCCGATAGTCCTTTACAGCAAAAAGAAATAACTGAATTAGCATTGGCTCATTCTAATTCTTCTTCCTGCCCCGAATTGATCAGGGTGGAGTTTCCCGCTTCGGCAGTTGCAAGGACTTTGAGCAAATATTCAGTAGGCGCAAATCCTATAATTGGAATTCATTCTGAAAAGAGAGATAAAGTAAGTTTCAAAAAATTTTACTTACAATCAAAGTCTTATCAAGATATTCACACTCTCGCAGAGATAGAATTACATCCGTATTTAGTAAAGTTCGTATTTGAAAGATACAATATTTTTTCAAAAACTATTAACGCACTCAAATCAAATTATACGAGAAACAAAATCGGCAAATGGACAAACCCCGATGTAGTAGGCATAAATCCGTTAATTCTTAATCTCAGTCCATTATTTCAAGATGAAGTGAAAAAACTTGGTCTGTTTTCAACAAAAGTAATTGAGTTTTTCAGTTTCGAGTTAAAAATTAAAATTGACAAATCCAATATTACCGAAGCGTATTTTCAAGCTGTTTCAAATTCAAGTTGGGCAAATTACGGCTATCTGGTCGTTGAAGATTTAGATATGAGCAAAGATTTTTTAGAGAATTTAACGAGATTAAATAATGGGTATGGAATTGGCGTTATTAAACTAAATTTAATCAATCCCGTTAACAGCGAAATAATAATATCAGCACGACAAAGAGAAATTGTTGATATAAATTTTATGAATTTTCTAAGTGCGTCGAACAACGACTTTTATGAATTTGTGAAAAACACCATTGGTATTATTGAGAGTAAGAAAATTAAACCCCAAGCATTCGATAAAATTAAAAAATTTTAAAAACTAATCTTTTATAAATCCAAAACTACACCTTTGGAGTTTTCAGCCAAAAGTTCTAAAAATTCTTTTCGACTTCGATAAATCGGATTGTGTTGGTAAAAGGCTTGTAACTTATCGCTTTTCGGATTTACATAGATAGGTAAAAATTGCGGGGAAAAAGTATTGATATAGTTTTTATCAAAACGGATAAACTGATTTTTAACTCTGATACCGAAAGAAATGAAAATCAACCGGTAATTCAGATTCGAGTCATATTGCATAAAAAGTTTTGCAACGGCTGAAAGATTGTTTTTGTTGGGTCTACCATCAACATTATAAATTTTCACATTTACGAAATAACGATTCTCGCCGACATCTATTACGCAGTCGTGCAGGCAGGTATCGGGCATATTAAAATCAACCTCGCTCACGCCGATTTCCGATGCGTGAAATTTTGCTTGCTGCGTAATAGCCTGCTCGACAATCCAGCTAATCGAGCGCGTGTGCGCCCGCAAACCGTAAGGCAGAATTTTCTCGTCGGTAATGTTGAAAGACGGAATAAAGTTGACCGTTGCCGAAAAGATATTTTTGACAGCAGCCATTTCCGTTTCAATTAAACTAACTTCTGATTTTAGCGACATTTTCACTCCGCGATTTTAATTCCAAGTTCCTTCAACTGCGAAGCGTCAACCGCGCCCGGCGAGTCCATCATTAAATCCTGCGCCGAGGCGGTTTTCGGGAACGCCATTACGTCGCGGATGTTTTCTGTGCCGCAGAGAATCATACAGGTTCGTTCGATTCCGGCGGCGAAACCGCCGTGCGGCGGCGTGCCGAATTCGAGCGCGTCGAGGAAAAATCCGAAGCGTTCACGCGCTTTTTCCGGCGACAAGCCTAACGCTTTGAAATTCATCGCCTGAATTTCTTTTTGATGAATGCGAATCGAGCCGCCCGCGCATTCATAGCCGTTGATAACCGCGTCGTAGGCTTTAGCGCGAATTTGCCCGAAAAGCTCGGTCTCGCCATTCTCGACGGCGCGTTTGAATAACGCTAAATCTTCGTCCATCGGCGACGTGAACGGATGATGTGCCGCCGTGTAATTTCCCGTTTCCTCGTCGAATTCAAACATCGGAAATTCGGTAACGAGAAGCGGCTTGTATAAATTTTTATCAATCAAATTTTCGCGTTTGGCAATCTCGACGCGCAACGCGCCCAGCGATGCGGCGACGATTGATTTTTTTCCCGCGACGATTAAAACCGCATCGCCTTTTTCAGCGTTTGCCGCGTTTGCCAACTGTTCGATTTTTTCCTGTCCGAGAACTTTCAAAAGCGATGAAGTCGTTTCCGTTTCGCCAAGTTTGATCCACGCCAAAGCATTCGCGCCGTAGCGTTTGACGAATTCCTGTAATTCATCGAGTTGCTTGCGCGAATAATCGGCTTTGCCTTTGACGATCAGACATTTTATCTCGCCTTTGCTTTCCAAAACGGACGCGAACGGAGCGAAATCCGCATCTTTTAATTCGCCGGATAAATCCTGCAATTCCATTTCAAGACGCAAATCGGGTTTGTCCGAACCGTAACGGCGCATCGCTTCGGCATAAGTCATTCTGGGGAATTTTTCCGGCAGTTCGACATCAATCAATCGGAAAACGTGGCGAAACATTCCTTCGATAATGCGATAAACCATTTCTTGATTCGCAAAACTCATTTCCACATCCAACTGCGTAAATTCCGGCTGGCGGTCGGCGCGTAAATCTTCGTCGCGGAAACAGCGGGCGATTTGATAATATTTGTCGAAACCGGAAATCATCGTCAGCTGTTTCAAAATCTGCGGCGACTGCGGAAGCGCGAAAAATTTGCTCGTGTGAATTCTCGAAGGCACGATAAAATCTCGCGCACCTTCGGGCGTAGATTTCAAAAGTATCGGCGTTTCGATTTCGATAAAATCGTGCGCGTCCATATATTCTCGAATCTTGGCGACGGCTTTCGCACGCATTCGGATATTTCGCTGAAGCATCGGGCGGCGCAAATCTAAATAGCGATATTTGAGACGCAAATCTTCCGACGCGAGATTTTGCGAGCCAACCTTTTCGAGTTCAAACGGCGGAGTTTTCGCGTCGTTCAAAATCAAAATTTCAGAAACGTGAACTTCAATTTCGCCCGTCTCCAACTTCTGATTCCGCGTTCCTTCATCGCGCCGAAAAACTTCGCCTTTGACGGCAATGACATATTCGCCGCGCACATTTTTCGCTTTGGCGTGCGCGTCTTTCGCCGCGTCCTCGCTGACAACGACTTGTGTCAAGCCGTAGCGGTCGCGCAAATCAATAAACGTAAAAATCCCGAAATCGCGCTTTTTCGCCGCCCAACCCATTAACACAACCTGCTCGCCGACATTTTCCGCGCGAAGTTCGCCGCAAGTATGCGTTCTCTCCAAATTTCCCAAACTGTCTAACATAAAATTATTTTTTGCCCACGAAATACACGAAACAAACGAAAAAAATTATCCTCTCTTTCGTGTTTTTAGTGTGTTTCGCGGGCGAAATATTCTTTATAAAAATAAAAAACGCCTTTCGATTTGGCGACAAACGAAAGGCTCTGAACAAAAATTTTTGTCCGAAGCCGTTTCAATTATTATCGTCGTTAAATCGAATTGCGTTCATAAAAATCTTAAAAAGAATACAGGACAAAGGCGTAGAAATGCAACCTCTTCGGCTGAAATATCCTTTTCGCCGCCGCTTTGATTTAGATAAACTTTATTGAAAAAGTTCTGAGTGCGAGCCTGTTCTAATCAAAATCAACTCGTCTTTCGTGCATTTGTAAATTAAAAGCCAATCGGGTTCGAGATGGCATTCCCGCGTTTGCCGGTAACTTCCCGTCAAAGCGTGGTCGCGGTATTTATCTTCTAAATTTTCGCCGGCGGCAAGCTTCGCAATGACAGCTTTAAGTTCTTCGACATCTTTACCCGACTTTTTTACGCGCTTTGTATCGCGCTTGAATTGCGTCGTTATAGAGATTTTCCGCATCAGATTTCGAGATGTTCAAAAAGCTCGTCAGCGTTCTTGAAGGTTTTAAGATTTTCTTTGCGTTTCGCGTTTTCAAGTGATTTGAGTGTTGCTTTGTTCGGAATTTTTATCTCGAACGGAATGCCTTTATAAAGCGTGATTTGTTTGAGGTAAATCGTGATGGCTTGGCTGGTGGTCAAGCCGAGTTTGTGCAAAACGGCTTCTGCCTCGTCCTTCAACTTACTTTCAATTCTGGCTCTGACGGTGGTTGTTTTCTGCATAAATTACATTTTAACTTATTTTATTACAAATTATCACGGATAAATTTATCGTTTCAAATTTTTGTTTAGCCGAGATAAAAATTCATAATTCGTTCCGCCAAATCAATTCTGCCCCAAAATTCGGAGATAAACATTTTGAAGTCGGAGATATTTATCCAATATTTATCGGAAACGCTTTCGCCTTTATTCTCCGGCTGGAAAATCACGATGCCGACCAGACCGCCGATTAAGGTCGCAGGAATGAAAATCTGCTGCCCGCGAATTTCAAACGCGCTGCCGGAATGAAACTTAAATTGCGCGGGCGTTCTGCTCATCACGGCGGTTTGGCGAACGAGATGCAGAATCAATTCTTCCGCGCCGCTGACGCGAAAGCCGTGAAGAATCGTATTGAGTTTGAAATCAACATTGAGCGGCATCGGCAGCGCGCACGGCAAACCCATAAACGAAATCAATTGCCAATGCTGCTTAACGAATCGCTGATAATCGCCGCCGGTCAAATCTTCGGTTTCCAGAGATTTTTTTAATGTCTCTTGAATCGCCGCGCACGTTAAAGCAAATGCCGCGTCGGTCGCGCCCATCTCCATCGCTTCGATTGTTTCCTCAATTAATTCGCCAACTCTTTTCATAAATTATTCTACGTGAATTTTATGATAATGCGCCTCGCGCCGAACGTAAATCAAATACAAAACAATTAAAATATTGCCGAAGAAAATTGTAAAGTGAACGATGCTCGGCTCTTGAAAAATTTTATAAATCTCGATTGGCAGATAAATCGCGCCGGAGACGATGGCGAACCATTCCGCCCAAGCCCGCAGCCGCCACAAACCATACGCTTCGATCATTCGGACAATCGTATACACGAATGCCAGCGCGACGATAATTTCAATGTTCGACTCGTCAATTTTTGAAGCGCGTTCGACAAACATTTGAGCGAAATGTCCGGTCGGGTCAATGTGCAGAAATTCCAAAATATGTCCGGCGACCGAATTCAAATCTTTGTGAATCAGCGAAATCAACGCCACGCCGACGGCAAATCCCAAAAAGCCTTTGACCATTTCAAAAATGGCAATGGCGCGAATGGCTTTTTTGGAAGTGAAATCTTTATGCAATGCTTTATAAAATTCGCGTCCTCTTTGACGACTCAATAAACTATATCAAACAACTATCTTCGATGTTAATTTTGCGGTAAAATTTTCAACGCGATGCGCTTTGTTTTCTCACGTCTGTTTTTTATTTTGCTGGCAATCGGCTTTGTTCCACTTTCGCTTTCGTGGAATTTCTCCGAACTGCAATATGCCGTTTTGATTTACGATGTCGCGCTTCTTACGCTGGCAATCGTTGATTATTTTATCAGCCGAAAACTTCCCGAAGAATTAAAAATCACGCGCGAGTTCGAGCGGCGATTTGCCATCGGCGACGCGACGCAAATAAAACTTCGCGTCGAAAACGGCTCGCCGAAAACCTTCCGACTGAAAATCAAAGACGAATTTCCGCCCGAAATGATTTTAAGCGAAACGCGCGAAGCCGAATTCACCATCGAAGCGCAAAGCTACGCGAATTTCTTTTACGAATTAACGCCGCTGCGACGCGGAAAATATCAATTCGGCAAAACCGCCGTTCGCTTTCGTTCGCGGTTCGGACTCGTTTGGTGTCAGACCGATTTGAACCGGGCGGAAACGGTAAAAGTTTATCCGAATATGCGGCGGGCGCGTGAGATGACTTTGAAAGCACTTGGCGCGGTTTCGTTTCTCGCCGTGCAGCGTAAAGCGATTTTGCGGGGCGAAGGACGCGATTTCGAATCAATGCGCGATTACGTACGCGGCGACGAATTGCGGCATATTTCGTGGACGGCAACCGCCCGACGCTCGAAACTGACGACGCGCCAATATCAAATCGAGCGCGACCAAACGATTTTAATCGCGCTCGACGCGGGACGTTTGATGACCGGCAGAATCGGCGACGAAACAAAATTCGATACGGCGATTCACGCATCGCTCGCGCTGATGTCGGCGGCGGCACGCGGCGGTGATAATTGCGGTCTGCTCGTTTTCGGGCGCAAAATCGTCAAGTTTCTACCGCCGCGCAAAGGCATCCGGCACATTGACGCGGTTCTCGAAGCCCTCCACGATTTAGAGCCGGAACTAATCGAGCCGTCTTACGCCCGCGCTTTCCAATTTATCGCTTCAAATTCCAAAAAGCGTTCGTTCGTTGTGATTTTAACCGATCTTGTTGACAAAGATTCGTCAAAGGAATTGCTCGCTTCGCTCAAACTTCTGCGCCCGCGCCATCTGCCGCTCGTCGTAACCATCGGCGACCGCGATTTAAACAAAACAGTCAGCAAAAAACCGTCGGACATCAAAGAAGTTTTCACGCAAAGCGCGGCGGAAGAAATCATACACCAGCGCGAATCGGCGTTAAGATTAGTCGAAACGCTCGGCGGACTCGCGCTCGACGTTACGACCAATTCGCTCGCGCCGCGACTGCTGGAAACTTATTTGAAGGTCAAGGAAAGAGGATTACTTTGACAATAACGCAGCTTAAGGGTTTCAAGGTTTGCCGTAGCCGGTATCGGCGGCGCATCGGGCATCTTCATTAGCGCGTTTGTTCTGAGAAGCGTCAATCGTAACGCTGATTGGCGCAAATCCTTTAAGATTTTGCACGACGAGTTCGTTTGCCGCGCCTTTTTCGTCGGGGTTGATGATGCTTTTATCGTATTCGGCACGAACGATGCAGGCAAATGGCTCGCCGTCGGCTAAACGCCATTCGATTGTCTGTCCGGCAGTTGCGCCGTTGGCGATGAACGATGGCAATGTTGAAACGTCCCATGAATCTGCTCTCGTATCGGTCGGGATTTCGCGCCCGATGTAAATCCGTGTCGCAACGCCGTGCGTGCTGACGAAAACTTTGTAGCCGCCGTAACCGTCGCAAAGATATGGAACTTCTTCTTCCTCGCCCGAAGATTTGCCAATCGGCTTGCAGGTTTTGGAATCGAGTTTGGTATAAACGCTCGTGAACTTGATTTTTGAATCGGCTTTTACCGCGTTGGGAGTCGGTGTATTGATCTTCGTCGGGACGACAACTTTCGTCTGCGCCCGACAACCCGTTACCAACAGAGCGACGGCAAGCGCGACATAAAGACCGCGCCATTCAATCATCGAAAAAATTTTCAACTCAAACATAAAACCTCCGTTTGATTTATAATTTAGCATATTCAAAGTGCATAGCGTCCGAGTAAAATCCGCCCCAATAAAAACCGAGTTCGCTCGCTCTCGGAACGAGTTCGAGCAAGCAGCCGGATTTGCCGATTCCGGCGGCTTTATGACCTTCGGGATTCCAGCTTCCGTTGATGTCGAATGCCGTGCCGAAGCTGTGATTGCTAGGTGTTAAAGTTTTTTTGATGACACGCGCGTTAAACGAACCTTCAAAGGTTAAAATTTTGGAAATCAAACCGTCGTCCTCCCAAGCCTTGAACAAGGCTTGGACGGCGGCGTGCGCCTTGGTATAAAAACTGATTCTGCCGCTGCCCTTTGTGCCGTTGAGCGAGAAAAAAGGAACGCCCTTTAATTGCGGTATGTCAACGGTCGAGATGTTTCGCTTATCCCAACCGTCGGTGAATGTAATCGGACTGTGATATGTTCCCGGCTTATCAACCGTATATTTCGGGTTGCCGAGTTTGGCGAGCAAAGCCGAAAGCGGATGACTCGGCGAGCCGAAACCCGGTTTCGGCGGATGCCAATCAGGCGGATAATTTGGTTGCGCTTTTTTCTGCTCGCCCTTGCGATATTTGGTGATGAGTCCCGAATTCATAAAGTTGAACATCAATGAATTATTAACGCTGTCGGGAATAATAACTTCTTCCCCGAAATTGAGAAAAATCACCATGCGATTTTTCCACTGCGGATTTGCGTCGCGTAGTTGCTGTTCGGTGATGCCGAATTTATTGGCAATCGAAAATGGCGTGTCGAAAAATTTGGCGGTGTAGACGTAATAAACGTCGTTTTGCGGTTGTAACAAAGTGAAAATATCATTTTGCGGCATAAATAAATTTACCTCCTACGGTTTGTTTGAGAAAAGGACGATTAAGGGTTTGTTTGAGAAAAGGACGATTAAGGCGCGATTGGTTTGCTTAAGTCTTCGTGTCCGACCAGAAATAAATAGGAATACATCGCAATGCCAGTCAAAACGCCCGTGCCGATTTTTATCCACGCCGGAAGATTTGAGGGCGAGAGAAAACCTTCGATAGTTCCGGCGACGACCAGCAGACACGCGCAGCCGACGACGATTTGCGCGGCTTCGATTCCTTTCTTTTTTAACGCTTGGGCGCGTGTCAAATCGCCCGGATTGATTAGCGCGTAGCCGATCATCATTCCCGCGCCGCCGCAGATGAAAATGCAGGATAATTCGATTACGCCGTGTCCGACAACGAACGTCGCCAGAGCATTTCCAAATCCAGCGTCAATTTTATAGCAAACCGCAAAAACGCTTCCGAGCCGTGCGCCTTCAAACGCCAAATCGTAAAACGCGCCGATGCCGAAAAACGCGCCTATCGCAAACGCTCTGAATGTAACCAGAATGTTGTTGGTCAAAATCGAAGTCGAACTGATTTGATTTGCCTGATTTAAGTCGAGCCACCATTTTTCATTTGCTCTGACCTGCTCGCGCACGTCGGCGTAGACGAATTGCGAAAAATCCAAATCGCGCCACGTCAAAGAAAAACCAATGACGGCGAAAACTGCAAAAATGCCGAAGGCAATTGTCATATAACGAAAATTCCGGCGAAACGAGCGCGGGAAATCTTCGGCGAAAAATTTCCAGACGAGATTTGCGCCGCGCGAATCGGCGCGGTAAATTTTGCCGTGAGCGCGAATGACTAAACTGTTGAGATAATTTATCAATTTCGGATCGCGCGTTTCAGAACGGGCAATCGCCAAATCGGTCGCGGCGCGGCGGTAAAGCTCGCCGAATTCGCGCACTTCCATTCTCGACAATCCTTTGATGGAAGAAGTTTCGAGAATCGAAAGAAGGTCTTCGAGCCTTTGCCAATTATTTTTTCGCTCCGATATAAAACGGTTCATAACGATTTCGAATTTGGAATTGCAGATTGCGGATTTAATTTCCCGAAATAAAATTATGCCATAAATTCTTAATACTCACATTGCCAATAGCCGACTGCAAATCTAAAATTGAAAATAGAAAATGGCGGACGAAACGAAAAATCACCACGAAGAAGAAGCGATTGAGAAAACTTACGATTTGCGCGTAACCTTGCGCTTGCTCGGTTATCTCAAGCCGTATTGGAAAATGGCGGCGGTCGCGCTCGTCCTAACTTTTCTGACGAATATCTTAATCAGTCTGCAGCCGTATTTTACAAAAATAGCGGTTGACGATTTTATTACGCCGAAGCGAACCGAAGGCATCTGGTTTTTCGCGTTTCTCTTTTTCTGCGTTTTTCTGTTCCGGTTTATTTTTTCTTACGTTCAGGAAATTCTGCTCAACGTCGTCGGGCAAAAGGTGATGTTCGACTTGCGGACGCAGATTTATACGAAACTGCAAAAACAGGAAATCGCTTATTACGACAAAAATCCGGTCGGGCGGGTTATCACGCGAATTACGGGCGACGTTGACGCACTGAACGAACTTTTCACAAGCGGAGTTATTGATGTGCTGGGCGATTTGGTAATCATTTTTGCGATTATCGGAATGATGTTTTTTCTGGATTGGAAACTTGCCCTGATTTCATTGATTACCGTTCCGCTGCTTTTCGCCGCGACAAATTGGTTTCGCAAACGCGCCCGCCACGGTTTCGATATGGTGCGAACCAGAACGGCGAGGCTCAACGCTTTTTTGCAGGAACATATTTCGGGAGCGCAAACCGTCCAGCTTTTTAACGCCGAAGCGAAAACGCAGAAAAAATTTCACGATATTAACGACGATTATCGCAACGCGAATCTCGAAACGATTTATTATTACGCGATTTTTTATCCGCTGGTGGATTTTATCGGCGCGGTCGGCATCGCGCTCATTATTTGGTTCGGCGGTTATCAAATTTTGACGGGCATTTCGGCGAACGGCAAACTATTGACAATCGGAGTCGTCGTCGCTTTTATTCAATATTCGCAGCAGCTTTTTCAGCCGATACGCGATTTGTCGGATAAGTTTAATGTTCTTCAAGCGGCGATTGTCGCGTCGCACCGGATTTTTTTACTGCTCGATTTGCCCGTTCAAATCGAAACGCCGGAGAAACCGAAAAAAACCGGAAAAGCCGTCGGCAAAATCGAATTTCAAAACGTCTGGTTCGCATATAAAAAAGAAGATTGGGTTTTGAAAGACATTTCTTTTTCAATCGAGGCGGGCGAATCAATCGCGCTGGTCGGCGCGACAGGTTCGGGCAAAACGACGGTTACAAATTTGCTGATGCGCTTTTACGATGTGCAGAAAGGCAAAATTACGCTCGACGGCGTTGACGTGCGCGATTGGGATTTGCGGAGTTTGCGGGAAAATTTCGCGGTCGTTTTGCAGGACGTTTTTCTGTTCAGCGGTTCGATTGCCGACAATATTCGGCTCGGAAACAAAGAAATAAGCGACGAAAAAATCGTTTGGGCTTCCCGTGAGGTTCACGCCGACGAATTTGTGCGGAAACTTCCTGAAAATTATAATTCGCCGGTTAAAGAACGCGGCGCGGGTTTGTCGGTCGGTCAAAAACAGTTGATAAGTTTCGCGCGGGCGTTGGCTTTCGACCCGAAAATTTTAGTATTGGACGAAGCGACGAGTTCGATTGATACGGAAACCGAACAGCTTATTCAACAGGCTGTTGACCGCGTAATGTTGGAAAGAACTTCGCTCGTCGTCGCGCACCGGCTTTCGACCGTTCAGAAATGCGATAGAATTCTGGTCTTTCATCACGGCGTGTTGCGCGAAGCCGGAACGCACAACGAATTGCTGGCGACGCGCGGACTTTACTGGCGGCTTTATCAACTGCAATACGCCGAAGAGAAACCGGGAAATTCGATGGCGAACGCTCAAAAATTCGGCTTGGAATCGGGCGCAGTCGGCTAATTTGTCTTCCGTTCAAAAATGCTCGCAAAGAAAGCTATGCTAAATTTTAAAAATCATTTATAATAGCGATTCAAACCATGTTCCCCGAAGCGATACAATACGAAGATTTGTTTTCGGAATGCGAATCCATAGTCGCCGAAATTTACGCGCGATGCAGCGAAAGTGCGCCGAATTATGGAGATTTGACCGAATGCTTTAAGGAATCTCTCGATAAAACCGTTCGCCGATTTATTCAAAATAATCCTTCGGGAAAACCGACCGTCGCGGAAGTAAAGGAATTTCTGCGGCAGATTCAAGCCGACGATTTATTTCTCGCGCTGGCTTGCGCCAACGGCAACGAACGCGCCTGGTGGGAATTCGACCAGCAGCACCGCGCATATCTGGAAAGAGTCGCGCGACATCTGGCGCGGACGGACATAGACGCGCAGGAAGTCGTGGACACGGTTTATGTCGAACTTTACGGAACGCGCGTCGTTGACGGCGAGAGAGTTTCTAAATTTGCGACATACAGTGGACGCGGAAGTTTGCGCGGCTGGCTGCGAACCGTCATCTGG
Source organism: Pyrinomonadaceae bacterium (assembly GCA_051002375.1). Taxonomy (GTDB): domain Bacteria; phylum Acidobacteriota; class Blastocatellia; order Pyrinomonadales; family Pyrinomonadaceae. The sequence continues at coordinate 20,653 of JBPCMK010000129.1, read as the reverse complement.
CATTCTTTGGTGGATTTACACCGCGCCAGCCACGACGAAGTATCTCTTGACGAAATGACGGAAACGGTCGGCGAAGGACACGCTCATTCAAATTTTGCGGAAACGAATCTCGGCGGCGAAGGCGAAATGATTGACCGAATTGCCAAAGACCGTTATCGCAAAGCGACGCTTTCGGCGATTGAAAACGCTTTCGCAAATCTGGATAATCACGAAAAATTGCTGCTGCTTTATTATCACGTTGAAAACTTAAAGCTGCGCGAAATCGCCCGTCTGGTGGAAAACGTCGAATCGCCGCTGCGCGGTTGGTTTCAGAGAAAATCCGCCAGCCGCGAAGAAAATCCCGCAACCCGCATTCACGAATCAACGATTATGCGCTGGCTCGAAAAAAGCTATGCCAAGATTTTAAAGATGTTTCGCGCCGAACTTCAAACCGCACATCAACTCGGCGAACAGGAAATAGAAATTTGTATGGAACTTGCCACGCAAGACCTCGCCAGCCCGAATCTCTACCGCAATTTGACGACAACTTAGAAATTAACCGACACATCAAAGAATTTGATTCGGTCAATAAGTTTTTTAGCAAATCTTATGAAAATGTTACGTCTATAAAACGGAAGGCTGGTGTAAAAAATGGAAAACAGAGAAAAAATAAACCCACAAGAAATCCAGATACAAGGACTGCTCGACCGTTATTTACGCTCGCGGAAATCGAACAGAATTTCTACGCCCGCGCAAGAGCCGCATTTAGACCAAGATTTGTTGACGGCATTTACCGAAGGAAATTTGAGCGAGCGGGAAGCAAAGCCGGTTGTCAGCCATCTGGTTGATTGTTCTTTTTGCCGTCACGTTACGGCGGAACTCATTAAATTGGATTTGGCTTTCGCCGACGAAGCAGTTAAAGTTACTGCCGATAAAACATCGCCTTCCAAAATTTCGGAAGTTTTGAATAATCTTTTATCGCGTATTTTCGGCGCAAATGAAGGCGCGGTTTTCGCCCATCAAGAAAAGGAAGAAGATTCGGAAAAAACAAAGGATTCGGAAGACGGGGAAAAATAAAATTACATTATAACGATGTAAAAGTCGGTCGCTTTTCAAAGAGAGAAATTCTTATGAAAGGCGACCGACTTTTTATTTTGCCGATAATCACGAACGTAAAATTACTGACGGAATTTTAGCGCGGTTTATAATATTTTTCGTTTTAAAGCTATAATTTTACAGACATTTTAATTTTGTTTTGGAGAGAAAATTTGTCAGAAAATAATCAGGATTGTTTGCCGACGACGCACGTAATTTCAGTAGAAAAAGTTGCCACGGCGCATCTGCCGACGCAAATCGGCGAGTTCAAAATTGCAGGTTATCGTTCAAAAAACAGCGATGAAGAATTTGTCGTTTTATTTAAAGGCGAAATGGACAAAGACACGCCGACACTTGTCAGAATTCACTCGCAATGTTTGACGGGCGATGTTTTCGGTTCAATCAAATGCGACTGCGGATGGCAGTTAAAACAGGCGATGGAGTTAATCGAGCAAGCCGGACGCGGCGCAATCGTTTATCAGCAACAGGAAGGGCGCGGCATTGGCATCATCAACAAAATTCGCGCCTACGCTTTGCAAGACAACGGCGCGGATACGGTCGAGGCAAACGAAAAACTCGGCTTCGCGGTTGATGCGCGCGACTATCAGCAGTGCGCCGAAATTCTTTTCGATTTGGGATTGTGCCGGGTGCGCGTGATGTCGAACAATCCAGACAAAATCGAAGCACTCGAAAAAGCCGGTCTACAAGTCGTCGAGCGCGTACCGATTGAAGTCGAGGCGGAAGAACCGGCGGCGCATTATATGCGAACGAAAAAGGAAAAATTAGGACACCTTCTCGAATTTAACGATTAAATACAGCTATTTTGTTTTTTCCCGCAACTGTTTGACGGTGGCGCGAACCCGGTCAGCGTCAGAGGCTTTCGGTTCAAGAGCGAGATATTTTTCCAATTCGGCGGCGGCTTGCGTATAGTTTCCTTTTTTCCAATAAATTCCGCCCAGATACCGATGCGCCTGCGCTAATTTTCCGTCGTCTTTGAGACTTATCGCTTTTAGAAATTCCTTCTCCGCGTAATCCGGGTAATTTAAACCGAGAAGCGCGATGCCGAGATACATATGCGGCGTAGCGGCGGTGTCGTCGGCGAGGACGACTTTTTCCAACTGCTTTTCCGCCTCATACATTTTTCTTTGATTCAGCAAAACGATGCCGTAATTTAACTGCGCGTTCATATTCTTTTCGTTAAACTGCAGAGTTCGGCGAATCGCGTCTTCCGCTTTGTTCGTTTCGCCGGTTTTCAGATACAAAGTCCCTAGTTCGTCATACGCTTCGGCAAATTGCGGATAAATCCTGACGGCTTCGGTAAATCTTTCGACGGCTGTTTTATCATCGTTTTTGTCTCTCGCTTCGAGACCTTTTTTAAATTGTTCGAGCGCGAGTTTCGGCACTTTGGCTAACGAGACATTTACTACGCCGGTTTGTTGTCTTTGACCGCTTTTTTCGCGCAAATCTATCATTACGTTGTATGTTCGAGACATACTGCTGACGATGTCGCGCTCGACCGTGAGACTTTCCCTAATAGGTTCATAGTCATTACCTGCATCAATAATTATCGTGTATTGACCGGGATACAAACCACTAAAATAAAAGATGCCTTCCGAATTCGAGACTGTCGTTAAAGTAGCCGAAGCGGAACTTTCGAGCCGAACTTTTAACGCTGTTCCAGGTTGATTCGAGGGAAAACTGATTCGTCCCTGAACCGAATGGTTTTTATTCTCGCCGCCGTCTCCAGTTCGGTCGCCGTAACCTTGCGCTTTGACAAATGCAGACAGCGACGAAAACAAAATTATCGCTATTAAAAAATAGACAACCCGTCGTAACAACACATTCCGGTTATTTTCCAGCATAACAAAACTCCTTATAACACTTTTAAGATTTTGCTTTGGCGACAAAAAAATTATAATTTGACAAAGATTTTAACATAAAAAAATAGGGAAAGTAAATTAATTTACTTTCCCTATTGAGTTTTCAAATTACCGTCAAGCGTTTAGAAGCGGAATTTCGCTCCGATTCGCAAAGATGTCGGGAATTGGAAAATAGTTCCCGTGCCGAAGAACGGATTCGGAACCGGCGCAACGCCCGTAACACCGCTGTTGATGCTAAAGGTTTGGTCAACCGTAATCGCGCGTTGGCTATTAAGCACGTTGAAAATGTCGGCAGTAAAACGAAGTTCGCGTTTTTCGCCGAATTTAATCGGATAATAGAAACCCATATCCAGATTGAAGGTTGTCGGCAGTCTGTTTTTACCGATTGAGCTTTGAATACCTCCGTTACCATTTGCAACACCATTTGCAGTAACATCAGGAATAATCGCCGTGCCGCGCGGAACAGCAAAACCTTCGTTATTGCCATAAACCGGATGCGGGGTCAGTTGATTAAACGGCGAACCCGACTGAACATAGAAGTTGCCCGAAACGACTAATTTGAACGGCGTTACATACGTTCCGTTAAATTTGAACTGATTCGGACGGTCGTTCGGAAGTCTGCCGTAAGTGTTCTTAAGCAAACTCACCAGATCGAACAACGACGTAATGTTCGGGTCTGATTGTCCGTTATCGTTACGGAACAAGCCTTCGTAGTTTCCGGTCAAGCTGGAATAAACATACGAAGTGATGAACGAAAAGTTGTTGTTAAAGCGGCGAGTCGCCGTGAACTCAAGGGCGCGATAATAACGACGAGCATGTCCAAATCTTGCTCCCGCTCCGCCGCAATTACCCGAAGTATTAACAGTTCCATCATCATTATTGATGCTTACTTCACCCGGCGCACCCGTGCAGGGCGGTAAGGCGGCAAGTCTGTCAGTCAAACTTTCGCCCGGATTAAACAAGAAGTAGCTGTCTCCGTCGTTAAACGAACCGTCTTCGATAACCGATCCTTGTGCGCGGTAAATGCCGCGCACACCGACGACTAAATCTTTTGAAACTTCATATTCAGCTCCAAGATTGAATTCGTTGACGGTTTGCGGTTTCAAATCCGGGTCAATCGGTGTCGGCGAAGAACCCAAGTTACGGGTTGAAAAGCCGGTGGCGATTGCCGAGTTTAAAGGAGCATTCAAGCGATTGACATTAAAGTTTCTGTCGGTTTGCGAATCCATACTGCCAGCGCGAACATTAAGGTCGAGCGGAACAGGAGTTTCGACATAACGGGCAAAGTTAGCGGAAATTTTACCTTTACCTTTACCAGTAAAATCGTAAATGAAACCGATACGCGGTGCCATATTATCAATAAAACTGTTCAAGGAAAGATATTTCACGTTGTTATTGCCGTAGGCTTGTTGATAATCCCAGCGCAAGCCGAGATTAACTTGAACCTGATTGTTCACTTTAATATCGTCTTGAACGTAGAAACTTTCAACGTCCGTGCGAGTTTTCGCGTTTAATTTAAAGTCACGAACACGAGTGCTGAGACGAATCAAAAACGGATTGCGCAACGCTTCGGTTTGAGTGATGCTTCCGGTAATCGCATCAGCCGTAAAACCAGCCGGACGCGATGCTGTTGGTAAAGAGTTAAATGCGGCAGTCGCTGAACCGCTCGGGCAAACAACCGTGCCGACACCACCAATGCTTCGCGTTGTGCAAACGCTGAAGTTATTGGTTACTCGGAAACCGTTGACGACATTATCCGTGCTGCCGGTTCCGGTGCTGGAACCTACGTTAAGCGGATTGGCAAATGTGTTGCTCGGTCCGGTCGAGAGTTGGTTTTGGTCGTATTTATTACGGAAAGCCTCAAAACCATATTTAAAGGTATGCTGTTTGATGATGCTCTGGAATCGCGCCGCGAGTTCGGAACGGTCGCGTTTTTGGTTTTGATACAAACCGAATCCTTGTCTAAGGAATCCGCGCTGCAGCGAACCGCCCGGCGAGAAAACATAATCAACAAAACCGACGTTCGTGTTCGTTGCCAGAACGCCGGATTGGGTCGGTGTAACAACTTGTCCGTTTGCACCGAGAACTGCAAAGTTATCGGCGACGAGCGGAGTTTGAAGTTGATTTCCGGCAGGAATAACATTATTTCGCTGACGATGCAGACCAACTGAAAACTCAGCCACGAAGTTTTGATTAAACGTCGAGTTCAAACGGAAAGCGTAGTTTGTGCCGCCCGTTTCCTGCACGCCTGAAAAAGTGTTCAAGTCAGCACCGAAACCGGAGCTGCCGAACAGGAAACCTTCCTGCTTGGTGTAATCACCAAAGGTCGAAAAGTTAAACGTATTATTGTTGTTGATTCCGTAGGTGATTTTGCCAGAATAAAACGGAGTCGTGATTTTATTGCTTACGCTTTGACGGAAAGTTTGCGTCAAAAAGAAATTTTGACGACGCTGTGGATTGAACGCGCCGAAGAACCAAAGTTTGTCTTTGATAATCGGACCGCCGATGTCGAATCCCGCGTCATATTCCGAAAAGCCGTCCGAGGCAGAACCCGTGAACGGAAGATGTTTCGTATTACGCACGAAACTTTTGCCGGTGTAAAAAATAAACGCATCGCCGCGAAATTGGTTACTGCCGCTCTTGGTGATGACGTTGAAAATACCGCCCGTCGCAAGTCCGTATTCCGCGCCGTAAGCACCGGTTTTGACTTCGACTTCCTGAACGAATTCAAACGGCAAATTCGCGCCCGAACCGCCGAATGCCGGGTCGGTCGTGTTCACGCCGTCGAGAATGTAATTGTTTTCCGGTCCCGATGAACCCGCAACCGACGGGTCGCGGTCGCGTCCCGAAGCATCGCGCAGACCCGAACGGGCAACGGTCGGAGCAATCGTGTAGATTGACTGAACCGTGCGCTGGGTCGGAAAGTTGGTAAATTGTTCGGTCGTAACATTCGTTCCGCCGACGTTGCTGCTTTGGTCAATATTTGCTCCGGCGACGACATCAACCGTCGTTACGCCGCCTGCCGCTTGCAGCGTGATAGCGACGCTGCTGCTTTTCGACAAATTGACTTCGACATCATTTGCTTCGTATTTGGCAAAGCCTTTTGCCGATTCGATGATCACCGAATATTTTCCCGGCGGCAGGTTTGCCACGCGATATTGTCCGTTGTCGCCGGTTGTCGCCGACTGCGGACGAATCAAATTCGTTCCCGATACGACGACGGTAACGCCGGGGACGACCGCGCCGGTCGAATCGGTTACATTTCCTTCAATAGTTCCTGTGGATGACGTTTGAGCGAAGACGCTGGAAAGCATCAAGCCAAACGAAAAAACGACCACAGTTAAAACTCTTAGGATAGTTTTCATTTTTTTTATTCCTCTCTTAGATATAGCCTAAAATCTTTTAGGGATTATATTGATTTGTTAAGAGGAAACTAATAGATAAGTTTCCAATATCTTAAAAGTTTGCAACTATCGTGCCTTTTACTTTATTTGCTGAAACCTCTTTTATTTATCAATTTAGATGGATTTGGCGACATTCTCGATGTTAAATAAATCACAAAAATTGATTTATATCCATATCTTTGAATTTTTATAGAAAGGTGTCAGAACGTTGAGCGGAGGCGATACGATTGTTCTTTATATGTCAAAACGAAAAGAGTCGAGACTATTCAGTCTCGACTCTTCTTTGCTTTAATATTCAACCGAAATCTACCAAATCTTGCAAAAATCGGTTCTCACCATTTTGTCGCCTGTCTTGCAGCCGAACGCTTGAGCGAACTGCGGCAGATTCGAGAGCGGTCCGTCAACGCGATAGCGGGCGTTTGAATGCGGGTCGGTCAAAACCTGCTGGCGTTCAAATTCCTGCGTTGATTTCGTCGCCCAAACCTGCGCGTAACCAAGGAAAAATCTTTGTTCCGGCGTGAATCCGTCAATATTTGCCGGTTTCGGTTTGCCTTCCAGAGATTTTTGATACGCGGCGTAAGCGATGGTCAAACCGCCGAGGTCGGCGAGGTTTTCGCCCAACGTCAGTTTGCCGTTGATGTTCAAGCCGTCTTGAATTTGATACGCGCTAAATTGATTTGCCACGCAGTCGGCGCGTTCGTTAAACTTTTTGCGGTCTTCGGGTGTCCACCACATTTTCAGGTTTCCTTCCGCGTCGTATTGACTTCCCGAATCATCAAAGCCGTGCGTAATTTCATGCCCGATCACCGCGCCGATTGCTCCGTAGTTTATCGCGTCGTCGGCGTTGGCGTTGAAAAACGGCGGCTGAAGGATTCCGGCGGGGAAAACGATTTCGTTGTAACTCGGATTGTAATAAGCATTGACGGTCGGCGGAGTCATTCCCCAGCGCGTTTTGTCAACCTTTTGTCCGATGTCTTTCAAGTTGCGGGCAATCTCGAATTGCGCGACTTTTTTGTTGTTTTCAAAGAATGAATTCCGGTCAAGCGTCAATCCTTTGAAGCCGCGCGGATTGGTATTAAAGCCGATTTTGCGTTGATAAGCATTAAGTTTCGCCAATGCTTTCTCTTTGGTTTCGGGCATCATCCAATCAGCCTGCGTAATTTTCTCGCGGTAGGCGGCAAACAAATTGTCAATCAATTCGCCGACGCGCTTTTGAGCGACGGGCGTGAAATTCTTTTTGACGAATTCCGCGCCGAGTGCTTCGCCGACAGCGCGGTCGGTCGCATTGACGCAGCGTTTCCAGCGCGGCTGCTGTTCTTTCGTGCCGTTTAAATACTGGCTGTAAAATTTGAAATTTTCGTCAACGAACGCTTTTGAAAGACTCGGCGCGGCGTTGTTAATCGTCATCCAGCGCAGATAGGTTTTCCAATCGTTGATAGAAATATCGCCGAGCATCTTGTTGACTTCGGCGAAAAAGTCCGGCTGACCGACGTTGATTTCCGTAACGGGCGCAACATTGCGAGCCGCCATATAATCCATCCACGAAAAATTCGGCGTTAATTCCTTAAGCTCCGCCAGAGATTTTTTGTTATAGCGTTTTTGCGGATCGCGCATTTCGACCGGCGTTTTTGAAGCCTCGGCGAGGCGCGTCTGAATCGCCATTACCGTTTTCGCGTTTGCCGCCGCCGTGTCCGCGTCGTCGCCGAGCAACTTGAACATATTCGTCATATATTCGACAAACTTCTCGCGTGCTTCCTTCGATTTCGTGTCGTCCTTCGTATAATAATCACGGTTCGGCAGACTCAACCCGCCCTGAAAGGTATTGGCGATATTCATCGTGCTGTTTTTCGCGTCCGCGCCCGCGCCGAAACTGAACAAAGCCGGAATTCCTTGATTGTGCAGCATCGCAATTTCACGCTGCAAATCTTTTGTATCCTTGATTTTGTCAATCTGCGCGAAATAAGGTTTGAGCGGCGTTGCGCCCGCTTTTTCAATCGCCGCTTCGTCCATACACGAAGTGTAATAATCGCCGATAAGCTGTTGGTCGCTGCCCGGCGCGGCTTTCGCCTGAACGTCAACGTCGAGAATTTTCTTTAACGCATCGGTGTTATTGTCCGCCAGAATATTAAAACTTCCCCAGCGCGAATACGCGGCGGGAATTTGTGTGTTTTTCACCCAATCGCCGTTGGCATATTGGAAAAAATCGTCGCAAGCATCAACCGATTTGTCCATTCGCGTAACGTCGAAAGCGGGCGCGGTTTGCGCCATCACCGACGAGTAAATTGACAAAACAACAGTTAAAGCGATTACGAAACGCAAGCTGAATTTAAACATTTATTTGCTCCTAAAATAGTAATTTTTGAAAGTTTTGATGCGAAATCTTACGGGCGCGGCGCATAAAAGTTTCACGCGCCGAAAAAAAAATTATAAAATCGGAACGAATTTTTCGACGACTTTTTCCCGCAGCCGCCGCGCGAGTTCCTTGCGGTTGCAGTTTTGAATCGGCTCTTCGCCGAAGGTGATAATCGCCGTGTATTCACGCGCCTTGAAAAGCTGCCAGAGATGTTCGAGAAAGGTTTTTTCGTCCCACCAGCAAGCCACGTCGCTCGCCGCTCGCTCGCCGGACGGCGTTGCATAGCTGATTGCGGCATAGAAAACCGGCAAATCTCTCTGCGCGGCGAATTCTAAAAACGAAGAATTAAACGGCAGAATCGTTTCGCCCTTCGTGCTTGTGCCTTCGGGAAAAACAATCACGCCTTCGCCTTGTTCCAATCTTTTGATGATTTCCGCTCCGGCTCGCGGAATGTCGCGGCGGTTTTGCCGGTTGATAAAAATCGTTCCCATATCGCGGCAGATTTTCCCCGCTAAAAACCAATTTTCGACTTCGCCCTTCGCCACGAAAACGCCGTTCACGACGGCGCGAAGCGCGGGAACGTCTGTATAGCTTAAATGATTGCAGACGAGAAAAAACGGCGGCTTCGGCGGTGTGCCGACGACTTTGATTTTCATATTTGAAATCTTAACGAATGCCCGCGCCCAAGCGTGCAAAACCGTCTGCCGCCAAAAAATTTTGTTGGGAACGAAAAACGCGCTGACAAACCACGCGCCGTAAAGTCCGAGCGTCGAGAAAACGAATAATGAGAATCGAAGGGTTGCGCGGATATATTTCATAAAAACTTTCTCAAGATTTTACAATAAAAAAACGATTCGGGATAGATGAAAGATGAGAGATAAAAGGTGAAAGATAAAATCTCTCAGCTATCATCTATCAACTATCCCGAATCGTTTTTTTATTCAGTATAAATCCTGAAAAACAGCTTTATGAAATTACGCCGCAAGTTTTAATTCAACCTTTTCCGGTCGCGCTTCCATCTGCTTTACATTATCAATAAGCGGTTGGCTGAGTTTGCCGACGAGCCAACGCCGATAAATTTCCGCTTCTTCCAATTTGCCCGTCCAGCGTGCGCGGTCGAGCATCGTCAACGCCATTTCCAATGTGTGGTGCTGTCCGGCGCGGTCTTGCAGATTCGAGAAATAGCGATACGACTGCTCCAAATTTCGCACGCTGTTTTGCGCCGTGAAAACATCTTTGAATCCGAGTTTGCCGCGAAAATGTTTGGAATAAACATTCATCGGATGATTCGTCGAAGTGTATAAATCGAAATAGTTGTCAATCAAACCTTCGCGCTGCAAAACCGAACCGACATAACTCGGCTTCGCGCCGGAAATCGCCGCAATCGCTTCGACTTCCGTCGTGCCGGAATTATACAGAGATAAAATCATATCCTTTTTGCTCTGAATCGTTTCGCTCTCTTCCATTTCAAATAAATTTCCGTTCATATTCGTAGTCATTTTTATCACCTCTTTCTGACACCATTTTGATGTTTCATCTGTGAAACAAGTTGCCTTTGAACGAGAAAAAAGTAAATTTATTTGTCGCCGCAAGCCGTTTTATTTCAATAATTTGAGAATGAACTAAAATTATTCGCTTGTATTTGAAATTGATAAATTATATCTTGAAAAGAGACGAGCAAGGGGAGGTAAAAATGGCAAAAAAAGAAACGCTTTTCGACATAGCAAAAGCGAGACAAAACATCGAAACCGGAAGACGCGCTAATTGGTGGCAAAGGCGCGGCTCAAAATCCAGAGGCTTCAAATTTTTTGATAAAAACGGCAGAGAAATCAAAGATGAGCAACAGCTTGAAAGGATAAAATCGCTCGTCATTCCGCCCGCTTGGAAATACGTGCGGATTTCGCCGACCGCAAACGGCAAACTACAGGCTCTCGGCGTTGACGCGAACGGGCGCATACAATATCTCTATCATCGTAAATTCAGGGAAAAGCAGGAACAGAAAAAATTTCAAAAAATTGAAAATTTCGGGGAATATCTTCCGCGACTGAGAAAAATCACCAGCGAACATTTAGAACTCGAAGGCTTTCCACGCGAAAAGGTTTTGGCGATGATGATGCGCCTGATAAATTCTCTGTATATTCGCGTCGGCACGGAAAAAAGCGTCAGGCAATATAAAACTTACGGCATCACGACGCTGCAAAACCGTCATCTCGAACTAAAGCGCGGCGGGAAATTGATTTTTAATTTCGTCGGCAAACATCACATCAAACACCGGAAAATACTTGTTGATAAAGAATTGGCGACGATGTTGCGCGATTTGAAAGCGATTGGCGGCGCACGCAAACTTTTGAATTATCTGGACGAAGACGGCAAACCGCATTCGATAAAGCCGCAGGACATCAATCGGTATTTAAAGGAAATTACCGCGCCGGAATTTTCCGCCAAAGACTTTCGCACTTGGGGCGGAACGCTGCTCGCGGCGATGGTCTTAGCGGAAATCGGCGCGGCAGAAGAAACAACCGTTGCGAAGAAAAACATCGTCAAAGCGATAAAAAAAGTCGCCGAACGACTCGGCAACACGCCGACCGTCTGCCGCGCTTCGTATATTCACCCGACAATTTTAAAGTCTTATGAAGCAGGCGTAACGCTCGCCGAATTCGAGCGGAAAAAGAAACGCGCCGTCAAACTCGCGCAAGCCGAATACGAACCGGAAGAAATCGCGCTGATGAAACTCTTTAAGGGATGAAGGATAAGGGATGAATAAAACAAAAGCACAATGATTCTTATTCATCCCTCATCCTTCATCCCTTACTTGACCACGCCGCGTTTCGAGGTTTCGATAAACTCGACGAGCGAATCAACTTCGGCGCAGTCTTTAATTTCGGCTTTTATTTTTTCGACGGCTTGCGTGGTATTTAATTTTGCGGACAAAAGAAGATGATAAGCGTGATGAAGTTTTTCGATTGTATCTTTTGCGTAGCCGCGACGTTTCATTCCCAAGCGATTTAAGCCGAAACATCTGGCGTGATTTCCCTGACTGATGGCAAACGGCAGAGCGTCTTTGACGATGACCGAATAACCGCCGACGAACGCTTCAAATCCGATTCGGCAAAATTGGTGAACGCCCGAATATGCGCCGATGTTGGCGCGGTCGGCGATTTCGACATGTCCGGCTAAGGTTGCGGCATTCGCCATTATGACTTCGTTTCCGATTTGGCAATCGTGCGCGACGTGCGCCTGCGCCATCAGCAAATTGTCGTCGCCGATTTTCGTTAAACCGCCGCCGCCTTTTGTTCCGCGATGAACGGTTACGAATTCGCGGAGGTGGTTGCGCTTGCCGATTTCCGTCGCCGTCGGTTCGCCGCCGTATTTCAAATCCTGCGGCGCGAGACCAATCGAGACGAAAGGGAAAATTCGCGTGTCGTCGCCGATTTTGGTTTTGCCGCCGATGACGACGTGCGATTCGAGAGAAACGCGGTCGCCTAAAATTACTTCGTCGCCGATTGTCGAAAAAGCTCCGATGTAACAATCTGCGCCGATTGTCGCTTTCGGGCTGACAATTGCGCTTTCGTGGATAAATGACATAGAAGGGAAATTTTAGGAAGCTGTTCGGAAACTATTGCTTTATTAAAAATGACAGCCAAACTGTTCCTTGTTCGCTGTTTTTCAAAAGTAAATTCCATTTTCTTCTTCCAAACAACGAATAGTTAATAACGAACAGCAAATAATTTGCTTGTTATTATTATCTCGATAAATCTTCAACCTACTTCTCAGGAAGCGTCGGAATCGGAGATTTCCGAATCGGGAACATCAGAGGCAAACGAGTGTGCCGAATCTGGGACTGTTTCCGATTTGGGTTTTCTAAAAATCAGCCACGTGAAAACCGCCGCCACCGGAATTGCTAAGAAAACGCCCAGAATCGCGCCGCCGATGAGCGAGCCGAAAAAACCGTAAACCGCATAGCTTCTCTCCTTTTTGATAAGACCCAAAATCAGCGGAATCAAACCGAACAAAAAGCCTACGGCGATACCGATTAAAGCGATGTCATAATAATTTAATTCAATCTGAAGCAGAACCATTTTGTTTCTCCTGTTCGCGTTCGCCGATGATGCACATAATTTCGGCTTCAGCGGTTACTTTGCCGTCAACTGTGGCGATGCCGCGCATTTTTTGAACGCGGCTGCCGATTCTCAAAGCGGTAACTTCCAAAACCAAAGTGTCGCCCGGCACGACCGGACGGCGAAACCGCGCCCGTTCGATGCCGCTGAAATACGGAATTTTATTCGCGCGGTCGGTGAATTCACGAAGCGCGAGAATCGCGCCGCACTGCGCTAAGGCTTCAATCTGCAAAACGCCCGGCATCACGGGCGCGTCGGGGAAATGTCCCTGAAAAAAATGCTCGTTAAAAGTTACTTGTTTAATGCCGACGATTCGCGTGCGCGGTTCGAGTTCGACGATTTTATCAACCAGCAGAAACGGAAAGCGGTGCGGCAGAATTTCTTGAATGGCGCGTGAATCGAGAATAGTCATAGACAATCGGCAAGCGGTTTTTCCCGGAAATATTATCATCGCTTGCAAAGCAAACGTATAATAACTTAAATCAATCGCGGAAAAAAGTTTGCGAATCGCAATAATGTCAAAAATCAGAAGCCGACGCGCCCCGTAACGCGCCGACTTCTGACTTTATAATGCTTGAAAGATGTTACTTGCTTACTTGACCGCCGTCGTTGCCGGACGAGCGTTATAGAACGTAATAAAATCTTTGGTAATATCGTATTTTTCATCGAACGCCAGAAGAAGTCCCGCGCCGTCTAATTTCGCCGCGTCGAGAATCATCATAAAGCCGTTTTTCTTCGCAAATTCCTGAAGGGCATTTCCGATGTCGAGACGAATCGGTCCCATCACGGTTTGCTCGCGCCGTTCGGCTTTCGCTTTATACTGCTTTTGCTTAAGCTGAAAATTATCATTCAGCGTCGTATATTCATCATATTTTGCCTGCGCCTGCGTTTGAATTTTAGTTTTGTCAACGGCGGGCGGCAGTTTCGGATCGTCTAACTGCTTCTTGAAATTTTCGATTTCCGTCTGCAAAGTCTGAAGTTTGGCTGCCATATTTTGCAATTCGGTGATGTCCGGTTTGAGTTCGGTTTCAAGGCTGTTCATAGCATTAACGTATTTGGCAATGCCGCCTTTAGCATCATCGAAAGCGAGCGTGTTGACAACGCCGATTTTGCTGACTGCCGACTGTGTTTGGGCGATGCCCGCGACCGCAAAGAAAGCCGCAAAGACGAACACGGCGGCGATTGAACGAAATGTTTTCATTGTTTTGTAAATACTCCTTAACTTTATAAAAAGCTCTAGCTGATTTTTCTGATTAGTGTCTGTTTAGAATCTTGAAATTTCAAATTTGTTGCTTGCTGTTTTGGCGTTCGATAAAAAGAAGCAATGTTAATTTAATTAAACGCCCGATGTCAACCAAATGTGGAATGCGGAATAATAAAATGATGAAACCACAAACGCGCGGTGCTTCAATTCGGCATTCCGTACTCCGCGCTCTGCATTAAAAAGTTCTCCCTACCGTGAAACGGAAACCGCTCCGATTGCCCGGCAGAAATAGTCCGGGAACTTCTTGCGTAACTCCGAATTTCGCGTTCGGGTTGTAAAAATAAATCAGGCGAAACGGCACGTTGACGACCGGCACTTGAATACGCAATTCCAAGCCGACGCTCGAACGAAAATCGCTCAAGCTGTTAAATGCCGCTTTATCAACTTCGAGAAGCGAATTGGTTTGCGCTTCGCCGCGCAGATAAACCTGCTGAACGCCGACCGGCGCGCTCGTCGGGCAAACGATTGTCGAGCAGAAAAGCGTTCTGAATTCGGTCGTCGTCAATACGTGGTCGTTAAACAAAAGCAGACTTCCGAATCTGTTTTCGAGCGCGGAACTGTTTCGCAGCGTAAGTCCGGTTAAAGTGCCTGCGCCGACAAATATATCGTCCGACTGAAAATTGCTGTTGATGTTTTGCGTGCCGGTTTTGCGAAGATTGAAAACCGAACCGACATCGGCAAACGCGGCTAAGGAAACCGGTCCGAAAATCGGAATGCGGTATTCAAAATTTCCCAAAAGCTGCGTGTCGCCGCCGATAAATTGATAATTTGTCGAAATACTTCCGGGATTTGCGCCCGTCGCACCCGTAAAAGTTCCCGCCTGAACTAATTGATTAACCAAATCGCTGTTCAATCCGGCGACTGCGACCGGCGTTCCGGTTACATTGGTGGCGACGCTGACGTTGCGGCTGGTAACGAAAGTGTTGTAAGGCGCAATCGGTCCGATTGCCCGCGTGTTATAGCCGCGCAGGTCGTATTCGCTGCCGAGAAAATAGCGTTCGTAAAGCGGAACGCCGCCGACGTAGGCAAGCGAATTTGCATTTCTGACATTTTGGCTGATGCCGAAACTTCCAATCGTTCCGGCTTGCAGACGAAAACCGAAGACTTCCGCGTTTTTCGATCTTCTGCGCCGAATGGGAATAAACTGCGTTAAAGTAACGCTCGGCTGATAAGTGCGAACGTCGCCGCCCAAACCCGACAGAGCAAACGCCGCCGAAATTTGTCTGCCGCGCAAAGTGTCAATCCCGTTTGCCGCCGGCTGGCGCGAATCGTAGACAAAAGTCGGTGTAACGCGGCTGGTGATAATGTTCGGCTGACTGAAAATAACCGGAATCGCCGTCGCCGCATTGCCCTGTTGATTAACCGTCGGTTCGGAAATCGTCGTCGCTGAAAATTGATAAGTTACGCCGATGCGCGAAAGGCGCGAAAACGGTCGTTTCGGCAAAAATTCCGAAAGCGGCGCGGTGGCGAAAACCGACGCGCCGTAGGTTTTCTGCGTGAACAGATTGCTTTCGTCCGTCAGCAATGTTCCCTGCGGGTTGAGCGCGTCGAACAGCAGATTTCGATTTTGCGAAAGAAAAGTTCCTTCGCCGAAAAACTTATAGCGGCTGGCAAACAGCGAGAAACCGACGGAAATCGGTCGGTCGCGGAAATACGGATTTTGATATGAAAACTGAAAGTTCTGCTGGCGATTGCCGAAACCGAAATTGAACGAGAGAACTTCGCCGCGTCCCAAAAGATTGTTGGTCGAATAATCGAGTCCGAAAAACGAGCCGCCGATGCCCGACACGCCGCCGTTTAAGGAAATTTGCTGTCTGCCTTTTTCTTTGACTTTGACGATTAAATCAACATCGCCTTCTTCGTCGTTCGTGCGGATTTCCACGTCCTTGTCTTTATCAACCGGGTCGAAATAGCCGGTTTGATTCAAACGCAAAACCGAGTATTCCAGATTTTGCTGGTTGTAAATATCGCCTTCGTTAATCAAAAATTCGCGGCGCAAAACTTTGTCGCGCGTGAATGTGTTGCCGGCGAATTCCAAACGGCGCAGGCGAAACTGCTTGCCTTCGTCAATCGTAATCGTGATGTCCACGATGCCTTCCTTCGGATTCGCCGGATTGTCTTTGAATTCAGGGTCAAACTCCGCGTCATACAAAACGAAACCCTGCGAGCCGTAGACTTTTTTCAGATTTTCGTAGATGCCTTCCTGAAGCCGTTTGCCGTCGGCAATCTCGCCCGCCTTTAACCCGACGTAACCCAAAATTTGCTGCTCGGAAAAAATCGAATTGCCTTCGACCTTGAGTTCGCCGACGCGATAAACCTTTCCTTCGTTGACGGGAACGATAATTTTCAGAGTGTCGTCCTTCGAGGTAACAATGGGCAGCGGAAAATTATTCAAAATCGGAATTCCGGTTCTTTTGTAACCGAGACCGACGACTCGCGGCTCGCCGATTCTCGCTTGAAAATAACCTTTGGAAGCCATATACGAACGCACATTTTTCTGCAAATCGTATTGCAGTTTTTGCAAGTCGAGAATGTCCCGACCTTTGAAGCGCGTAATAATTCCGGCTTCTTTAACGAGTAGAAGTTGATTGCGAAGCTCGCCGTCGCTGAATACTTCGTTGCCTTCAAATTCGATGTCCACGATGCGCGAGCGATTGCCCTGGTCAACGACAAATTTAACCGCCGTCGAAGTCGCCGAAACTTCTTCGTCTGTAACTTCAATCTTCGCGTTCGGATAACCTTTTGAAGCGAGCAATTCGCGGATGACGCGCTTGGCGGCGTTGGCTTTTACAGGATCGTAATACGCTTCTTTGGAAATGCCGACGCGCTTTTCGCGGAACGCTTTTAATACGTCGGATTCGGGAACGGCTTTCAAACCTTCAAACTGCAAATCGCGGATAATCGGCAGTTCTTTGACTTCAAAAATAACATTCACGCCGCCGCGTACGCCTTCTTCGGTCAAAACTCTCGTCTCGGTTTTATCGAAAAAATTGAGCGACAGAAGTTCCTTCAAATCGCGTTCGATTTGCGCTTGGTTATAAACGTCGCCCGCGCGGGTTTTAATGTAATAAAGCAAGTCTTCATCGCGCAGACGGCGATTGCCTTGAATATCAACCGATTCGACGAGTTGCTGCTGTTGTTGAGCGGCGGTTGTTTTAGACGCGGAATCGTCTTTCGCTTTTTCATCGGTCGCGGCTGACGCTTGGGAAGAAACCGTCAGCATAAAACTCAATAAAACAAGCCCAAATAAGCGAAGAATGTGCATAAAACCGTTTTCCTTATGAATGCGTAATCGGTCGGCTTGCGCCGTCGCCGGATGTGTCATCTCGTCCGTCAAATTCAAAATAAATAAACTCAAAATATGCTTTAAAATTATGTAAAAATAAAAAAGGTTTTTCGTTGGTTTGATACGCGAACTTTGATTCGGCGGTTTAAGTCTAGGTTGCCTTGCGTCGTCTCGCGTCCTCGCCTACAAATTTCCGAATTATACAGAAGAAACGGAAAAAAGGAAAAAGC
The DNA here is from genome assembly GCA_051002375.1 of Pyrinomonadaceae bacterium. Classification (GTDB taxonomy): domain Bacteria; phylum Acidobacteriota; class Blastocatellia; order Pyrinomonadales; family Pyrinomonadaceae. Next base: position 3,044 of record JBPCMK010000129.1, on the reverse strand, counting down.
GCGAAACAATTAGCCACAGAGTTCACGGAGTTGACAAAGAAAAATAAAAAATTCTCTGTGAACTCCGTGAACTCTGTGGCTGAAATTTTCTTTTTTATGCCCGCTCGAAAAGCGCGTCTTCCAATTCTTCGAGCCGAATCGGGCGAAACACCAATTTGTCGTTTTCGCAGAACACTTCGACCAGACTTTCTTCGCTCAATTTTCCTTGAATTAAAGATTCGGAAAGTTCGTCCTCGACGTTTTTCTGCAAAGCGCGTCTTAAAGGTCGCGCTCCGTAACTGCGGTCGGCGCACGTCTTTTTTATCAGCCAGCGTTTCGCTTCTTCGGTCAGGCGAATCTGCAAAGCGCGGCTCGTCAGCATTTCGTTTAATTTGCCGATTTGCAAATCAACAATCTGCATTAAATCTTCGTCTGTGAGTTCGTCGAAAATAATTATTTCGTCCAGGCGATTGACGAATTCCGGCGCGAAGGTTTTCTTGACTTCGCTCATCACTTGCTCTTCCATTTTTTGGCGCGAAGCGTCCGCGTTCGATTGAAAACCCAATGTGGCGCGTTTCTGAATAAATCTCGCGCCGATATTCGAGGTCATTATAAAAATCGCGTTTTTGCAGTCAATCTGATTGCCCTGCGCGTCAGTCAAAACGCCGTCCTCGAAAACCTGCAGTAAGATATTGAATAAATCCGGGTGCGCTTTTTCGACTTCATCAAAAAGTACGAGCGAATACGGTGCGCGTCGCAGTTTCTCGGTTAATTGTCCGCCTTCTTCGTGTCCGACGTAGCCGGGCGGCGAGCCGATAAATTTCGCAACCGTGTGTTTCTCCATAAACTCCGACATATCGAAACGAACAAGAGCGCGTTCCGAGCCAAACAAAAATTCCGCGAGACTTCGGGCGACTTCGGTTTTGCCGACTCCGGTCGGACCTAAAAACAAAAACGAGCCGACGGGTTTGTTTGGATTTTTGAGTCCGGCGCGTGAACGGCGGATTGCTCTCGCCAGAGCGGAAATCGCCGGACGCTGCGAGATGATTCGGCGGTGCAGTTCCGTTTCGATTGTCAAAAGTTTCGTCGCTTCTTCCTGTTTGATTGATTGGACGGGAACGCCCGTCCAACGCGCGATGACTTCTTCAACATCGTCGCGCGTTACCTCGACGGCGAAGAAGGAATTTTCCAAAGTTTTCAATTCAAAGGCGAGTAGTTGGTCTTCGTTCGTTACCCGTTTCCAACTCTCGACGGTTTCCCGCCATGAAGGTTCGGACTGCGTTTGGCTTTGATAACGAAGTTTGGCGCGTGCGCCCGCTTCGTCCAAAACGTCAATCGCTTTGTCGGGCAAAAATCTATCGGGAATGTATCGGTTCGTTTGATAAACCGCCGCCTCTAACGCTTCTTTTGAATATCGAATCTGATGAAACGCTTCGTATCTTTCCGCCAAACCCTGCACGATTTTTAAGGCTTCCTCTTCGTTCGGCGGCACGACTTTGACCGCTTGAAAACGCCTCTCTAACGCTTTGTCCTTCTCGATTGATTTGCGAAACTCTTTCGGCGTGGTCGCGCCGACGCATTGAATCTCGCCGCGTGAAAGCGCGGGCTTTAAAATATTCGCCGCGTCGAGCGTTCCTTCCGCCGAACCCGCGCCGAAGAGCGTGTGCAGTTCGTCTATGCAAACGATGTAATTGTCGTGCTGTTTGAGTTCATTGATAATTTTTTTGAGCCGTTCTTCAAACTGTCCACGATATTTCGTTCCGGCGACAATCAACGATAAATCGAGCGACAAAATGCGTTTGTTCTCCAAAAACGACGGCACGTTTTTCTCGATAATGCGCTGCGCCAAACCTTCGATAATCGCCGTTTTGCCAACGCCCGCTTCGCCGATTAGAACCGGATTATTTTTCGTCCGCCGGCAAAGAATTTCGATGATTCTCTCGACTTCGCGCTCGCGCCCGACGAGCGGATCGAGCTTTCCTTCCGCCGCGTCCAAAGTCAAATCGCGTGTAAATTCCTGAAGATGCGGCGCGTCGGATTTCTCCTTGCCGATTGAATAGAAATTTGAAACACCGTTTTGGCGGGCGATTTCTTCGCGCACGTCATTCGAGCGCAAACCGTATTGATAAAGAATCTCGGCAGCGATGGAGCGTTCCTGCCGCACGATTCCCAAAAGCAGATGTTCGGGTCCGATATGCCGGTTTTGCAGTTGCTGGCTTTCTTCGCTGGCGACCGCCAAAATTCGTTTCGTCTCGGCGGCAAGATGCAGTTCGGCGGATTGCGGAATGCGTTCGCGGAAGACGATGCGTTCTTCGACTTCGCGCCGCACGGCTTCGACCGTTAGCGAGTTGCGATAGGGAAAATATCGCGCCGAGATTGTTTTGTCCTCGCGCATCAAACCCAAAAGAATATGTTCGGGCGAGATGACTGGCGAACCGTATTGCAAAGCCTCGTAACGGGCGAAAAAAATAACTCGCCGCGCTTTCTCCGTATAGCGTTCAAACATAAAAATAATTCTCTTTCGACTAATTTCAAATAATAGTCAAAGTGTGAACCGTAATGCAAACTTTTTCAAGACTGGAAATTTTTAAGACTGTCTCAATATAGTTTCAAACGACGCGAAAATCCAAAATTTATTGCTGCCGCAAATTTTCGAGCGGTTTAATTCGGCTCGCCTTGAACGCCGGATAAATCGTCGCCGCCAAACACAAAAAAAACGCGATGAAAATTATCAGCAAGACGCTTCCGAAATTCGGATGAAACGGAATCGAGTTTAACGAATAAACTTCTTTCGAGAGGTTGATTAGTTTGAAATAATTTCCGATGAAGCAGCCGAGCAAGCCTGTAACAACGCCGCAAAAAATTCCTGCAAATCCGAGAAGCAAACCTTCGAGCGTAAAAATAAAAATCAAATTGCGCGTCGTCGCGCCGCACGTTCTCAAAACGGCGATGTCAAGTCGCCGTTCATTCACCAGCAGCGCAAGCGTGGTTGTGATGTTCAGCGCGGCGATAAAAATTATCAGCGAAATTATCATCAGCACGACTCGTTTTTCCAAACTCAAAGC
>JBPCMK010000128.1:0-14642 GCA_051002375.1 Pyrinomonadaceae bacterium | reverse complement strand
ATAGCGTTTTACAAAAATTATGCAAAATCAAAAACACGGAAATACAGCAACGGTTGAAGCTCCGAAAATGGCGATGCCTGACTTTTTAGACAATGAACCGCCGGAAGTAGTTCAAGCAAAAGAGTTGGCAAAACGCTATCGTCTGCCGTATATTGATTTGCTGCCGCCGGACAAGGAATCGCCGATAAGCTACCAAGAACTCGCCGGAATTCCGGTTGATTTGATGCTTCGCAATCAATTCGTTCCGTTGCGTCGTGAAGGCAGAAATCTGCACGTCGGAATGGCTGACCCGACGAATCTGGAAGTTCTTGACGAACTCGAAAATGTTTTGAACGTCCGCATCGTTCCGTATGTGGCGACCGCCGGAGCGATTGATGTCGTGCTGCGAAAAGGCGACGCGACGCAGAGAGTTTTGCAGGAAGCGGCTTCGACTTTTAAAATTTCGCTCGTCAAGGAAACCGATCAGGGCGATGAAGTTTTGGATTTGGATAAATTGGCGACCGATACGGAGATGTCGCCGATTATCAAATTGGTTGACACGATTATTTATAACGCGATGGAATCGCGCTCGTCCGACATCCACATCGAAGCCGGCGACCGCGACGTGAGCGTGAAATTTCGCATTGACGGCGCACTTTATCAAAAGGTTGACCCGATTGACATCGCGTATCACCAGACTTTAATTTCGCGTATCAAAGTTATGTCGGAACTCGACATCGCCGAACGCCGCATTCCGCAGGACGGACGTTTTCGTGTGCGCTACAAAGGTAGAACCGTTGACTTTCGCGTTTCGATTCTGCCTTCGGCTTACGGCGAAAACTGCGTGATTCGTATTTTGGACAAAGAGCAAATCAGCGAAGAATTTAAAAACTTGAGTCTCGATGTCGTCGGATTTGACGTGGAAGACATCAAGCGTTTTCGGCTGTATATCAAAGAGCCTTACGGGATGGTTCTGGTAACGGGTCCGACGGGTTCGGGAAAAACGACGACGCTTTACGGCGCGTTAAACGAAATCCGCAATATCGAGGATAAAATCATCACCATCGAAGACCCGGTTGAATATCAACTTCAAGGCATTATGCAGATTCCCGTCAACGAGAAAAAAGGCTTGACGTTTGCGCGTGGATTGCGTTCGATTTTGCGGCACGACCCGGACAAAATAATGGTCGGTGAAATCCGCGATAACGAAACGGCGCAGATTGCGATTCAATCCGCTTTGACCGGACATCTCGTTTTCACGACCGTTCACGCCAATAACGTGATTGACGTTATCGGGCGATTTATCAATATGGGCGTTGAACCGTATAATTTCGTCTCCGCCTTAAACTGCGTTCTCGCGCAGAGATTGGTGCGCCTGCTGTGTCCGGTTTGCAAACGCCAATATGAGCCGTCGCCGGAAGAGTTTTTAGAATCCGGTCTGCGTTCGGAAGAAGCCAAGGACAGAAAGTTTTTTATGAGCGTCGGCTGCGATGCGTGCAATCACACGGGCTATCGCGGGCGCACGGCGATTCACGAGCTTCTCGATATGTCGGACGCGATTCGGGAAATGATTATCGAACGCCGTCCGGGTTCGGAGATTCGCCGCCAAGCCGAAAAGGAAGGCTTATCGAGTTTGAGAGAATCGGCGGTCAAAAAAGTTTTCATCGGCGCGACGACTCTGCACGAGATAAACCGCGTTACGTTCGTTGAGGAAATTCGGTAAAAAGGTTTCAAGTTTCAAGTTGTTTGTATTTTCCGTTTCCAGATTACTGCCGAGAATTTCAAAGTTTAACCAAACTCATAAAAACCTGAAACTTGAAACCTTTTTTATTTGCATTTCCCCGCGAACAAGTTGAAAATAACAAAGGTTTTAATTGCTGAATAAACTTTTGAAACTTTGCCTTGCAAATCTCGTGTAAAATCTTGCATCAGACTTTTGCATCTGAATTAACTAACGAAAAATTAAATCCAAAATTAATTTTATGAAAAAATCCGCTTACGTTCGTTTCTCGATTACGCTGTTTCTGCTCGCGGCGATGCTTGCGCCGACGACAATTTTGGCTGCTGCGCCGGACGGCAACGGCAAGAAACATTTCAAAACCGGAATGACCGCTGAGGATGCCGAGCAATGGGACAAAGCCGCCGAAGAATTCGCGCTTGCCATCGTGGACGACCCGAAAAACCCGGAATATCGTCTGCATTATCAACGCGCACTTTTTAACGCTTCGCAGATGTATATGAAGAAAGGCGCGGCGCAGGCGAACGAAAAAGATTACGCCGGAGCGTATCTTTCCTTCCGCAAAGCATACGCTTACGACTCGACCAACGAATTGGCAAGAAGCGAAATGGAGAGAGTTTTGCGGCTTCAGCAGGATTTGGAAAACGGCGACCAGCCGCAGAACAAAACGACCGACGCGAGCGGCGCGGTCAAATTAGTTCCGACCGGCTATCAAAAACAAATTCCGACCGATAGCGTTGTTCCGCAAAAGCTGGAAAAACTGCGCGACGTGCCGTTTCCGAGCGGCGTTGATTTGCAATACATCATTAAAGAATTGGCGAAGGATTTGGATTTGAACGTGCTGTTTGACGAGCAATCCTTTCGTCAAGATCGAAAGGTTAAAGTTGATTTGAAAAACGTCACGGCGGCGCGGGCTTTGGATTACATCTTTTTGCAGACGAATCTGTTTTTCCAAAAGGTCGGACCGCGCACGATTATCGTCGCCGACCAAAATCAACGGGTGCGATTTCAGCAGCTTGTTTTGCGGACGTTTTATTTAGCGAACGCCGCGCCGGATGATATTGCGAAAGTTATCCAATTCGCCATTCCGCCGCAGCCCGGCAGAGTGCAAAGCCAGCCGCTCGTTGACAAAGCGACCAACAGTATCACCGTCCGCGATACGACGGAAAACATTCGCGTCATCGGCAATTTGATTAAATCTTTGGACAAAGACCGCGCCGAAGTCGTGATGGACGTGCAGATTTACGAGGTCAACAAAACCGATTTATTAAAATTGGGAAATCAAATCGGCGATACAAGCACGCTGAGTAATTTGGGCGGAACAAATTCTACTTTTATCGGCAACAACGAATTCGGCAGAGGTTCAAGAACCTCGACGAGCAGCACCGCCGCAACCGTGGCGAGCGTCGCTTCGGGCGCGTTCGGAATCGGTTTCGTTGTTCCGGCGATAAGTTTATTAGCATTGCAGGACAAACAAAATACGAAACTCATCGCCTCGACGCAGATTCACGCTTTTAATAATGAAGATTCATCGGCGCGAATCGGTCAGCGCGTTCCGGTCAGAAGCGCGACGATTTCAAACGGCTTTAGTAATGGCGGAAATAATACCGGCGGCAATGGTAATAATGGCGGCGGTTTTCTCGGCGATGTGATTACTTACGAACAAGTCGGTTTGACGCTAAAATTCAAACCGATTGTTTTTCCGAATCAAGACGTGCAGGTGGCGATGGAAATCGAATCGAAAGACGTGGCGGGAGCAAACAGCTTAACGCCGACTTTTACCGAACGCACGATAAAGGGAACGGCGCGAGTTCAAAATAACAAAACGCTTTTGCTGGCGAGTGTCGCGCAAAATTCGCAATCGAACGGACGCACCGGCTTGCCGTTGCTCGGTTTGATTCCGATTTTGGGCAGACTTTTCACCGCGCCGACGAAAGATAATCGGCAGGTTGATATTGTCATCGCCGTTACGCCGCGCGTGATTCGCGCTCCGGCGATTCTGCCCGAAGATTTAATCGAACGTCCGACGGGAAGTCTCGCCACGCCGACGAGCGGCTCGCTCGAAGCGATGATTACGCAGGAAGACATCGAAGACAATCTCGCCGCCGCCCGCAAAATTCCGAACGTCGCGCAGGTGCAGTTGCCCGACCAAAAAGCGGACGCTGCTTTGGCGTATGTCAAATCAACCGCGCCGCCCGCGTCGGAAACAAAAACGACGGACGCGGCGACGACGGAAAATAAAACGGAAGAAACGAATCAAAAAACCGATTCGATTGTCGCAAACTTAAAACCGATTGACACGAGCGTAAAAACTTTGCAAATCACGCCGCCGACGGCTGATTCGTCCGACAAAACCGTCACCGTCGAGCAAACCGCTTTAAAGACGGAAGATGTGAAATCAAACGCGCCGGTCGCCGATTTGCAGATTTTGCCGACGCTTTCGGAAATGAAAGCGGGCGAGAAAACAAAAATCGCCGTGATGATAAAAAGCGCGACGGCTTTTCGTTCGGCGATTTTGGGTTTGAAATTCGACGAGAAAAAAGTAGCCATTCGCTCGGTCAGCTTCGGCGACGTTTTCGGGGCGAGTTTGGCGCAAACTGCCGCCGCGCCGTTTTTCAATCAAGGCGGAAAAATGTATGTCTCGCTTTCGTCGCCAAAGGACGCGGCGGAAAACGCTTCGGGCGTTCTGGCGTATATCGAAATCGAAGCCCTCGCCGACGGCAAACCGGAAATCACGTTCGACGCGGATATTTCAAACTTGCTGACGGCGGACGGGAAGAATTTCGCGGTGAAATTCTAGTCCAGAAGGCAGAAGGCAGTAAGCAGTAAATATAATGAAAGAGCAATCGCAAATCGCAAATCGCAAATCGCAAATCGGCTTCACTTTGCTCGAACTGATTATTACTCTGGTCGTGCTGGCGATTTTGGTGATGGGAACGATTCCGCTCGCGCAGAACGCCGCCAAACGGCAGAAGGAGTTAATTCTTCGTGAAGAATTGCGCGAGATGCGAAACGCGATTGACGAATTTCATAGAGATACGATTGGCGCGTGTGCCAACGGTCAAGTTCAGAATCAAGCCGCGCTTAATCAACTTAACAATAATGTTCCGGCTGACCCGCGCAGCCGCGTGATAATTGACGATTGCAAAATTTTCGACACGGAAAATCTCGACCGCTATCCGCCGAGTCTCGATATTTTAGTCGAAGGTGTAAAAGTCAAACCGCGCGGTCTGAATATCACGCAGGGCGGCGGCGTATTTAGCGATAGGTCTTCGCTCGCCTTCAAAGAAGAAAGCGAGGATAAGAAAAAAGTTTATCTGCGCGAATTGCCGGTTGATCCGATGACCGGCGAAAAAGATTGGAAGTTTCGCTCGTCGTATCAAACTGATAAAGATGAAAGTTGGGACGAGATAAATGTTTTCGATGTGCGTTCGAGTTCGGACGGCGAAGCCTTGAACGGGGAGAAATACAGTGATTGGTAAATTTAAAATGCGGAGCGCGAAAAGCGAAGTGAGAATTTTGATGTTTCGCTCCGCGTTCGAAAAAGGTTTTTCATTGCTTGAATTGATGATAGCGATGTTCATCTTGATAATTCTGCTGTCGGTCGCGCTGCCCGCGTATCAACACAGCGTTCAGCACGCGCGAGAAACGGTTTTGAAGGAAAATCTTTTTCAGCTTCGCCGCGCGATTGACCAATACGCCACCGACAAGGGAAAACTGCCGCAATCTATTGACGATTTGGTGCAGGGACAATATCTGCGTGAAAGACCGATTGACCCGATTTCCGAAACGACCGATTGGAAGGAAATAACCGGCGACGACATAAATTCAGCCGACAGCGGGCAAGGTTTGACGGATGTCAAAAGCACTGCCGAAGGCGAAGACAGCGACGGCAAAAAATACGGGGACTATTAGATGAGTAGAGAGTAGAGAGTGGAGAGTGGAGAGTCAAAAACGATTCTTTCTCTCGACTCTTCACTCTCTACTCTCCACTCTGAGAGATGCTGGAAAATTTAACTCAACCGAATTATCCGAAAGCTGCGCTCGGTTTGGAGCGTGAAAATGTTACCGCGCTCGCTTTGCAAAAGGAAGGCAGAGGACGTTTCGGCATCCGGCAAGCCGCGATTGTCGAGTTGCCCGCGCATCTGCTCGTGCCGAGTTTTACCGAGCAGAATATCTCGAATCAAGCTGAGATGCGCCTTCTGCTCGACGAAGTTACGACAAATTCCGGTTTGCAAAAACAAAAACGCTGGTCGGTCAGTTTGCCGAGCAACACGGCGCGAACGGCGATTTTGACTCTTGATAATGAGCCTGCGTCAAAGGAAGAATTCGAGGAAGTCATTGATTGGAAAGCCGAACATACATTCGGCGTGCCGTCGGGCGAGATGCGAATTTCACGGCGCAAAATTTCGTCGGACGCAAACCGTAAATCGCGCTATTTTACAACCGCCGTGAAATTGAGCGTGATTGACGAATACGAAACTTTGTTCGAGTCGCTCGGCTGGCAAGCCGGTTTGATTTTGCCGCGAGCCGTCTCGGAAGCTAATTGGCTGGTTGATGCGAAAAGCAAAGCTGATTCGCTTTTGATAAGCTCGCAAACCGATGGCTTCACCGCGCTTCTCCTCCGCGGTGACGAGCCGACGGTTGTTCGTTCCGTTACTTGCACCGAGAGCGAAAGAGACGACGAAATTTATCGTTTGCTGATGTTCTACCGCGACCGTTTCGGCGACAACACGAGCGAAAAATCTTTGGAAAAACTGCTCGTCGTCGGCAAAAATTTCACGCCCGCCCGTTTGAAAGAAATCGCCGACGAAGCACTCGGCAGAACGCTCGCCATTCTTCGCCCCGAAGATGTCGGATTTAATCTGCCCGTTCAAACTTTGAGCTTCGACGACCTCGCCGCGCCTGCCGGTTTAGCGTCGCTCGGATGGAATTGAGTTTTGGTCTTTGATTTTTGATTTTCGCCGCACAACTTGAGCGCGAAAACCAAAAATCAAAGACCAAATTAAAGTCTGAAACTCGAAACCCAAAATGCTCGTAGTAACTTTGCAAATATGAAAGCCGAAACATTTGCGTTAGAAAATATCAAAACTTTGACCGACGTTCAGTTGATTGCCAAAGCGATTCGCGGGCGCGAGGACGGTTTCGAGGAACTCGTTCGCCGTTATCAGCGTCCGATTATCGGCTACGTTTATCGAATGCTGAATAATTACGACGCTTCGCTCGACGTAACACAGGAAGTTTTTATCAAGGTTTATAACTCGCTCGAAAAATACAGTTCCGAATACAAATTTTCGACGTGGCTTTACCGCATCGCGCACAACGCGGCGATTGATTATATGCGCCGCAATTCGACGTATCAGCAAAGCATCGAAGCGGAAAACGCCGACGGCACGTATCAACTGCAAATCGAAAGTCCGCAGCCGAATCCCGAACAGATGCGCGAGCGAAGCGAATGGCGGGCGGAAATCGAATCGGTCGTTAAATGTCTGCCGACGGTTTATCGTGAATTGATTTTGCTCAGACACACGCAGGATTTGAGTTACGACGAGATTGCCGAAGTTACGAATTTGCCGCTCGGCACGGTGAAAAATCGTCTTTTTCGGGCGCGGGAAATGATGCGCGAAATGTTTGTCGAACGCGGTTTTACCGGACTGTAAAAAAATGAGAAACGAAATGAATTACAATTTGCAGCATCAACCGCCGATGGCTTTGCAAACGCCTGAGCAAAAACAGTGGGGAATGCTTCTGCATCTCTCGCAATTTTTGAATTTCATTATTCCATTCGGCGGCATCGTCGCGCCGATTGTGATGTGGCAAACGAAAAAAGACGAAATGCCCGCGATTGACGCGCACGGTAAAATGGTCGTCAACTGGATAATTTCGTCGTTTATTTACGCCATTGTCAGCGTTCCTTTGATGTTCGTTTTAGTCGGCTTCTTAACGCTGTTCGCGGTAGTAATTATGGGAATTGTTTTCCCGATTATCGGCGCAGTCAAGGCGAATAACGGCGAGCTTTGGGAATATCCTTTGACGATTAAATTTTTAAAATAAAGTTTCAGTCGAATGAATACGCCAACCGCGACAATCGAAAATTTTTGCTCGCAGCGCAGCGAAATCGCCGCTTATATTGACGGCGAACTTCTTCCGCGCGAAGAACTGGAATTAGAAACGCATTTCGTAAATTGCAAATCTTGCGCGGCGGAACTCAACGAGCAAAAAAAACTTTTCTGCGCTTTGGATTTCGCGCTCGAAGGCGAAAGGGAAATCGTGCTTCCCATAAATTTTACGCGCGTCGTCGTCGCCAACGCCGAAAGCAAAGTCAGCGGTTTGCGCCGCCCGCAGGAACGCTCGAAAGCGTTGTTTGTCTGCGCCGCTTTGTTTTTGCTGACGCTCGTTTTTCTCGGCGCGGAAACCGATATTTTATTAAATACTTTTTGGAAATTTACCGAACAATTTTTAGCGGTCGGCAGTTTCGCTTGGAATTTAGTTTATGACATAGCAATCGGAGCGGCGGTGATTTTGCGGTCGGTGTGTATTCAATTAGTCAGCAATTCGTCGGGTTCGGTCGCAATTTTAATCGGATTATTTTTCGTTTCTCTGCTCGCGCTTTCGCGCTTGATGACGCGCTATCACCGCCCTTGAATACTGGCTCGAAAAAAGTGATTTACTTAAACGCACGAACAAATTTATACGCCGACTTCAGACTCCCGTTCAAGCAAATTCTTTCGGGCTTTATTTTTATTTTGCTCGCCGCTCTCGCGCTCTACGCGCAAACCACGATTACCGACGCGCACGACGAAAAAACAATTGTCATTAACCATGTAACCGACGGCGAGATTTTCTCGTTCGGCAAAAACGTCATCATCAAAAATCAAGCGAAAGGCGTTTTGGTATTCGGCGGCGATGTTATCGTCGAGGGCAATGTCGAAGGCGACGTGGCGACCATCGGCGGCTCGGTCATTCAAAAGGAAAACGCTTCAATCGGCGGCGACGTGATAATTTTCGGCGGAAGCTACAAGCCCGAAAGCCGCGAGCCGCTTCGCGCGGCGGGCAAGGAAACGATTATGTATGCGGGTTACGAAGATGAACTTCGCAACTTGACGCAAAATCCTTCGCAGATTTTCGCGCCGGGTTTTTCGTGGGCATTTTTGGCGCAGCGCATTTTGTCAATTCTTTTCTGGTTCGTTATTTCGCTGGCTCTGACGACGATTGCGCCGGGCGCGGTCAGTCGCGCGGTCGCGCGGTTTCAGCTTTCGATGCTCAAAGTCGTCGCCATCGGTTTTGCCGCTTTTGTCGTAACGACGCTCGGCGTAATGGCTGGTTTGAGCTTTCTGCCCAATTACGTCAGCGCAATCGTCAGTTTGATGCTTTTTGTTTCGCTCGTTTTAAGCTATGTTTTCGGGCGCGTCGCTTTGCAGGTCAGCGTCGGGAAACGAATTCAAAAATATTTTTTGCCGGAGAGCAAACATTCCGAAACGCTCGCTTTGCTGCTCGGCGCGTTCGTCTTGACGCTGCTTCTTTCGCTGCCGTATATTTGGACATTTGTTTTAATCGCCTTGTTTGCGGCAAGTCTCGGACTCGTTCTAACCGCCCGCTCGACCAATAATTGGGACAAAATATAAGCCTCACAAAACTTTACAAAAACAATCAAACCTTTCGATACAAACCAACGTCTGTATATTTGATTCCAAAAGGCAACCTTGTTTTGAGGCTTGCGTATAAACTTTCGGCAAATCAAATTTTAAGTAAAAAATTATGCGTCAAAAAATAATTTTATTAACTCTATTCGTTTTTTTCGCGGGCGCGTTCTCGTTTGTGCGGGCGCAGAACAGCGACAGCGGCATTAAGCCGAGCGTTATCGCGGGCGAAGTTTCATCGCTTTCGGCAAACGATATTGTTTTACAAACTAAGGACGGCGTGGTCAACGTCGCTTTGTTGGACAAAACCGAATACAAGCGCGTGTCAGCCGAAAAGCCGAGTTTGCAGACGGCGACCGCATCGAATTTTTCCGACATCGGCGTTGGCGATAAAGTCATCGTTACGGGAATTTTAGCGGCGGACAAAAAAACGATTCCGGCGCGGGCGGTTTATCTGATGACGAAATCCGACATTGCGCAGAAACAAACCAGAGACCAGGAGCAATGGCGAACGCGCGGAATCACCGGACAAGTCGCGGCAATCAATCCGCAGACAAAGGAAATTACCGTTTCGTCGCGCGGCTTTATGGGCGAAACGAAAACGGTTCTCACGCCCAAAGACAACGCCGTGTTCAAGCGTTACGCGCCGGATTCAAATAAATACAGCGAGGCGAAACCGAGTTCGATTGACGAGATAAAAGTCGGCGATTCGATTCGCGCTCTCGGCGATAAATCGGCTGACGGCGCAAGCTACAAAGCCGAAGAAGTCTTGAGCGGTTCGTTTCAAACCGTCGCCGGAACGATTACGGCGATTGACGCGGCGAAAAACGAAATTACGATCACGAATATCCAAACGAAAAAACCCGTAACGGTCGTCGTCGGACCGAACTCGGTTTTGAAACAATTTCCGCCGGAGATGGCGCAAAGAATGGCGGCGTTTCAAGGCGGCGGAATGCAGCCGCCGAACGGCGTGCGCCCGCCGAATCAGCCGAACGGACAAACCAACGCGGCGGGCGGACAAACTCCGCCGAACGGTATGCGGCAAGGCGGCGGAATGCGCGGCGGAATTGACGAAATGCTCGAACGCTTTCCGGCGATTACGATTAACGATTTGAAGGTCGGCGATATGATCGCTTTTGCCAGCACGAAAAGCGCGAATCAAGACCGCTTTACCGCAATTAAACTTTTGTCGGGAGTCGAGCCGTTTTTGAAATTGTCGCAGATGTCCGGCAACGGCGGCGGACGACGCGGCGGCGGCTCGGATTCCGGCTTTACTATTCCCGGTCTCGACAGCGGCGGACTTCCTTAAAAACTTTTATTATTTTTCTGAATCATAACGCCGTCATTTGGGCGGCGTTTCATTTATATTTTTTATGAAAAACTTGAAATCATTTTTATTTATCGGACTGATAGCTTTATTTATAAACTCGTCCGTCTTTGCTCAAGCGACCGGAAATCTTCACGGGCAAGTCGTTGACACGCTCGGCGCGGTTATCGTCGGCGCGACCGTTATGGCGGTTGACGCGAACAAAAAAGAAAAGAGCGGCATTACCAACAAAGACGGCGAATTTACGATTAATGGACTCGCGCCCGGAACTTACACCGTGCGGGCAATCGCGCCGAAATTCGGTTTATACGAAAACACGGCGGTTGAAATCAAAGCCGGACAGCGCGAAGATTTGACAATCGCTCTGACGGTCGAAGCCCTTGCGGAAAACGTCGAGGTTTCCGCCAATACGGGAGTCAGCACCGACCCGGAAAACAACGCCGGCGCAACCGTCTTAAAGGAAAAAGATTTGGAAGCGTTGCCCGACGACCCGGACGAACTCGAAGCCGCTTTGCAAGCCTTAGCCGGACCTTCGGCGGGACCGAACGGCGGGCAGATTTACATAGACGGTTTCACGGGCGGCAGAATTCCGCCGAAGGATTCGATTCGAGAAATCCGTATCAATCAAAATCCGTTTTCGGCTGAATACGAACGCCTCGGTTTCGGACGAATCGAAATTTTAACCAAGCCCGGTTCGGACAAATGGCGCGGACAGGGATTTTTTAATTTCAACGACGAAAGTTTGAATTCGCGTAATCCGTTCGCTCTAAATCGCGCTTCGAGTCAGACGAGATTTTACGGAATGACTTTGAGCGGTCCGGTGCAGAAGAAAAAGTCTTCGTTTTTTCTCGACGTGAGCAACCGCTCGATTGATAATTCGGCGGTCGTCAACGCGCTCATTTTAGATTCGTCTTTTAACATCGTTCCTTTTCAGCAGGATTTTCGCGTTCCGAATCAGCGTTTTTCATTCAGCCCGCGTTTCGATTATCAAATAAACGACAAAAATACTTTGATTGCCAGATACAGCTACACGCGCTCGACGATTGACAATCAAGGCATCGGCGATACATCTCTGCCGACTCGCGCTTACACAATCAAAAACGCCGAACACGAAATTCGCTTGACCGAAACGGCGGTTATCAATCCGAAAACCGTCAATGAAACGCGCTTCGAATATTCGTTGGAAAACAACAATCAAACGGGCGACAATTCGATTCCGACCATCAACGTCTCGTCTGCCTTTACGGGCGGCGGAGCGCAAATCGGTTTGAATTTCAATCGTCAAAATTATTTTGAATTGCAAAATTACACGACCACTTCGCTCGGCGCAAAATCGCAGCACGCGATTAAATTCGGCGTTCGGCTTCGCAACAATAGCATCAAAAATCAATCCGAGTCGAACTACGGCGGAACATTTTCCTTTGCTGGATTTATAGACAACGCCGACCCGAACAATCCGATTTTCGTGTCGCCGATTACACAGTATCAGCAAAATGTTTTGGGCAATAATAATGTGCGATACAACCCGACGCAGTTCACGATTACGTCGGGCAATCCGCTGGCAAATGTTTCGCGGTTTGATGTCGGCGCGTTTATCACCGATGATTGGCGCGTCAGTCCGGCGTTGACGCTCGGCTTCGGTCTGCGTTACGAAAACCAAACGAACATTCACGACAACACGAATTTCGCGCCGCGTTTTTCGTTCGCTTATTCGCCCGGCGCGGGCGGTGCGCGACAGCCGAAAACCGTATTTCGCGGCGGTTTCGGAGTTTTCTACGACCGCTTCAGCGAAAATTTGACTTTGCAAGCCGAACGGTTTAACGGCACGAATCAACTGAGTTTGATTGTCAGCGCAAACGACCCCGACCCGATTCGTCGGCAGGCGGCGATCAATCTTTTAAGTCAGCCCGTGTTCGGCTTGAACGGCGTAACAAATGTGCCGACGGCAGCGCAGATTTTGACGGCTCTGCCGCAGTCGAATACGATTCGTTCGGTCGCCGCCGATTTGCAATCGCCAACCATTTATCAAGTCGCGCTCGGAGTCGAACGTCAGTTGCCGATGAAAACGACGGCGACGATTTTCTACATCGGTTCGAGAAACATACATCTTTTAAGAACGCGCAACGTCAACGCTCCCGTTTGCCCGACAAACCAAAGCTGCACGAACGCGCCGAGACCTTTTCCGGCGCAGGGCAATTTATATGAATACGAATCGAGCGGCGTTTTGAATCAACAGCAGTTAATCGCCAATTTCCGAACGATTTTGAGCAAGAAATTTACTTTGTTCGGAAATTATCGGCTCGGTTTTGCGAAAAGCAACACGGACGGCGCAGGCACTTTTCCCGCATACAGCTACGATTTGAGCGGAGAATACGGATCTTCGTCGCTCGATGTGCGGCACAATTTCGTTCTCGGCGGTTCGTTCAAAATGCCCTGGAAAGTGCGGGCGAGTCCGTTCATCATCGCTTCCTCCGGCAGACCGTTTAATATCACGAACGGCATTGACACGAACGGCGACACGCTGTTCACCGAACGCCCGACATTCGCGGCTTTGAATGCGCGCTGCGCTCAACTCGGATTAACGAATTCGTTCTGCAGTCTCGCCGGAGTTTCCGATCCGAACGCGGTTATTCCGCGCAACTACGGACGCGGACCCGCTTTCTTCAACGTCAATTTGCGGCTCGATAAAACCTTCGGTTTCGGCGGCTCGAAAACTGATGTTGCCGCGACAACGACGCAGGGCGGACAAACGGCAGGCGGCAGAAATTCCAGTTTGGGCGGCGGCGGTGGTCGCGGTGGCGGAGGTTTCGGCAGAGGCGGCGGTCGCGGCGGCGGCGGTTTCGGCGGAAGCGATAAGCCTTATAACTTAACCCTCGGCGTGCAGTTCACAAATTTATTCAACCGCACGAATCTCAACACGCCGGTCGGCAATTTGAGTTCGAGCCGTTTCGGAGAATCAACTTCGACGGCAGGCAGTTTCGGTTTCTTCGGCGGCGGAAGCAACGCCGGCAATCGCCGCGTCGAACTACAAATGCGTTTCACTTGGTAAATCCAAAAAAGTAAAAAGTAAAAAGTAAAAAGTTAAGAATTCGCTTCCTAACTTTTTACTTTTTACTTTTTTCAGCGTTGTAGCCTTTGCGCGTTCGGATTGTCAAATTCGGTTTGGCGACTCTGATTTCGATTGTTCGCCATTTGCCGTCTTTTTTGGTATTTGTCGGCTGATAGCCGAGCGTGTATTGCGTGCCGAGTTCGGCGACGATGTTTTTGAAAGCCTCGCGCATTGCCGCGCCGCCTGATGTCGGAATAAAAATGCCGCCGCTTTTTTCGGCGAAATTTTTTAACGCCGCTTGACTTTGCGAGCGTTCTTTTCCGCCCGTGTCAATCGTTGACATATCAATCGTATAAATCGTCGCGTTGGCGGCGAGCGCGGCTTTTAAGGCTTTGTCGGCGGAGTATTTGCTGTTCGTGTCCGCGCCGTCCGAGATGACGATAATCGCTTTGCGTTTTTCGCCGCGTTTGGCGAGGTCTTGCGCGGCTTTGAAAATCGCGTCGTTGAGAACCGTCATTCCCGCAGCCTTCAAATCGAAAAACTTGTCGGACATATCGCGGCTGTTGGAAAAATCCTGCACGAGCATGGTTTTTGAATCGAAATTGTAAATCGCCGCCACGTCGTCGGCTCGCAGACCGTCGAGAAAATTTATCGCCGCCGAACGCGCCATATTGATACGCTGCTCCATACTGCCTGATGTATCAAGCAAAATGACGGCGGCAAACGGCGTTGATTGCGATTCAAAAAAATCAATTTTTTGTTCCTGACCATCTTCAAAGATTTTAAATTGCGGCTGCTTTACGCCGGAAACGGATTTGCCTTTTAGGTCGGTAATCGTGGCGTTTAAAACGACAATCGAAGATTCGACTTTTATAACTTCGTCGTCTTGCGCAAAACTCGTTGCGGAAA
>JBPCMK010000127.1:0-5340 GCA_051002375.1 Pyrinomonadaceae bacterium | reverse complement strand
GAATTCGCCAATGCAAGTTGGGAAGATTTAGTTTCTGATTTTGCCAAAGTTAAATATAACCTGCCCGAATCCGGCGGAACAATAAATGCCGAACAAACGCAAGGTGTTAGAGAATTATTAGATTGGGCGAACGGTTGGATAAAGCAACGCGGTCAGCCGATTATAAAATTAGAAAACAATTCAATTTCACAAAAAGATTCGCTTAATGAAAATTCAAAATGGACGGAAAAATTTCAAATTTATACTTTTGAAAAAAATCCGAATCCTGAGTATAAAGATTCTGTTTCAGTCGAAACGATTTTGCTAAATAATTTAAGTCAACCAATTAAACTATCGCCGAAAGCTACATTTATTTTCCCAAACTACCAAGATTACGGCTACGGCATCTTTCTGCTTGACGATAAAAGCCGCGCTTACGTTCTGCAAAATATCGGCAACGAAAAAGACGATTTTCTGCGCTCGATGATGTGGGGAAGTTTGTGGGATTCGCTTCGATTTTACGAACTCGCGCCCGAAGATTATGTCAAACTCGTCATCAAAAACATCAACGTCGAAACGGACGAAAGCACAATTCAAACTTTGCTCGGACGAGTTGCGACGGCGATGAATTATTATCTTTCGGACGCGCAAGCCGCCGAATCCGCGCCGGAAATCGAAAAACTTCTGCTCGATAAAATCAACAACGCGCCGACGCTCGGACAAAGAATTACATTTTATCGCGCGTTCATTTCAATCGCTTCGACGGAAAATGCGCGGAAAGTTTTGAAAGATATTTTGTCGGGTAAATTGAAGATCAAAGATTTGGATTTGAAAACCAAAGACAAATTCGACATTGTTACAAAACTCATTACATTAGGCGATAAAGACGCATTAAATTTGCTCGCCGAACTCGAAAAAAATAATACGGACGACGCGGCAAAACGCTATGCTTACGCCGCGAAAGCCGGAATTCCGACCGCCGAAAACAAAGCGAAATACTGGAACGATTTTGTAAATAACAAAGACATTTCCGAAAGCTATATCGAATCCGCATTCGCCGTTTTCAACACGTCGCGCCAAGCCGCACTGACTTTGCCATATCTCGAAAAATCTCTCGCTGAATTGCCGAACTTGAAACGAAATCGCAAAATCTTTTTCTTGGGCGGCTGGCTCGGCGCATTCATTGGCGGACAGAAAAGCGAAGAAGCATTGAACATCGTCAACAAATTTCTCGCTGACAATCCGAATCTCGATAAAGATTTGCGTTTGAAGATTCTCGAAAATGTTGACGGCTTGGAACGCGCCGTGAAGATTCGAGAGAAATACGCGAAAAATTAACAATTGATTAAGCCGAAAAAAATGTCTGTGCCGACCGAAATTTTCTCCGACTTTTTTCTAATTCTCCGCGTCATAATTTGTGAAAAGGGGTTGCAACCTAAATTTTCAAGAATTAAAACAATGAGGAGAGTTTATATGAAAAAATTAGAATTAATTATCGCGCTCGGAATGATTTTAGGTTTGGCTGGCATCTCGTTTGCCCAAAACGGAACTCGCAGCATTAACCGCCGACAAGCGCGACAGGAAAGACGTATCGAACAAGGCGCGGCAAACAGCAGTTTGACACCGAAGGAAACTTATCGCCTTGAAAAACAAGAAGCCAGAATCTCCGAACTCGAAGCCAAAGACAGAGCTTCGGGCGGACGACTTTCGCTCAAAGAAAGAGCAGAGCTTAATCGTCTTCTGAACTCGGAAGACCATCGCATCTATCAACAAAAACACGACGCGCAGGGCTACAATCCGAACTCCGCCAACATCAATCAAAGGCAGGAAAATCAAACCAACCGGATCGAGCAAGGCGTGGCGAATGGAAGTTTAACGCCGCAGGAAACTTATCGTCTCGAAAGACAGGAAGCGAGAATTTCCGAATTGGAAGCGAAAGATAGAACTTCCGGCGGCAGGCTTTCCGCCAGCGAACGCGCCGAATTAAATCGTCTTTTAAATTCGGAAAGCCACCGCATCTACGTTCAAAAACACGACGGTAAAAAAGTAAATCCGTAAGCGGAATTTAAGAATTTAAGTTTCGATGATTTTCAAGGAGCAGCTTTAAAACTGCTCCTTTTCATATTTTCAAAAACTAAAAATCTCAATCGGGTTCGGCGACGTTCGGGATCACAGTCCATTCGGGATTTTCTTTTTCGGTCAGGGCTTCCGCTTGCACACGCATAATGTCGCTCATCGTCAGAATGCCGAGAAGTTTTTTCTTACTGTCTCGCTCGACGACGACGATTTTTATCACCTTTAACTGATTCATTCGCACGATGGCTTGGCTTAGGGAATAATCTGGATAAACGGTTTTGCTTGTTTCGACGATTTCGCCGACTGTCTGGCTGCCGCCTTTCTCCGCCAGATTGCGGGCAAGGCGCGATTTAGTTATCGTGCCGACACATCGGAAATTTTCATCAACAACCGGGAACATCGCAAAATTATATTTGCCGATTTTTTCGATTGCCGCCGCGACGGTCGTTTGCGCCGACAGCGCAAAGACGTTTTCGGTCATCGCCTCTTTGACTTTAATTTGTTCGAGCGCGTGCGTCGGTTTTTTGTCGCGGTGCGGCAGGAAAATTCCGTCTTGTTCGAGCAGTGCTTCGTAAATCGGTACGGGACGAAAACGCTTTGCTAAACCGTAAGCCGTCATATTGGCAATCATTAAAGGCAGAATTAAACCGTAACTTCCCGTCATCTCGAAAATAATTAAAACCGAAGTCATCGGAGCGCGAATAATTCCGGCGAAAACCGCGCCCATTCCGACGAGCGCGAACGCGCCTATTTCCGAATTCGAGTGATTTAGAACATTTACATCGAAAAATCCGAACATTCCGCCGAGCATCGCACCGATAAAAAGCGCGGGCGCGAAAATGCCGCCCGCGCCGCCCGAACCGTAAGAGAAAACCGTGGCGGCGAGTTTGAAAATGCACAAAACCGCCATCACTTTAAAACCCAAACTGCCGGAAAGCGCGAGCGAAAGCGTGTCGTAACCCGCGCCCGTAATGCCGCCGGTTTTGAAAAAGTAGAGCGCGACGACAGCTAAAACGCCCGTAACAATGCCGCCGACGGTCGGACGCGCCCAAACGGGAATCGTCGTCAAATCGCCGAATCGCTTTCGCAGTTTGATTAAAGATTCGGTAAAAGCGAGCGAAACGAATGCGGCGGCAATACCCATCGCCGCATATAAAATGAGCGACGAAGCGTAATGCAAACCATAGTTTTGCGTTACGGTAAAAACCGGATGTTCGCCCAAAATGCCGCGCTCGATTGCCGCCGCAATCGCCGCCGCGACAATCACGCCGGATAAAACCGTTTGGTCTAAATCGCCGACGACTTCTTCAATCGTAAAAGTTACGGCGGCAATCGGGGCATTGAACGCCGCCGCAATTCCCGCCGCCGCGCCGACCGGTAAAAGACGTTTCAAATTCTGCTGCGAAAGTGCCGAAGTTTTCCCCATCCAACTCGCAATGCCGGCGCAGATGTGAACCGTCGGACCTTCGCGCCCGAGCGACGCGCCCGAACCGATTTGCAAAACGCCGATGAAAAATTTTCCGACCGCATCTCGAAACGGAAGTCGTCCGCCTTTGATTTCATACGCGATTTTCACCTGCGGAATGCCGCTGCCGCGTGCGCCCGGAACGACATAAGACAATAAAATTCCGCTCAGAAGTCCGCCGAGCGCGGGCGTTAAAATCGTGAGCCAAATCCAATTTCCGTTGGGCGCGGCAATCGCCCGGTCAATCAAAAAATTCTCCGCGCTGATAATCGAAAGGTGAAAACCGACTGCTGCCAAACCGCAAGCCGCGCCGACGACAAGCGTAAGTATAAAAACGCGCTGCGACTCTTTAGGAATGAATCGAAGAGAAAATTCAAGAAGTTTTAGTTTAAATTTTCGACGCTGCGGACGAAGAAAACGCCAGCGAATTTTGAGTTTTTTGCGAAACGGTTCGAGCCAGTTCATTTTTATTTAATCATAACAATTTGCGGCGATAAATGCCGCGTCGGACGAAACATTTCTAATCTTGAGAAAAAAGTAAAGATTTGATAATCTTAAGTGGCGGTTGAAAAATATACGAGGAAAATGAGCGTGAAGCTATGAAAATATCGGCACAGGAAGAATATGGTTTGCGTTGTTTGGTGCAGCTTGCGACATTGAGCGGCGATGAGACTTTAACGCTCAATCAGCTTGCCGAACGCGAAGGAATTTCGGTAGCAAACGCCGGAAAATTGATGTGGCTTTTGAACAAAGCCGGATTTGTTTTCGCTACGCGCGGCACAAAAGGCGGCTACACTTTGGCGCGTCCGGCGCGGAAAATTTACTTGAACGAAATCATCCGCGTCCTTGATGAAGATGTTTTAAGCAAGCACTGCGAAAGCTACACGGGCGTTTTGAAAGCGTGCGTTCACAAAGGCGACTGCGGCATTCGACCCGTCATTGTCGGGCTTCACGAAATCGTCGAAAATGCGCTGTCGCAGATAAATCTCGCCCAACTCGTCGGCAACGAAGCGTCGGTTGACGCGGCATTTCATCAGATACGAGGTCTGAAACAATTATCAATCAACGGCTAAAACTCTCCAAAATCAATATCTAAAAAATTATGTCAACAGCAACACAAGAATTACTGGCGAACAGAGAATATAAATATGGTTTCACGACCGACATCGAAACGGAAACGATCCCGAAAGGTCTGTCGGAAGATGTCGTGCGCCTGATTTCAAACAAGAAAAATGAACCGGAATGGTTATTGAATTTTCGTCTCAAAGCGTATCGTCATTGGCTGAAAATGAAACAGCCGGATAACTGGGCGAATTTCGATTATCCGAATATTGATTTTCAAAACATTTCGTATTATTCCGCGCCGAAGCAAAAAGCGAAAAAGGCTTCGATGGATGAAGTTGATCCCGAATTGATTAGGACTTTCGAGAAACTCGGCATCCCGATTACCGAACAAAAAATGCTGGCGAACGTCGCGGTTGACGCGGTTTTCGATTCGGTTTCGGTTGCCACGACTTATAAGAAAAAACTTCTCGAAGCGGGTGTGATTTTTTGTTCGTTCACTGAAGCGGTCGCCGATTATCCCGAACTCATCCAAAAATATCTCGGTTCGGTTGTGCCTTCATCGGACAATTATTACGCGGCGTTAAACGCGGCGGTTTTCTCGGACGGTTCATTCGTTTTTATCCCGAAAGGCGTACGCTGTCCGATGGAATTGTCCACCTATTTTCGCATTAACACGCAGGAATCGGGACAGTTTGAACGGACGTTAGTTGTTGCTGAAGAAGGCGGTTACGTCGCGTACAATGAAGGCTGCACCG